>CAVLCC010000006.1:0-56381 GCA_963661535.1 Senegalimassilia sp.
GAAGCTACACAATAACAATTACAGGCAATGCTCCAGATTATGCAGGACAAGCAAGCACAACTTGGACAATAAAGCCAATAGATTTGCCAACAAACCAAATTCCTAGCGGACTATCCACTACCGCATACACAAAACAGAAGCTATCTAATGTATCACTACCCACACTCCCTAGTGCATACCCCGGCACCCTTAGTTGGAAAAACCCAGACGAAAGCGTTGGAGATGTGCCTGCAACTGTAACTAAAACTGCAATCTATACACCTGCAGATACAAACTATAAGCCTGCAGAAGTAAGCGTGAGCATAGAAGTAACCACTAACACCAACGCTTACTGGATTGCACCTGCTTATATTAAAACAGGTGGAACTTATACCGAAGCAAACATAGATCCAACTAAATCTATTACAAGAACAGAAGCGCAAATAACTGAGGATATGAAAGTTTTGCATGGCCAGCTTGCAAAAACATCTGATAACAAAGATAAGAGTGCACTAACAACGATGTATACAAACTGGATGAATGATGACAGCTATCATCTATACACTAGATGGAACGGAACAGATGTAACAGACAGCACTTCTGCAAACAAATACATTGAATTTCGTATCATTCAAGTAGGGCAACATGACAATGATGGATCTGCTATCACATTTATGGCAACACATTCTCTACCTACTGCTAAGAAAATGAACTCTATTAATGACAACACAACTTCTTGGTTAGGCTCTTTAATGCGAGAAACATTGAACTCAAGTGATGGTTATGGTATGAGCGGACTTTCTGATTTAGCAGGATTGGTTAAATCGATGCGAAAAGCGCAAGCAACATATAATTCATCAAGTTCATCGTGGAATGAATCCTCAAGCTTATGTGATACAGCAGATAAGTTTTGGCTATTGAGCTATAGTGAGTTGTTTGGAGATAAATATATATCCGGTAGTAGTGAACGAGCCTTTGAACTAGAGGGTTCCCAATATGCTTGGTGTATTACTAATGTAACAAATCCAACTTCTGCCAATTTTGTTTTGGCTAATATGAACCTAACACGTGATGGTTCAAAACCTGCTGGCTACAGCGACACGTCCTGGTGGCTTCGCTCGCCGATTGTTATTGGCTACACCTACTCCTTCGGCTATGTACTCAGCACTGGCTACCCGGGCGGCGAACTCGCCCGCCATTCGTGTGGGGTAGTCCCAGCTTTCTGCATGTAAACCCTCAAGTTAAACCAAATCAACACAAAGTGGCGAATAGAGAACTCCCCCTTGGAACCTATTCGCCACTTTCATAATGTATGCGCATTATTGAAGTACCACCATCATTTAAGCCGCTAAAGAATGCAAAGCCATAGTGAAGTGAGTTTAGAACAAATTCAAGTTATAATCTTTGATTATGCAAAATTTGAATATAGATTATACAAACAAAAACAAAGGAATAACTACGTTCAAAACCTTAAGCATAGTTATTCCAGCATATAACTCACAAGACTTTCTTGGAACCTGCCTAGACTCACTTGTTGGAGCAGGCGATGACCTAGAAGTCATAGTCATAAACGACGGATCCAAAGACAATACATCAAGCATTGCTAAAGACTATCAAGCAAAATACCCCAATATCGTAAGAGCAATTGACCAAGAAAATCGTGGTTGGGGTGGAGCTATCAACCGCGGAATAGAAGAAGCTCGCGGCGAATATTTTTTTGTAGTTGATTCAGATGATCATCTTGATACTCAAGTTCTCACAGGTGTTTTGAGCTTTTTGCGGCACACCATTGAGTGCAATTTTCAAATAGATTTGCTTATAACAAACTACATATATGACCATGTTGCAAACAATCAAAGTCATACGATTGATTATAAAAATCTTTTTCCAGCATGCTTGCCATTTACTTGGGATGAGGTTTGCAAAAATCCAAAAATCGATGAATACCTGATGATACATGCAATGACTTATCGCACACAACTTGTTCGCGATCATATTGGAAAACTCCCTACAAATGTATCTTATATGGATAGTCTTTTATGCTTGCGTCCAATGCCATATGTAGACGTCCTTTTTTATCTCGATGTTGATTTGTATTATTACCAAATTGGCAGAGAGGGACAAACGATTGATGTTAATGTAATCAAAAAGCACATGGACGAACAATTTATGGCAGCCATGCTTGCAATAGATACTCTAGACTATAGCGAACTTGCTGCTAAAAGCCGGGGTCTTGCCGACTGCGCTTGCAGGTATTTAAATGCAATACTAACTGTGTCGTGTATTTATACATTTAAGCTAAGAAACAAAAACGCTCGCGCCAAACTAAATGAGCTCTGGAACTACCTCAAACAAAAAGATCCACAAATGTATGAGGCTCTAAAATTTACATTTGCACGAATTGTAAACAGAAAAACACCCATAGGAAGATTTGTTGCTCTAGCTGGATATGAGTTTGCACGCTGGGTCTTTAAGTTTGCATAATGTAAAGGAAAATAAAGCCAACACAAACATGCAAAAGCCTATAAGCAAAATAACAAAAAACTAAAAGGGAGACACCACACTGTGGAATCGGCTGAAGAAGAAATAGAAGACTTAAAAGAGATGGAAGAGCCCCACGTTAAGGGCAAAATTTTAAACTTCGCATTGATTATAGTGGCTTTTTTGGTACTTGTGGGATGTTTGGTTTTTGCTGGTGAGGGCTCGGATTTGCTTGAAGCTCTCAATAATATGGAGTGGCATTGGCTCGTTGCAAGCATCGGTTTAATTATTTTTTACTGGATTTTAGAAGCTGGCAATATGCAGGTATTTGCCAACGAAATGTGGCCTGGTTTTAAGTTTATAAAAACTTGGATGGTCACAATGATAGGACAGTATTTTAACTGTATTACACCCCTAAGCAGTGGCGGCCAACCCTTTCAGGCTTATTATTATGCTCGCTTTGGAATGCCCCTTTCAAAATCTATGCCAATGCTTTTGTGCAGATTTATAACTTATCAAATAACAACAACCACATTTTGCGCACTGGTATTGATTGTGCGCTTTAATTATTTTTCGGAGCAATATCCGCATCTGATGGTTTTGGTTGGAATTGGATTTATCGGAGGCATGGTGCTGCTTTTAGGACTGCTAGCACTTGCCTTTATGCGCAAAACAACCCTTAGGGTTGTAAAGTGGTTCATAAAATTGATGAGCAAAATCCGTATTGTAAAAAATTATGACGAAACAATCGAAAAAACAACTACTACCTTGGACGATGCCTATAAAGAGGTTCACTATCTTGTTCGCAAGCCAAAGTTATTGCTCAAAAGCATTGGACTTACATTTGTGCAGCTAACGGGATACTTTGCTATATCTTATACAGTTGCATGCGGACTAGGCGTTGTTGGTGCCGACTTTTTAACGATAATTGCTTGTCAATCTTTTGTATATATGATTTCTTCTTTTGTGCCAACGCCTGGAGCCATGGGAGCTGCCGAGGGAAGTTATGCAGTGTTTATGTCGGCAATCTATCCAAATACATCTGCAATTGCACTATCTGTATTTGTGTGGAGACTTCTAACTTTCTACTTGCCGATTGTAGTTGGAGCAGTTATAACACTTTGGATTAATAGAGATAAGAAGGATAAAGCTCATGACAAAAAATAATGATGAAACAACCAGCTCAAAAAAATGTAACTCAAAGCTTACTCTAGTTCAATATGATAATTTGAGCGCAGACGAGCAACACAAAGTTCGCGATATCTATATCGAGAGTTTTCCTGAAGCCGAACGTATAGACTTTGATACAGTTTTGGCTAAATCAGCTCATATGGTTAAGGGAATAACTCTTTATGGATTGACTGATAATAATAAGCCAGATGGCAATCGGGTTATAGGCTTGGCTTGTGTCTTAAATCATCCAAAAAGGATGCCTAATATAACTTATTTGTTATATCTTGCAATTGATTCTTCGCTGCGTGGTGGCGGGTATGGTTCCGCTTCTCTTGAAGCGGTTGCTTCTTTGTACCCAGATCAAGAAGTTGCGCTAGATATTGAGACTGTTTCTAAACTAGATGGCACAGAAGATCCAGCTGATAGAGACAACCGTATTCGCAGATTGCATTTTTATGAAAAGAACGGTTTTAAGTTTACAGGTCGAACTTTTGATAGTGAAGAAATATGCTATGACCTCATGTATTGTGGAGATGCGCATGCTGATTTTGATGCAATGCGCAACTACTTCTCATGGCTAGAAGATGAAATTGATGGGTTTTTCTTCTAGTTTTTTATACGCAAAATTTGGTGAGTAGCTGCTGTCTTAGCAATTACTCACCAACACTCACTCGCCAACACTCGCCTACTCAAAACTAGTCCAAAAGCGAACGCGTATTTGCAGCAGTTAGTGCGACTGTTGACGCGTTATGCAAAAGTGCTGCGGTTGCCGGCTGCATAACTCCAACTAGTCCCAAAATTATCAAAGCAGAGTTAAACGTAATAATAAATCCATAAGACTTGTTTATTCTATCCATCAGTTTTTGAGAAAGCTGTCGCATTTCAACCAACACGTCTAGCGAAGAATCTACAACTGCAATATCTGCAACACTTCTAGCAATATCGCTTGCATCCGATAAAGCAACCGAAACATCTGCAGCAGCTAGTGCTGGAGAGTCGTTAATGCCATCTCCTACCATAACAACCGTGCAACCCTGCGCCTTCAAAGACTCCACATATGACGCCTTGTCTTCTGGAAGCACTTGCGATTTATAATCAGTTATACCCAGCTCACGAGCAACATTTGATGCACAATTTTCGGAGTCACCTGTAAGCATAACGATATGTTTAAAGCCACATTCACGCAAGTTTTCAATTACTTGTTTAGATTCTTTTCTTAGGGGGTCCGTTATGCAAAGCACGCCCTCTAGCTTACCCTCAATAGACAAAAAGACAGTTGAGTAACAATCGGCTTCTGCCTTCAATCTTTCCTCTAAATTCAGCGGACGCTCCACATGCTCATCATCAAAAATAAAGTGAGCGCTGCCTATACACACACGCTTGCCGTTAATTTTGCTTGCAATTCCATGTGAGACAATATATTCAACATCGGCATGCATTTCGTTGCGATGATTAAGCGATCTCTCAGACGCAGTGCGCACAATTGCGCGAGCCATGCTATGCGGAAAGTGTTCCTCCAAACAAGCAGAAACCTTCAAAAGATCCTCTTCGCTATTGTCTCCAAAAATCAGTATTTTCTCTACCTCGGGTTTTGCCTTTGTAAGAGTTCCAGTCTTATCAAATATGATTGCGTCTGCATTGGCTAGTGCCTCTAAATACTTGCCGCCTTTAACAACAGCTTTGCACCTTGTGGCCTCACGCATCGCCGACATAACAGCCACAGGAGCAGCCAACTTTATTGCACAAGAGTAGTCAACCATCAACACACTCATTGCTCGTCTTAAGTTTTTGGTTATAAGAAGCTCAAACGCAAAGACTCCAAGGCTCACAGGTACCATCGACTCCGCCAAACGCTCTGCCTCACTTTGTGCAGATGCCTTTAGTGTTTGCGAGTTTTCTACCATATCAACTATATGATCAATGCGAGATTGTCCAGCTAGCGCAGTTGTTTTTATCAACAGAGAACCCTCGTCAACCACTGTAGAAGCATATACAGTAGAGCCCTTTGACTTGCGAACAAGTGCGCTCTCCCCTGTCATCGAAGCTTCGTTGACCTCAGCTACTCCGTCTTCTACTATGCCGTCCATAGGAACCAAACAACCCATGCGAACTCTTATAAGGTCTCCAACTTGAACATCTTCTATCGGAGTTTCAATCTCTACGTTGTCTCTTACAATCCATACTGTCTCTGCACATATCGACATATTCTCACGCATTGCACTATGCGTGCGAGCTTCTGTATAATCCGATAGCAAATCAGATATCTTTAGCAAAAACATCACAGAGCTAGCTGTGTTAAAGTCTTTTGCCAAAACTGCAACACTTAGTGCAGTTGCGTCTAGAACCTCAACACCCAAGTGTCCTCTTATCAGGCACTTTAGTGCTTTATATATGTACTTTGTAAGCCTTATCGTAAGCCAAATATGCCTAATAAAGGGAGGCAAAATGAGTTTTCTAATATATCTACTCAACACAGTTTTGCTAAGCGATAAATAAAAATCATTGTCTATTGCAAGTGTGTCTGCCTTTGCATCTTCGCTTGTTTTTGGAAGATTTAAAACATCTAGACCATCTAAGGCATCTATTACATTATCTTTAGATCCAGCCTCATACTCTATTAAAATTGAGCCATTAGCAGGTCTAACTATGGCATTTACCACGCCCTCTACTTGCTGCAAATAGAGCGAGATTCCGCGCATCTCGTCATTATCAAAAACCTGCTTGCCGCATCTTACTCTAAGTCTACATTCTTGTTCGTGAACAATCTTATAATACATACCTTATCTCACTATCAAATAAAGGCGGCACCAAAAGCACCGCCTTATAATGTTTTTTAACCCTAGACTAGTTTTTATTGCAAATTTATCTACTAAACAATCCTTTGCATATAAGCTAAAAGATTATGCCTCGCTCTTAGCATCTTGTGCTGCAAGCTCTTCTTCTACTTGCTTGCGAACTCTTGCCTCAATCTCAGCAATACGAGCCTTGCGTGCTGCCTCTTCTTTAGCCTCTAATCTTGCGTCTGCTGCCAAGTCTTCTGCATCATCTTTAATAGACTGAAGAGCAGCTTGTGCGTTATCGGCTGCAAGCATTCCTTTTGCAGCACCTTTGACGGCAAAGTTTCTAACAGTTTTGCTAGATGCAAGTGCGGCTCCTGCGCAAGTTACTGCTACGCCACCAATAAATGCCCAAACACCACAATTTTTATACCAAGACATTTTAAATCCTCCTTGTTTCTAAATTACATAGCATTTTTATAATCTCTAAAGTGATGCGCTTTTAAATATGCAGAGATTTATCACTTCCCACATATTAACACCACAAAAGAGTAGGAATGCAATCTCGATAAATATTACACACAAAAATGCCATTAACGGCAAAACCAGCGTAACAACGCTTAATCCGTTATGATCTCATAGTTCGCAAGTTAATTCTCACTAAAAAAGTTTATTAAGTTAAAAACTCTAATTTAAGCCTTAAGCTCATAGATTACATGTGCAACTTCTTCTCTAGAAAGTCTTTTTATGAAGACATCAACTAGCTCGTCGTGTTTGTCCAAACCAAATACGATGTCTCCACATGCAGCATACGATGTTGATTTTCTAGTCGAAAGCCTAAGATGAAGCCCATTCGCATAGATAGTTGTACTAAAAAAATCACAGTAGTATTCTCTTGGCAAATCACAGTACAGCATACAATCTGGAGCTGTAGGGGCGTCAAGCACTGTATTACAGATTGAAAAGTGGTTATTAAGAACCAATACCATCTTCTTAAGCAAACCGCTATTGCGGTCAAGACCAAATTCTAACAGGTCGCTATCTGAGTATTCAAATGCTGCATGTCTGCAATCCTCAGGTGTATCAGAAAAAACAACCTTTGCAGCGAGATACTTCTCGCAAACAAACAAGGAATTCATCTTTCCATCTTCAGTTCGTATTTTCATTCAGAACACTCTTGAGTCATACTCGATTTGCAAGCCTTCTCATCTTGCTTAGAAACCTTTGAACGCAAATATAAATATATATATCCTAAGATTCCAGATACAGCAGAACCTGCTAAGATTGCCGTCTTTGCTATTACGGTTAGTTCGAGATCCACAAAAGACAAGTTTGCAACAAAAATGGCCATCGTAAAGCCTACTCCGCCAAGCATTGCGGCACCGAGCATATGCGACCAAGTTACATTTTGTGGCAGCTTAGACAAACCAGACTTCACAATTCCTAGGCTCATAAGCATAATTCCTAGAGGTTTTCCAATAAACAATCCAAAGAAAACGCCATAAAATACAGGGCTGCTAATTAAATCATTTACTGGAAGAGAGGTTATTGCAACATTAGCATTTGTTAGCGCAAACAGTGGCAAAATCATAAAGTTGACCCACGGGCTCAATACGCGGTTTAATCTTGTAGCTGGAGGAACTACTTCTCGAGAGATTTTAGAGAGGTTCATTGCATTGTCGATATATTCGCTTTGACCCATTACAGGCTTGCTTGCATCATATCCAGAAATGGCATCTGCTGCACGTTTTGACGACCAGCTTCCAAACTTTTTGGGATTAACACACGCATTTGCAGGAATTGTAAAGGCAAGCACAACTCCAGCAATTGTTGAGTGCACACCCGACATAAAAACGCAATACCATAAAACGCAGCCAATCAACAGATATGGAACCAGTGAATATATATGCAGGCGGTTCATGGCTACTAAAACCAATATAACTGCTGCTGCGGCTATAAGCCAAAATGCGGAGGGGGCTTGCCCATAGAACAGTGCAATTATAAATATTGCTATTATGTCATCTGCTACAGCAAGTGTGCTTAAAAATACGCGCACGCCAGAGGGAACCTTTGAACCCAAAAGCGAGAGCACGCCTAGAGCAAATGCAATGTCTGTTGCAGTTGGAACTCCCCAACCACCAATAGACTCTGGATGACCGGAGTTTATAATCAGATAGATTATTAGTGGCATCGTTACTCCACCAAATGCAGCGCCTATTGGCAAAATTGCTTGGCGAAAATCCGATAGCTGTCCTACTGTCATCTCGTATTTTATTTCAAGACCTACCGACAAAAAGAAAATTGCCATTAAGATGTCATTTATGATGAGAGCAAGCGACATGCTTACTTTACTGTCTCCAAGCCCTATTGATAGCTCTGTATTCCAAAATGCAACAAATCCATCTCCAGCACTAGTATTTGCAACAATTAAAGCAATAACTGCAGCTAAGAGCATTATTCCCGCAGCCTTGATTGAAGATTGTGTAAATTCACCAAGCTTCGCAACACGTTTTTTTCTTGGCACAGCTTGTTCAAAAAAAATATCTTCAGATTCTTTTGAAGCACTACCACTCATAATGAGCCTTCTCTCTTTATTAAACCACTCAAGTTCAAAACATGAGCAAGATATAAATTTGCGTTGTGCATCCCTCCAATACACAACGCAATAAAATCAAACTACTACATAGATATTATAATATATTCAGACACACAAGATGTATATCGGTAGAAATAACAAGATAATGTAATAGATTGTAGTGCGATGCATTATGTAACATAAGGCATCGATATATTTTTTTCAAACATGCTATATCGAGTTTTGCTACGTCATTACAAATTAAAAAAAGCAGCCCTCATAAAAAGGGAGCTGCTTTAAAAAACTTAAATCACAGGCAAGATCTAAAAAAAGACTAGTTCTTCCAGTCAGAACCCACAATCACCATGAGTTTGCCATCAAATGAGTATCTGTTATTAGACGCTACAACCTGACCAGTGCCCAAAACATTAACGATATCATTTGCGACCTGCTTGTCTGCCTCGTCGTTATAAATCACCAGTGTGCTGTCATATACAAACTGATTGGTGTTGCCCGTATCATTAATTGTATAGCCTTGAGCTTGTAGCTTAGAAGCTGCTTGGCTTGCAGAGCCTTCGACTCCTCCGCCATTTCTAACAGTTAGAGGATACGAAGACCTTTGCACATTTACCGACGATGTAGAACTAGACGACTCAGTTGTTCCAGATGAATTTTTGTATTCGTCTGATACAACTCCAGATAAGCTTTCGTCTTGAGAGTCAGGAATTCCTCCAGAATCTATAGTTGCCATCATGTTTTTCCACGCAGTTTCATCTGCAATAACATACGAAATTCCATCTATAGTTTTTGGAGATGAAGGAACCGTGTAGGTATAAATATTGTCAGTTGACATGCCGCTTAGCTCGTTGGCCAACCCAACAATTGTTTGCACATCCATATCTGTGGTCACAGCACCTGCAATAGAGTTTACAGCCGAAAGCATTGTTGGAGCATCGGCTTGCAAAACCTTAGAAGCTAGCGCTTGCAAGAACATTCTTTGGTTGGCTTGTCGTTGGTAGTCTCCAATAGATGTATTTCTAGAACGACAGAATATTAGCGCATGCTCGCCGTCTAAGACTTGAGTGCCTGCGTCAACCTCACCACCTGCATCCCAGTCTTCAATTGCAAATGGAACATTTACCTCAACGCCTCCAAGTGTATCCACTAAACCTTTAAAGCCACTAAAGTCAATCTCTGCGTAGTGCGAAATTTCTACACCCGCAAAATTTGATACAGCCTGAACCGCGCCTTTAGCTCCACCATATGCATGAGCAGCATTTATTTTTTGATATCCATGACCTTCAATTTGAACACGTGTATCTCTAGGAATAGAAACCAAAACTGCTCGTTTATTTTTGGGGTCAATTCTTGCCAAAATAATGGTATCTGTTCTATCAGGCTCGTTTTCTTCGCGACCGTCTGTTCCCATCAAAAGCATATAGTATGGATCTGAGGATTGTGTGCGAACCAAAACATCACCTAGGTCTCCAAGTCCACCTTGGAGTTGGCTGTTAACCATTCCTATCCATCCAAGCGCAGCTGCTCCGCCGCCCAAAACCAAAGCAAGCGCAACCACTACTACCGTAATAACAATGTGTTTGCGCCTCTTGTTTTTTTTGCGAAGTTTTGAATAGTTGTCACGCGATACTGACCTACTATAACCGCCAGCATTTCGCTCCGATGAAGTAGCCACGTGGCTAATTTGACTTCTAGAATAATCACGTCCAGCTTTTTTGTGCGATGAATTTCGCACATGTGCGGCTCTTGAATAATCGCCATTTTGAGCTGACGTAGTTTTTTTAGTTCTTTTTGAACTCATAAACACCTCATAGGTCTCGACCCACTATATGGTGACACACTTATCTGCATTATTTGCAATCCTCACAATTTCAACAGAAAAACACCATTAAAAGAGGCATATATAAGCCGCAAGTGGCATTTAATTTTGCATCTTCGTTTATAAAACTAGCAATTTGCATGCCTGGCTGCAACTTATAACCTTTGACCTCCATGAGTCTTGGCTTATCGTTCAAATTAAACATGCGACCAAAAACAACAAAACAAACAATCAGAATTTGTTCGCATATCCAAATTCAACATTAAAAGGATAAAGCAAATTATCCTCTATTTGCAAATTCTACTAGGGCAGCGGTTCTTTCTATGTTGGCACCTACCGATGCAAGCTTGCCAACATAGTCTTCATATCCTCTATCAATGTGCTGAATTTGATACACCGTAGTCTGCCCATCTGCAGCAAGTCCAGCTAATACCAAGGCTGCTCCACCGCGCAAATCACTAGATTGCACAGGTGCTCCCGAGAGCTGTTTTACGCCTTCAATAATTGCATGATGTCCATCAACTCTAACGTCTGCTCCCATCCTTGTAATTTCTGAAGCAAACATAAATCTGTTTTCAAAAACGTTTTCTGTTATTACTGAGCTTCCATTTGCAATTGTAGATAAAACCATAAACTGCGCTTGAAGATCTGTTGGAAAACCGGGATGAGGCAAAGTTTGAATATCGCAAGGCTTTATCTCGCCTGTACGAGACACAGTTATGGAGTCGCCATCTTCTGTAATATCTACGCCCATATGTGCTAAAACCGCCAAAGCGCGTCTTAGATTATTTGGATCTGCACCAACAACTGTTAGTGGACCTTCGCATAAAGCGCCAGCAACCAAGAATGTGCCAGCTTCTATTCTGTCTCCAACAACGCTGTGCTCCTCGCATGGATGAAGTTCGCTAGTTCCCTCAATGGTTATTATGGGGCTGCCCATTCCGCTAATGTTTGCGCCCATTTCGTTTAAGAAATTTGCAAGATCGCATATTTCTGGCTCTCGGGCAGCATTTTCGATAGTGGTTTGACCTTGTGCAGCAACAGCTGCCATCATCAAGTTTTCGGTGGCACCAACCGAAGGGAAATCAAGCGACACATTTGCGCCATGCAATCCATCTGGAACATTAGCCTCTATATAGCCATGCGAAGCTTCAAAAACAACACCCAAAGCTTCTAGCGACTGAATATGCATATCTAGCTTGCGCGAACCTATACGACATCCTCCAGGCATTGCTACTTTTGCACGTCCAAATCTAGCAATCAAAGGGCCCAAAACAGATATGGAGGCACGCATCTTGGCAACTAGCTCATATGGTGTCTCATATGTAGAAACGTAAGTTGTATCAATATACAACTCATGATCTTTATTTAGAACACTCGCTCCTAGAGTCTCAATAACTTGCCCCATAACATGCACATCCGAAATTCCTGGCACATTGGTTATATGGTATTTTCCAGGCGCAATAATAGATGCAGCCATCAGCTTTAGAACCGAGTTTTTTGCCCCTCGCACTTGAACGGTTCCTGTTATTGTGTTGCCTCCAATAACATTTATGACTTCTTCGGTTTTGGCTTCCATATTTATTCCCCTTTTGATTTGGATATGCCCAAGATTTATTTTTTATAAAAACAAATGTCCGTTATATTTTTTTGATACAACGGACTATTTGTTCGCCTTTGATTATTTGCATTAGCCGGTGCTTGCCGGTGTTTAACTTTGCTCACCTAGTTTAATTATGCACGTTTTTAAAACATGTGTGTATATAAAATTTACCCACGCGCAAGCTATTATTGTTGTGGAGTATTTGAGGTTGTTGGATTTGCTGGCGGCACAACAGGATTATTTGCATTATCTGCCTTAACCTTGAAGAATAGCGCACGCACACAATATCCAAACAAATACATGGTACTAAACACTGAAACTGCAGGTCCTACAAATGGAACAAGTGTTAACACTCCTGCAATAGCTGCAATTATTAACGCAGACAAAATACTATTCATATTCTTAAATAACATTTTGCCAACTGCGGCACAAGTAAATGGAACAGCAACGCACAAAAGTGCAATTATTGCACATATAAGTGCAATCGAAAGAGGTATAGTAACCGTAAATACAAGCAGCAAAACACATACAAGCGGAGCGACTATTATGGAAACAAAACCAGTTATTAGCACTCCAGCTGGAGAAGTTTGAAACATCTCGGCACTTGCATTAACAGGTCTTTTTAGAAGTGCAGCAATAAGAACAGACATTACCAAAGTAGACAAAATTACTACAACAAGCGCAATCATAAAAGCAGCAGTAATACCTGTAAGAAGTCCGGCCATTGCGCCAGAATTTACAGATATTTCCTTTGCATTAATGCTTGCCGACTGAGAAATACTAGGCTCTGTGCTTGAAGAGATTTTTAGCGTTCCTGTAATCTTGGCATTGTCGCCAACAACAACTGTTGCTGCGCTAATTTCAACATCTCCCTCTACAGTTCCATCAATTATTGCTGTTGAAGATGCAATGTGAAGACATTTTGCTGTGCCATAAAAACTTGCATCAGATGCTGCAATGTATAATCCATTAACAGAGGTGCCTTGACCGAATCTAACAGTATTTCCTGCTACTGTGGCATTTTTTGCAATTTTTGTTGAGTTAAATACAAGCGAGTTTGCGGCAGCCCTAATATTGCCAGCAACATTTGTGGAGTTTGTCTCAATCGAATTGCCAGCAGCTATTATATCTCCGCCAACTTCTGCTTGAGAAATGTTTGTTGTATCTCCTGCCCAATAGAGATCTGAGTCGACCTTTTGAGTTGTTATAGACTCGCTTGATGCAGATGCGTTGCCTGCTGTGTCTTGCTCTAACGCAAAGGCAGATGTGCTTGCAAAAACAAGACATATAACCATTGCAAGTGCTATCGCTATGGATTGTTTTTTTAGATTTTTCACGTAGTTCCTCCTAATTTTGTTAAAAATTAAATATCTAAAATGTAGTTTTTTTGTGCGCTTTATTATTTTTGCAGGTAAAGCTTGAATTATCAATGACGCACTCACTATACGGCAGACGCGCTGCAAACATAATATGCTTTACAATTTAAAAAACAAAATATCGATATAAATTTTTCATATTGGTTTTATATAAATGATTAACATAAATATTATGGATGTTTTTCTTTTTTAAGAGTACAGGTTTGGATAAACATTTGAAAAATGAGATCGTAGGAGGTGGCACGCAAATATGCACGATGGATTTATAAAAGTTGCAGTTGGAGCTCCAAAAATTGAAGTAGCAAATTGCAAGCAAAACGCTCAAAATGCAATAGATTTAATTGAGAAAATGGCATCCCAAGGTGCAAAAATATGCGTGTTGCCGGAGCTGTGCATTACAGGATATGCTTGCGGGGATTTATTTTTGCAAGACAAATTGCTTAAGTCTGCAAAAGATACACTCCGCAAAATTGAAGAAGCCGTCAAGGATATTGATGCTCTTATATTTGTTGGACTTCCATTTGAAAAGGGATCAAAGCTCTACAACGTTGCTGCTGCTATTTGTGGTGGTCGCGTGATTGCCTTTATTCCAAAAAGCAATATTCCTAGCTATAACGAGTTTTATGAAACAAGGCATTTTGTGCCTGTAAAAGATGAGGGTGTATCTTGGGTTTTATGGGACGATCGCAAGATTCCATTTGGCGCAAATATCTTGCTGCAATGCAATCAGGTTCCAAATCTTGCGGTGGCCGCTGAGATATGCGAAGATCTTTGGGTAACAGAGCCTCCAAGCACAAAACACGTGCTTGCTGGAGCCACAATTGTTGCAAACTTGTCGGCTAGCAATGAGATTGTTGGCAAAAGTGCATATAGAAAAACGCTTGTTTGCTCCCAAAGTGCTAGGCTTGTTTGTGGATATGCATATGCAAATGCTGGAATTGGAGAGTCTACAACAGACGTTGTATATTCAGGCCAAGGTTTAATTGCAGAAAATGGAATTATGCTTGCGCAGTCTCCTCAATTTAAAAACGAAATTGCATTTGCAGATATCGATGTGGATAGACTGGTTTTTGAGCGTCGCAGGATGAGCACTTTTCCAGTTCAAAATGCGGATGACTACGAGATAGTGTGTTTTGATCTTCAACTATGTGAGACCAAGCTAAATCGCAAGTTTGATCCAACGCCATTTGTTCCTAGTAGCACATCTGAGTGCGACGAGCGAAGCTATGAGATATCTAAAATTCAATCGATGGGATTAGCCAAGCGCATTGAACACACTGGGTGCAAGCATGTAATAATAGGCGTGTCTGGAGGTTTGGACTCTACCTTAGCTTTATTGGTGGCGGCTAACGCTTTTGACTATTTAGGACTTGAGCGTGCTGGAATTATAGCTGTTACAATGCCATGCTTTGGAACCTCGGATAGCACATATAAAAATGCTTGCGAGCTAGCAACTTGTTTGGGTTCTACGCTTCGCACCATAAATATCAAAAATGCAGTTTTGACTCATTTTGTTGATATTGAACATGACCCAAGCAGCCAAGACGTGACATACGAAAATGCACAAGCGCGTGAGCGAACACAGGTTCTCATGGATTTGGCTAACCAATATGGTGGAATTGTTGTTGGAACAGGAGATTTATCGGAGCTTGCGCTTGGTTGGGCAACATATAACGGCGACCATATGTCGATGTATGCTCCAAATTCTTCGATTCCAAAAACGTTGGTTAAATACCTTGTTCAGTATTATGCAAAGAATTGCGAAGATCCAAAATTGCAAGATGTTTTGCAAAAAATACTAGACACACCAATAAGCCCTGAACTATTGCCCACAAAAGATGGCAAAATATCGCAAAAGACAGAAGAGGTTGTAGGGCCATACATTTTGCACGATTTCTTCTTATATTACATGTTAAGGGCTGGTTTTTGCCCAGCAAAAATATACCGCGTGGCAAAGATGGCGTTTGAGTCTAAGTATAGTTCAGAAGAAATTCTAAAGTGGTTAAAGAGCTTTTATAAAAGATTTTTCTCTCAGCAGTTTAAGCGCTCTTGTATGCCCGATGGTCCTAAGGTTGGCTCGGTTGCACTTTCTCCACGTGGAGATTTGCGAATGCCAAGCGATGCATCTGTTCAAATATGGGCAGATGAACTTAAAGATTTGGAATAGTGAATGTTATTGATGATTATCAACTGCTAGCAAATTGCTAGCATATTAGGAGTAAGAGAGTGCAAACATTAGAAATAGTTCTTTTGATGAGCGGTGCTGTGATTGTCTCATCAATTATAGGCAAACTAATTCCTAAAGTTTCCGCCCCAATTATCCAAATTTTTTTGGGAGCAATTTTATCTATTACAATTACGCATTATAACGTACCTCAAATTGACCCAGAAATGTTTTTGCTGCTTTTTATTTCTCCCCTGCTTTATTTTGAGGCACGTGAAGCAAATATAATTGCTCTATGGAAAAACAGACGTCGAATATTGTCGCTAGCAATTGGCCTTGTAATTGTTTTAATGCTAGCGGTGGGATGCGCCACATATTTGTTGGTACCGGCAACGTCTTTGGCTGCTGCGTGTGCAATGGGAGCTGCATTAGGTCCTACTGATGCTGTTGCTGTGACCTCGCTAAAATCTTCTGCTAAGCTAGGCGAAAAAGAAGATGCAATCTTGCAAGGTGAGGCCCTTTTAAACGACGCATCTGGAATCGTGGCATTTCAGTTTGCAGTTACTGCAGCCGTGGCTGGTGAGTTTTCTCTTGCAGATGCTTCTATAAGCTTTTTGATGGAGTTTTTTGGAGGCATTGCATTTGGAATTATTTTGGCAATGATAATACATAGATTGCAAATGCTTTTTCACGAACGTGGTATAGACACCCTTGCATTTAATGTAACGCTCGAAATTTTGAACCCATTTATTATATTTTTGCTATCTGACGTAACTCATGTAAGCGGCATTTTGGCAGTAGTTTCTGCAGGTCTTTTGCTAAGCACATATACGAAGAAAGTTATGGGGCCAAATTCTGCAAAATTTGGAATTGCTTCTTCCACTGTTTCGAGCACAATAAAATATATCTTAGAGGGTATTGTTTTTGTGCTTTTAGGGATGCAGCTTCCTCAAATTGTTTATCGTCAATGGACTGATGCTGCCATAACCAACGAGACCCTCATTGCACTTGTTTTGATTTTAACCGCAGTTGTTGTTGGTGTGCGCTTTTTGTGGGTCTTTGTTGGAGAGAGACTAAACGAGCGCAAGAAAAAACAGCTAAGGCGCGAAAAAAGACGTGCAGCCCTAAACTCAACTATCTATGATCCTCTGCTAATTAAGGAGATGTCTGACGAATTAGACGAAAAAGACAGCGATTTGCCTGTATCTAGGTTTCCTAACTTGCGCCATGCACTTATAACCACCTTAGGAGGCGCAAAGGGTGCAGTTACGCTTTCGATAGTAATGTCTATCCCTTATTTGTTGTCTACAGGGGAGGCATTTCCGCATAGGGAACTTCTTATATTTTTGGCATCAGGCGTGATTTTTTGCACGCTTTTGCTCGCTAACTTTTTCTTGCCGATACTTGCTCCTGCTCCAGATAAAAGCGTAACAAGCGGTCTGCCAGAGACAGATGAGGAGCTTGCAGAGATAAAGATTGGTATTTTAAATCGCGTAATCAAACATCTCTTAGACGAAAGTGATAACTACAACGCAGCTGCACTAAGAAGTGTTGTTCTTGCATATAACGACCGCATAAACAGAATTAGAACCGAGTGGGACTTAGACTCTGATGAAACTGTAAAGCTAAGGCTTAAAGTGCTAGATGTTCAATATAGCGAGCTTAAAAAAATTGAGGATTCAAAGCAAGCACCTGAGATGGAAATAACAAGAAACATGCTCAGAATTGCCAAGGCTAGACGCCTCTTGACGCATAAAAACAGTTATGGTCAAGTGATTGCAGCTGTTTTGCTCCACATTCCTTCTGCTATCAAACTTGTTGCAAGTTATAGTGCAAATGTTGCTAAAAGATTTTTGGGATATCCCGTTAGACGCCCCCGCGTAAATGTGCGTTTAATGCTCGAGCAAAAAGCAGTGGACTATTTGGAGAGTTTATTAGGAGACGGAGATCCTACGGGCGATCCATCGATTCCTGATAATGTAATCAAAGAGCGCCTTATGGCTCATCAATCGAGTGTTGAGGGTGTATCTGTCTCGCCGTTTAATGTTGCAGCTTTTGCTCGCAAATCTCCAGAGCTAATGGAGCTAGAGAGAGATGCATATAATCTTGAGCTAGAAGAGGTAACCACGCTGCTTGAAGATGGACATATATCTAGAGGTGCAGCCAAACTTTTACGCGACAATATTTATCTTATGATGGTTGATTTGGATCCTGAGCTGTAAAGTTTTTTGTGAGTGCGGGTTTTGCGAGCTTTTGGTGCGCACTTTTTGTGCGCACTTTTTTTTGCGGGTTTTAGTATGCTTTTAAAACACAACCACAACAAAACTACTTTGAATATTGCTCAATTAAGCTCATAATGTGTTCGATATTAACTGGGCAATAATCATTGGCATCTACTCCAACATCGTATTGCCATTTTTGTCTCTCAAAATTATTTGTATTATATCTACTGCCTTTTGAGTGAATGTGTCCGTGAAGTTGAACCGATCCTCCACGTTGCCCCGCCCAATTGCGTATAGGAAAATGGAACAGACAAAAACGCGTATTTGATGGCTTGTGTTTAAACTCTCTATAGTCCTCTATAGACTTAAATAAATCCAGTCCAGAATAATCTTTGTCGTTATTGCCCTTGATTAGATGGAGATTTTTGCAATTGATATTTCTAATTATGTTAGCCGAAGCATCGCGACCTATACGATTAGAAACATCTCCCAAAATATATAAAACGTCATCGGGTAAAACACATGAATTTATGTTTTCTATGAGCTTTTCATTCATTTCTCCAACTGATTCAAACGGACGATCTAGTTTGCGTATCATACCAAAATCGCCAAGGTGCAAATCTGATGTAAAGAATATTCTTTTCAAAAATCCTCTTTCCAAATGTTTGTTGGTTTTGTGTCTTAAGCGTAAACCTTGCTCTATTCCACCGCATCTTGCTCAGGTTTTTCTGGACGAAAATGCATGCCGCCTCGATCCATTGCCGTCACTCCTGTTCGGCACATCTCCAAAATTTCATAATTTGCAAACATGCCAACAAACGCGTCTATTTTCTCGGGACTGCCCGTAAGCTCAAAAACCATACTCGCGGGAGAGAGATCCAAAATCTTTGCCTTATATATATTTGCAATCTCGTGAAGTTCAATTCTATTTGTTTTATCGGCAAAAACCTTAATTAACAAAAGTTCACGCTGCAAACTATTGCTGGGGTCGAGCTCAAAAACTTTAATTGTATCCTCTAGCCGGTTTGTTTGTGCTAGTAGCTGAGAAACATCTGTCTCCTCACCATCAACCGTAACAGTAATACGCGAATAAAGCGGATCATTGGTTGTTGAAGACGAAATGCTGTGTATATTAAATCCCTTGCGACAAAACAGACTAGAGATCCTAGCTAAAACACCACTATTATTATCAACAAGAAGGCTTATTGCTCTACGCTGTGTATTCTTCATTAGATTATCCTACTCCATTATTATGTCTTCTACACCCTTGCCACCTGGAATCATAGGCAACACGCGCTCGTCTTTGCCTATTGAGCAGCGAATCCAAACAGGTCCTTTTTCTTTTAGAGCCTCGGAAAATGCTACGCGAAACTCAGGCATAGTATTGCAGCTATATCCTTTAGCTCCAAAACCTTTGGCAAGTGTAACATAATCGGTTTTTCTATGAGGATCAGTTTGTGAATAGCGTCCGCCATAGAAGGCCTTTTGCCACTGGCGCACCATGCCTAGCACTTGATTGTCAAAAATTACTGTGATTATTGGGAGGTTATAGCTAACAGCAGTGCAACACTCGTTGAGATTCATATGGAAACTGCCATCGCCTGTAAGCATAACTACCCTAGTGTCATTGCCAAGTGCTACCTGTGCCCCAATTGCTGCTCCGTAGCCAAAGCCCATAGTTCCAAGTCCGCCACTAGTAATAAAATGCCTGCTGTCCATGTGTTTTATATACTGAGCTGCCCACATTTGGTGCTGACCAACGTCGGTTACATAGTATGCATCTTCGCCACAGAAGTCGCAAATTTCTTCTATTAGCTGCTGGGGCAAAATTGTCTCATCGCTATGTGGAGGAACAAAATCTTTTGTTCTCCATTCATTAATCTGCTCATGCCACCTGTCATAATCGGTGTTTTGAACTCGCTCAGAAATTGCATTTATAATAAATGCGGCATCTCCCACCAATGCCAAATCTACATCAACGTTTTTTCCTAGCTCACTAGCATCAATGTCAATTTGAATTAGATTTGCTTTATCGGCAAACTTAGCAGGATTTAGAGCAACACGATCAGAAAATCTAGTTCCAATTGCTATCACTAGGTCTGCCTCGGCAACTGCTTTGTTTGCGGTGTAAGTGCCGTGCATACCCAGCATTCCCAGATTGAGATTATCGTTATAAGGAATAGTGCCCGCTCCCATAAGTGTGTAAGTGCAAGGTATATTGGTTGTGTGCGCTAGCTCTCGAACTAGCTCGCAGCCATCGGCATCCCTAACACCGCCTCCAATATGAAACACTGGACGCTCGGCATTTTCAATCATCTCAACAGCCTTGTTAACTTTGTCTTCATCAAAAGTAGTAATTGTGTGTCTTACCTCGGCTTTTGCTGGTGTAAACTCACACGAATTTGCTGTAACATCTTTAGGAATATCAACAACCACAGGTCCTTTGCGACCAGTTTGTGCAATTCTAAATGCACGACGCATTATTGAGGCTAGATCTTCTACTTTGCGAACCGTAAAGCTATACTTGCTAACAGGAAGCATAATACCCTCAGTATATACCTCCTGAAAACTGTCTTTTCCCAAAGATGGAGTTCCCACATTACCCGTAAAAGCTACAACTGGAATGCTATCCATATATGCGGTTGCAATTCCTGTTACTAAGTTGGTAGCACCAGGACCGCTTGTTGCAATCACAACACCTGTTTTGCCTGTTGAGCGAGCATATCCATCTGCTGCATGTGACGCACCTTGTTCGTGCGCCGTCAAGATATGCTTTATCTTATCTTGATTTTTATACAACTCGTCATAGAGATTTAAAACGGCTCCCCCTGGATATCCAAATACAGTATCTACACCTTGTTCTATAAGAACTTTTGCAAAAATCTGAGACCCATTGAGCTGCATTTTACCTGTCAAACCTCTCTTATATAAAATTTATGTTAAATTTGCCTCTACACTGTTATTATAGTCACGCACTTTAAATGCAAAAAATTTGCAAACGTATAAGGTAGCAGATTGCAGTTTTGGGCGCAGTCGGAAGTCTTGTGTGGTGTGCTATGACTTGTGCAATTCAAGAGAGTGTACAACAAAATGTGTACCTAGGTTGCGTTTTAAAAATTGAGGGCATAATCAAGAAAACGCGTCTTATATAAACAAAGGATACTAAATGTCAAACTATATTAACGATTTATTTTGCAAACTAAATTCGCTTGTAATATTTAGAAATCTCTTATCCGACCCTGTTATTTCGTCTCTTAAAGATGCACTATCTTGCGCGGTAACTCTTAAAGACGAGCTACCCCTCTTGCAAGCACTGGCACAGTTTGAAAGTAAACTATTTGAAAATTGCACATGTTGGACAGACTATCTGTTAAATGCAGTTTTAGAAGATGAAAACGTCTACATTACAAAATATGCAATAGACGGCCAAGGCGCTAACGCTTTGTTAGATAATGCACTAAATCGTGAACTTGAATTTCTTCAAGATTTTGGACAACTCACCCTAGATGGTATTCTCAAAAATGCAAACATAAATGACACTGAATCCTTTTCAAATCTCCCAAGGTGGCAAACTAGCGAGCAAAACTTTGTATCTCAATATTGGGAATGTGTTTTAAATATCTCAACACGAGGATATGGAATGTATGCTAGGCATAATATGTTTGTGGTAGAAAATAAGCAGCTTGTTGCGGTCAAACATCCAGATATGCAAAAACTTGAAGACCTGCCAGGATACGAGGAAGAGCGCAAAAAAATTGTAGAAAACACTGAAGGACTGCTTGCTGGTATGCCTGCAAATAATATCTTGTTATATGGTGATGCTGGAACAGGAAAGTCTAGTGCCATAAAAGCAATTGCAAATAAGTATACATCTCGCGGTCTTAGGTTAGTTGAAATAAAGAAAAACCAGCTCTTTGAACTGCCCGAGGTTTTAGAAAGTCTATCTTCTAATCCCCTAAAATTTATTGTATTTATTGACGACCTTAGTTTCACAACAGACGATAAAGATTTCGCAGCTCTAAAGGCAATTTTAGAAGGAAGCGTATGTGGGCGCGGAGGTAATGTGGTTGTTTATGCAACATCTAACAGAAGACATCTTATAAAAGAAACTCTAGAAGACAGAGCAGGAACTGATATCCATGAGGCCGACACTCGCCAAGAGCTAATGAGTTTATCTGCAAGGTTTGGTTTGGTAATTACATTTATGCAACCAGATAAGACTAAGTATGCATTTATCGTTGAAGAGCTTGCCAAAAAGGCTGAGATTAAAGAGGAAACAAACTCTCTAATCTTAAGAGCTGAGCGATTTGCAATTAGAGCAGGTGGAAGAAGTCCACGCGCTGCCAAGCAGTTTATAGATTTGGTTTGCGCAGGGGTTGAGGTGTAAAAGTACGTGCCAGATGACTTGTGCACATATTTATCTTTAAGACGCAAGATTATGCAAGAGCAAAAGTTAAATTACCTCTAACCTTATCTGTCTTAGTTAAGGTGACCTTGACCTCTTGCCCTAACTCATATTCTATGTTTACTCCACTGTCTGTGCAGGACAACTTGCGCTTTGCCTCGTCATAGTCATACCAGCCATCTAGTGTATCAATTGGAACCAGACCCTCGCATCCGTTTTGTAATCTAACAAAAAATCCAAACTGCATAACGTTAACTATAATCGCTTCAAACTTATCTCCCACAAACTGCTCCATGTACTCGCATATCTTAGAATTTAGTGCCTCGTAACTTGCTTTTTCCGACTCCCGTTCTTTTTTAGAAGAACACTCACACAAATATTCGAGCTGCTCTGTCATATCCGAAATTCCTGCAATAGCACCCGGTCGTGCAGGGGGATTTTTAGGATATTTATCCTTAAATAGCTGAAGTCTTAACAAACGATGTGCAAGCAAATCTGGGTATCGCCTAATAGGAGAAGTGAAATGTGTGTAGCCCAAAGAAGCTAACCCAAAGTGTGTTGTAAAGTGATCGCGATAAACTGCCTGCTTCATTGCTCTCAGCAAAAGATTGCTAACTATTGGATATATTGGCTTTGTATATGCATCATCTAGGATAGCTTGAATTTGCTCATTAGTTGTAGGAACCTCATGTGTTGCATATCCAAACTCTCGCAGAGCGGGTGCAATATCTTCTAGAGAACTCAACATTGGTTCTTCATGCACGCGATATACCATATCTCCACCGCATTTAAGCATATGGCTAGCAACTGCTTCGTTTGCTGCAATCATACATTCTTCTACAAGCTCGGTTGCTTCACTTCGCACGCGTTTAGTAATTCCATTAGGTTTGCCTGCTTTATCAAAAGTAACTTTAAGCTCGATGCTCTCAAAATCTAGTGCACCCCTGCGCATTCGCTTTTTGCGAAGTTGTTGGCTTAATTTATGCAAATTATAAAGTGTTTGCTTTGCATCTATCGAAGGATATTTTTGCTCACCATCAAACATAGACTGCACACTGGCATAGTCAAGACGCAATCTCGACCTAATAACACTCGGATACATCTCAGTATTTACACAAGCTCCATTGTTATCAAAATACATGTCAACACTAAATGCAAGTCTATCTACGTCGGGGTTAAGCGAGCACAACTCATTAGATAATTTCTCTGGAAGCATAGGAATTACTCTATCCGGAAAATACGTGCTAGTTGTTCGATTTTTAGCATCTAGGTCAATCGATGTGCCCCATCGCACATAACTAGATACATCTGCAATATGCACTCCCAAGCGCATTGTTCCATTCACAAAATCAAGTGAGAGTGCGTCATCAAAATCTTTTGCGTCTTTAGGGTCTATAGTTAAAATATAGCGATCTCTTATATCTACTCTATCTGGCTCTTCTAGCGCACTTTGAATATCTAAAATACACTCGTTGGCTTCAGATATTGCACCCTCAGAAAAGCAAGTCTCAATACCATGCCTAGCTGCAAATATTTCTTCAAGAATTTGCGGATCATCTTCTCTACCAACAACTCTTGTAACAGTTCCACAAGACGACTGCTTATTAGTTGGATAGGTATCAATAAGCAACTTAACAATATCACCATCATGAACTTCTAGAGTGGAGGGAGCATTAGCACGTATTAGATAGTCTAAGCGCGCATCTTGGGGAATAAAATAACCAGTGTCCTCAAACAAAACATACTTGCCTATAAGCTCACAGGTTTTTCGTTCTACAACCTTATCTACTAAAGCAAATGCAGACTGTGCAGCGTCGCTCTTAGCTGCATTTAGTTCGCAGTGTTGGCGTCTTTTTTGAGGTCTAGATATTGGACGAACACGAACAGTATCTCCATCCATCGCACCATTTATTTTGCTTTTAGAAATATAGAACTTTCCCTCAGGAGTTTGCACAAATCCGTATCCTTGGGAAGTAATATTGATTGTCCCTACAGGCAGAGTGCCCACAGACCTAGAGCTATGGGCTTTTCTCTTGCGTTTATTTCTAGAATATCTAGCAGAGCTACGGCGCTTTTTTGCCATAAGCTAACCTTTCAATTATATTTGCTTTAGCTTACAAGCAGGTTTTATGAGGTCTCAAATCTCTACTCAAGATCTTTTGCCACCTGAAGTGCGCGTTTTAGCTGAGCATCTTCTGTTGTTCCAGAAATATTTGAGCCAGATCCACTAGACTCCTCAAACTGTCCAACCTCAATATCTGGAGTTACGCCGACCTCATTGATAGTATCTCCGTTAGCACTTAAATATTCTGCGACTGTGTATTTTATAGCCCCTCCAAACGAAAGAGGAACCAAATCTTGAACTGTGCCTTTGCCGTATGTAACTGTTCCAACAACTGTTGCTCTTTTGTCGTCTTTGAGAGCTGAGGCAACAATCTCTGATGCAGATGCACTGTTTTCATTCACCAAAACAACTAGTGGCAAGTCGGTTATCTTTTCACCAGAAGCATATTGTTCCTCTGTCGAACTTGTAGTTTTAATCTGCATCATTACACCTTCGCCCTCAAATGCTGAAACAATCTTGCTAGCCTGACTTACATATCCTCCGCCGTTATTGCGCAAGTCTAATACCAAGCTTTTTGCACCTTGGGCTTCTAACTGTTTAACTGCTTCGCGAACAGCATCTCCAGACTCCAAATTAAAAGACGAAAGATAAATATAACCAACACTGTCTTTTAGTTCGTAATCTATGTTTGGAATTGTAATAGGTCCATATTCCATTTCTGTTTGAATGGTTTCGCCACTTAGCACAACTGCTTTTGCGTGTGTAGCAGAAGACTCGCTTGATTGGGATTGCTCGTTAGCTTGTTTGTCGGCGAGCATGGCTTCTCCAAGCTCTGTTAGGCTATCCTCTGTAGGTCTTAACCATTCCACAGAAACATTTTGTCCATCGTCACGTTTAAGAGCTTCAGTAAAGCTAGACGGTGTCCAATCTTGCTTGTTGCCGTCTACTGATACAACAACATCGCCAACTTTAACCCCCGCCTTTGCAGCAGGTGTGTCATCGTAAACATTTGTAACAACTGTATAGTTGCCACAAAGTCCAATCACAACACCAATGCCTGAATATGAACCAGAGGTATATTGCATGTATGTCTTATAGGCATCTGGGGTGTAATACTCTGTATGTGCATCGCCTGTAGAATTTAAGAGAGCTTCTATTGCACCTTGAGTTGCAGAATCCAAATCAATCTTATATAGACCATTGCTGTCAAGCTTTTGTGCAACTTTATATAGGCGCATTGCCACTTCTGATGCTGGAGCTTGTTCGCCTTCCGCATATTCTCTAGGAGAGTCGTTTAAAAGCTGCCAGCCATTATTTGCAGCAAAAATACCTAAGAAGAAAAATGCAATTGCAACAATCGTGCATATAAGCACACTTCTGCGCATAGAAACTCGCTCGGGAAGTTGTTTGCCAACTTTCTTCTCTGTTCTTCCTTCTGTGGAGAAATTAAGTGAATTTTCTTCGCTATTTGCACGCTCATCTACGCATTCATCGCTTGCGTGTTCAGTGATTGCACATCCGCTATCTGAACGCACATTTACATATTCATTGTTTGCGCTTTCTTTATCCAAACATTCATTTACATCCACATTATTTGTGGCGCATTCTCCATTTACACATTCTATTTTTTCAGTTTTTTCAGTTTCGCCATCTAAATAAGTAGGGGCATCGCTTTTTGCGGTGCCCTCACTATTGGCATTATTTTTTGAGTCTTGCAAATCTTGCATATTTTATGCCTTTAAATACCTTCTCATTGCCAAAGCTGAACCAAATAGTCCAATCAAAACTCCAATTATCAACAAAACTACTGATACTCCAATAAACTCTCCGGCAGAAATATGCACAGGCAACCATTGGATAAGATTAGCAACGTGTGGAGTTGCAACAATCTTTATTAACGCTAAGCATCCAATTGCCAAAATAGCACCTATAAGTGCATGGATTACGCCTTCCATTACAAATGGACCTCTAATAAAGCCCTTGGTCGCACCAACAAGACGCATAATTGCAATCTCTCTGCGCCTCGCCATAATTGCAAGCCTAATAGTGTTATTGATAAAGATTAGAGTAACAAACACTAGCAAAACAACAGCAGCAATTCCTGCATATCTCAAAATATTGGTTACACTAAAGAGTTTTTCTACACTACGCTGTCCATACATTACAGAGTCAGACGGATTGTTTGGCTTGTCGCATATCTTTGCAAAAACTGGATCCGATGCAATTTGATTAGCCACACTCTCAACTTGTTGAGGATCCGATAGCTCTACCTCGATGGATCTTGGAAGTGGGTTTTCTCCATCTAGGGCATCGGCTATCTCAATATTTTGACTGTTTACAGACTGTTTAAAACTCTCTAGAGCTTGTTCTTTGGTTGTAAACGTAACACTCTCAACATAACCCATCTTCTCGATGGTTGTCATCACTGTAGTTATATCTTCATCGTTTGCCTCGTCTAAAACATAAGCAGTAATACTGACCTTATTTTCCATCTCTTGTACAACAGACTGAAGCATTGTATTCATGAAAAAGAAAAGGCCAATAATAAATAGCGACAAAAAGATAGTTATCATTGATCCAACGCCAGTAGAGGCATTGCGTTTTAGGTTTATAAGAGCTTCTTTGAAGAAATATCCAAAATTACGCATCTAAACCATACACCCCCTTGTCTTGGTCGCGAACCACATGTCCACTATCAAGTGTAATAACGCGTCTGCGCATGCTGTTAACCATTTCTCTATCATGTGTTGCAACTAAAACAATTGTGCCAGTTCGATTAATGCGATCCAAAAGTCTCATAATTCCTAGAGAAGTCTGAGGATCAAGGTTACCAGTTGGCTCATCGCAAATTAGCAGCGGAGGCCTGTTAACAATGGCTCTGGCAATAGACACTCTTTGCTGCTCACCACCAGAAAGCTGATCTGGATATTTATCCATTTTTTCTTCCAAACCTACCAGTCTTAAAACCTCAGGTACTTGTGTGCGAATAATATGTTTAGACTTACCAATTACTTCAAGGGCAAATGCAACATTTTCAAATGTTGTCTTTTTTTGCAAGAGCTTGAAGTCTTGAAAAACGCATCCAATATTGCGGCGCAAAAAAGGAACTCTCCAACTCTTCATTTCTGTTAAGTCTTCGCCCGCGATATATAGCTTTCCAGCTGTAGGAGCAATCTCACGATTTATCAAACGAATAAATGTTGATTTTCCAGATCCCGAATGACCAACCAAAAATACAAACTCTCCTGGATAAATCTTTAGCGAAACATTTTGCAATGCAGGTTTGTCTGGTTGTGCATCATATATTTTTGTGATGTTATCAAAATATACCGAAGGCTTAGCATTTGAAGGAACACCTTCTGCCATTCTAACCGCTCTCATACTTGCAGTAAAAGACGGGTCAACGCTGGGCGAGTCGGCTAAATCCTGACCAGGAATTGCAGGTATGCTTTGAGTTTGAACAGGAACATTTTCTTGATTCGCTGCATCAGATACAGTTTGCGGTGCTGTTGGATAATTTGAAACTGCGGGAACATCTTGCACGTTTTCTTTAACATGCGATCCCGTGAGATTCGGAGATTGTCCAAACGCATCGTCTTGAGGCAAATTATCCTCTAAACTCACATTTTCTCCAATCAAAAATCGACTACATTTAATCTATGTATTATTTGAATTATTAAACATTCTGTAAAACTTTACAACACATTTAGACTTGAGTAAACATAAGTTTTCCCAATGTGTGCAAAACATTGTTTTCACGGTATAGACGGTCTAAACGTGGAGTTTGTGTGTATAACACATTCTGACAAAAAGTTGATAAACACGTGTTCTAAAACACGAGCTAAGCCAGCGGCACAAGACGCATATCTAAAATCAAAAGTCAATCTTTACTTCAAATTGCAACTGATACAATTAGTAACTCAACAAATCTTATAAAAACATTTTTGAAACATTAGAAAAATTAGCGTTGCAACAAATCCTTAACACGCCCAGCAATTGAAGTCGCATCTAGACCATATTCTGCAAATAGTTCGGCAGCACTGCCTGATGTTCCAAACTTATCATTTACTCCAACTCTAACCATTTTGGTTGGAAGTTCTTCACTCAAAAGCTCTGCTACGGCAGATCCAAGACCCCCGCAAATTAAATGTTCCTCTGCGCTAACTACAGCACGTGTTTTGGTTGCGGAGTCGAGAATTGTTTTTCTATCGAGCGGTTTTATGCTAAATACATCGATTATCTCTGCTTCAATTCCCGCTTCAGACAAAATTTCAGCAGCCTTCATAGACTCAGCTACTTCAGCACCGCAGGCGACGATAGTAACATCTGTTCCTTCTCGAATCACCTTGGCATGTCCTAGTTCAAAATTCTCTCCATCACCATAAACTTGAGGAAGTTTTGCGCGGCCTAGTCTTATATAAAAAGGACCAGGCGTTGCAGAAGCAATTTTTATGGCTGCTCTTGCGCTCTCAAAATCCGAAGGCACAATAACGCGCATGTTAGGAAGTGTGCGCATAAGCGAAATGTCTTCAATCATCTGATGTGATCCACCATCAGGACCTACAGAAACACCAGCATGTGTAGGAGCTATCTTTACATTTAATTTTGAATAGCAAACAGTGTTGCGAATTTGATCATAAACTCTGCCTGTTCCAAATACTGCAAACGAACCAGTAAAAGCAATCTTGCCAGATAGCGAAAGACCTGCTGCAACATCAATCATATTTTGTTCGGCAATTCCTACATTTATTAGCCGATCAGGATATACCTCCCCCAACTTTTTGGTTGTTGTTGAGCCTGATAAATCTGCATCTACCGCTACAACATCTACACCTTGTGAAACAAGATCTACTAGCGTTAAACCATACGCCTCACGCGTTGCTTTATCGGGCATTGCAATCTCCCATCTCGCTATCAAGTTTTTTTATATGATCTGCAAGTTCACCTAATGCTTGCGTAGTTTGTTCTTCTGTCGGAGCCTTGCCATGCCATCCAGCCTGGTTTTCCATAAAAGAAACACCCTTGCCTTTAGTGGTATGTGCAATGATAATTACTGGGCCTGATGCATATTCTTTTGCCTCATTTAGAGCGTCGCAGATTTGCTCAATATTATGTCCATCTATCTCAATGGTTTTCCAACCAAAAGATGCCCATCTGTCACAAACAGGAGATACATCCATTACATCGCTTACACAACCATCTATTTGAAGATTGTTATAGTCTAAAATCGCAACTAGATTTGTCAGCTTGTATTGGCCAGCAAATTCCGCTGCTTCCCATACTTGACCTTCTTGGATTTCTCCATCTCCCATGAGCGTAAAAACCGTTGGCGCATCTGCACCAAAATTTGACCTTAGTCCCAAAGCAAGCCCTGCGCTAATCGACAAGCCCTGACCCAACGATCCAGTTGATACCTCAACTCCAGGAAGTTTAAGACAATCAGGGTGACCTTGCAGTCTGCTATGGAGTTTGCGAAGTGTTTTTAGCTCATCTCTATCAATTATTTTTGCTTGTGCTAAAGCGGCATATAAAACTGGAGCAGCGTGTCCTTTTGAAAGAATAAATCGATCTCGCATTGGATTGTCTAGCAAGCTTGAATCAAAATTCATAACTCCACTAAAATATAAGGTTGCAACTATATCAGCAGCAGAAAGCGAACCACCTGGATGCCCACTTCCAGCTCTAGAAATCATATCAACAATGTCATATCTCATATGACTAGCTATTTGAGCTATATAATTTGCCTTGTTGCCACAAGCGCCTGCCTCCATGCGCTTCTCACCCCTCAATTTTAAAGATATCTGCCAAACATCTCCACAAACAAAAACAAAATTTCTAGATGTATAAATATTTGTTTTTTTAAAAACCCTATCTACATTTTATAACGCGCATACAGTGATTATCCGTCCAAAATTATTGCAACTTTCGGTATTTAAACACCTTGTAGTCAGATATGTAAGTCAAAAATGTATTTCATGGCTAAATATTAGTCTAGACATCTAAATGATTGGTCAATCCAAAATCACGCGTTTTACAATTCATCTTTTTGAGATGCCGTCCATCTGTGATAGCTATAAACAAATTGGTCAAGATCTCCATCTAACACATCATCTACGTTGCCACTTTCTTCGCCCGTACGAACATCTTTAACCATCTGATATGGATACAAAACATAATTTCTTATCTGGTTGCCAAAAGAAATTTCTCGTTTTTCCCCACGCAATTCGTCAAGTTCGGCTTGTCTTTTTTGCTCCTCGAGCTCATAGAGCCTAGCCTTTAAAACCTTCATGGCTGCTTCTTTATTTTGAATTTGTGATTTCTCATTTTGACAAGTCACAACAATTTTGGTGGGTAGATGGGTAATTCTTACAGCAGAATCTGTGGTATTAACCGATTGACCACCAGGTCCACTAGACCTATACACATCTATACGCAAGTCGTTGGGATTTATATCAAGCGTAATCTCATCTGGCAAAACTGGCAACACTTCTACGCCTGCAAATGTAGTTTGCCTTCGCTTTTTTTCATCAGTTGGAGAAATTCTAACTAACCTATGAACTCCCTGCTCCGACTTCAACATTCCATAAGCGTTTTTGCCACTAACTTCAAATGTAGCTCTGTCTATTCCTATAACTTCAGCAACAGGAGCATCTAAAACCTTAACATTCCAGCCCCTGCGCTGCGCATATCCTAAATACATGTGAAACAGCATATCGGTCCAGTCTTGAGCCTCAAGACCACCTTGACCAGGAGTTACAGTAACTATAGCGTCTCCATGGTCAAACTCACCATCAAACCACGAGGTAAGTTCGAGTTCATCAATTTTAGATGTAAGACTAGCGATAGATTCCAAGACTTCATCTGCCAAAGACTGATCTTGTTCATCTATCGCTAGTTCGTTTGCTACTTTAGCATCTTCAAACTCTTGTACGGCATATTCAAAATAAGAAATTTCGTCTCGTAGCTCAGAAGCCTGCTTAGTTATTAGCTGCGCCTTATTTTGATCATCCCAAAACCCAGCTTGTGAAGTTTTATCTTCTAACTCCTTTAATCTATAACGCTTGGTATCAATATGCAAATATTGAGTCACAGAAGTTATTCTTTTGCCAAGCTCATTGAGCTCTAAACTACGATCATCTGCCATTTTTATCTATTTGCTCCGTGGCACTTCTTAAATTTCTTTCCACTTCCACATGGGCACAAATCATTTCTGCCAACATTTGCAAACGGATCTTCTTTATCTTTTACAAAAGTTTTGGCTTTGCCAGTTGGCAGAGCTTGAGGAACCTGGCTAGCAGTTTGCGAATAAGAAGCTCCACCTTGAGCTTGTGCAGCTGTAGCACTTGCCACAGTTGAAGCATCACTATCTGAAGGCCCTGAGTAGGAAGCTTTATTAAGTGTAGAAGTTTGACTTTCTTGTTCTTGAACAACTATCTTAATACGCAAAATAGTGCGGATATAATCTTCATACATCGAATCGCGCAAGAGTCCAAATGCTCTATGTGCTTCTTCTTTGTATTCAACTAGAGGATCACGCTGACCAAACGCCCTAAGACCAATTCCGGCTCTTAAATAATCCATTTCTTGCAAATGTGTCATCCAACGAGTGTCCATTGTGCGAAGCATTACTTGAGTCTCAAGCTGATGCATCTTATCCTCGCCCAAAATTTCTTCTTTTTGCGCATACAAATCAGATAAACGATCTTCAATCGACTCAATCAACTTGTTTGCATCATCAATTTCATTAAACTGCGAGGTATCTATCTCTTTATCGCCAGTAGTTTGAACCATCCAACTATGTAGTCCGTCTAGATCCCAAGAAGATTCGGCCTTAACTTGACTGTCACAATAACTCATAACTGCATTATCCACAGTTGATTTTAGAATATCCGCAGACTTAGCATGTATATCTTTTCCATCTAAAATAGCATTGCGCTCTGCGTATATTGCTTGCCTTTGCTGGTTCATAACGTCATCGTATTCCAAAACATTTTTTCTCGATGAGAAGTTAAGAGCCTCTACCTGATGCTGAGCATTTTCTATAGCCTTGCTAACCATGCCAGCTTCTAGTGGAAGATCATCTGGAGTACCACTCTTTTCCATAACCTTACTAATTCGATCCATACGCTCTCCGCCAAAAAGCCTCATCAAATCGTCTTCGAGCGACAAATAAAATCTGGTTACACCAGGATCTCCTTGCCTGCCCGAACGACCTCTGAGCTGATTGTCAATTCTTCGAGAATCATGTCTCTCAGATCCAATAACCGCTAAACCTCCAGCTTTAATTACTATGTCATGATCTTCAGCGCAAACTTCTTTGGCTTTTTCTAGTGCCTTGTTTCTCTCTTCTTCTGTTGCTTCTTCAGGCTCAATTCCGTTGGCATACAAAACCTCATCAAGCATAAATTCGGGATTTCCGCCTAGCAAAATATCTGTACCACGACCAGCCATGTTAGTAGCGATTGTAACAGCGCCACTACGTCCAGCTTGTGCAACAATTTTTGCTTCTTTTTCGTGATGCTTTGCATTTAGAACATTATGGGGAATGCCGCGTCTGCTAAGTTTTCCAGACAAAAGTTCAGAATTTTCAATCGAAATTGTGCCAACCAAGCAAGGCTGACCAGCCTCATGTCTTTCGATAATCTCATCTACTATTGCATTAAATTTTGCATCAGCAGTTCTATAAACAACATCATTTAGGTCTTGACGCACTACCGGCTTATTTGGTGGAATAGCAATTACAGAAATCTTATAAATATCTCTAAACTCAGCATCCTCTGTTAAAGCCGTACCAGTCATTCCAGACAACTTGTCGTAGAGCCTAAAGTAATTTTGCAAAGTAACAGTTGCAAGTGTTTGATTTTCTTCTTTTACCAAAACATTTTCTTTAGCTTCTAGAGCTTGATGTAATCCGTCTGAATAGCGACGACCTTCCATAATGCGACCAGTAAATTCGTCAACAATCTTAACTTCGCCATCAACCACAACATAATCTACATCTTTATGGAACATAAACTCAGCTTTTAGAGCTTGTTGCAAATGGTTAACCAATTGACCCGACGTATCCGAATACAAATCGTCAATTCCTAGCATGTTCTCAACTCTTGCAAGACCTTCCTCAGTAGCCATAATAGTGCGTTTTGCTTCGTCAAGCTCATAGTCTACATCTGCTTGCAAGCCAGGCATAACTCTAGCGAACTTGCGATAAGTCTCTGCTGCTTCATTTCCTGCACCAGAAATAATAAGTGGAGTTCTTGCCTCGTCAATCAAAATGGAGTCAACCTCGTCCACAATTGCATATTTATGCCCTCGTTGCACTCTACCTTCTGCTCTAGTTACCATGTTGTCTCGAAGATAGTCAAAACCAAACTCAGAGTTCGTTCCATAAGTAATATCGGCATCATAAGCAGGCTTTTTGGCTTCGTACTTCATACCATTTTGAATTAAGCCTACGCTCATGCCCATATACTTATAAATTCTGCCCATCCATTCGCTATCGCGCTTTGCTAAGTAGTCATTTACAGTAACAATATGTATTCCGTCTCCTGGAATTGCATTAAGATATCCAGCTAGTGTAGAAACAAGTGTTTTTCCTTCACCAGTTTTCATTTCTGCAATTGCGCCTTGATGCAATGCCATACCTCCAATGAGCTGAACATCAAAATGTCTCATGCCCATTTCTCTTACAGCAGCTTCTCTAACTGCTGCAAATGCCTCTGGAAGCATATGGTCTAGTGTCTCGCCATTTTCGTACCTTTGCCTGAACTCCGCAGTCATTGCCTTTAGTTCGTCATCTTGCTTTGCCTGCATTTCAGGTTCTATGGCGTTAATTTTGCCCACAATAGACTCAAAATGTTTTAGCTGTTTGCCACCGCCAGCTGTGAGCAGTTTCTTAAATAAATTCGCCATTAGATTGTTGATTCCTCTCAAAAATGCATGTTCTTTTTTGCATGCGTGTCGTTTACGTACCAACTCATTAGAATAACGCAAACACCCACTTTATATATTTAGTGTTTTGTGACAAGCCCTCCTTATCGGCACAAGCGTTATAAATGTGCTGAAATTGTGCATTTTAAAAATGCTTACTTAAAGTTTAGATTAGTGATGTATAGAAATATTGCATTACTTATTTAATTATCAAGGTACCTATATACAAGGATGCGACAGCCCCCAAAGCCTCTGCTGCTTACATTTTTGATTTACTATCGCATCCATTAATTAAAACTATACAAACTTTATCTAACCAAATTCTTTCTAATGTCTTACCAAAATCTAAACCAAATCTAAACCGTTTCTTACCTTGTAAAAAAGCATTATAAATTTCTATTGGAGATGAGTAGTTTTGCAACTATGGCATATGTTTCTTTATATAGGTGCACATTTATACAACTTTGCACCCACATATCTGCATACCTACAAACTAAATTTGTCTTGATTTATTTATGGAACAAAAATCCTAGAATACCTAGCTATGTTTTTTTAAATCCTGCTCATTCTCCAGCAAGCAAACTCTCATAAATATGAATTGTCTTTTTTGAAAGAGGAATACCTAACACATTATCCAAATATCTCTTGCATACAAAAAATGTTTCCATAGCAGATGTTCTTTGGCCTGCACGCTGCTGGGCTAACATTAAAGCTTGGTATATATCTTCTCTTCCAGTTTCCATCTCCATTGCTTTTCTTGCGCACCAAAGTGCTGCTGGAATATTATTGTTCTCGAGCATTATTTTAGAAGCCATCAAAATTGAATCTATATATGTTGCTCTAAAACGATTTTTCATTCTTATTAGATATGGATCACATTTAATACCAGCCATTAAATCGCCAGAATATAATTGTTCAACTCTCATAAAGCAACGTTCTATATTTATGTTTTTAGGTGATTCAAATAAAATCTTTTTTGTTAGCTCATCAAATTCAGCAACATCTGACCATACCAAATTTGAATCGACTTTATATAACTCTCCACGCGATACGACATAAGGTGCCTCACCATTAGAATTGCGTAGTGCGCGTTTCATTGCAGAATAAACAACATATAAATTTCTGGTAGCCCTAGCTCTGTCCATATTTGGCCAAAGAGAATCAACAAGAATTTCTCTATTTATCTCACGACCAAACCTAAGTAAAAGATGTGCAAATAGCAATTTGGATTTATTTTTTTGCCAAACAGAATCTGGAAGTTCTTTTCCGTTTATGCGAACCTTAAGACCACCAAATAAATTAACCTGCATTTCGGGACATTCTATATTTTGGCATGAAGCAATATCCATTCCTGTTGCAAATTCTAGCCCATCAAATAGACTATGCATTCCACTTGCACGAACAGAATCTGCAATTTGTCTGTTCCTAGCTTCTTGATATCGCTTTTCGTTTTCTTCTAGCAAAGAGACCATAGATAAGCTGCCATAAGATGGCTGTTGAAATAAATTCTCTTCCATTTGATAAATCTTTCTCCCTTGTTTTTTCCTTTATTATTTTTTATAAAATGCTCAAATATGCAAGCTAAAATGCATGTATTCAAAAAATTACTTATATATTTGCCATAGTGTTTTATACTCCAAAGCAATAAAAAACTCTAATGGCTTTTGTAGGCAAAAAAACCTTTTTAAAGCATGGATTTGAGTATGATTTGCCATGTTAGATACATGACATGCAAAAGAAAAATTTGCATGCAAAAAACTTATAATTTCTTTGCAAGCAATAAACTTTTGCAAGCTACGATATTAAACACACAAAATCCTGCTACGCATAGCAGTGAGGTTATTGGGTAGGAGAAATACTATCAGTTTAAATCACTGCAATTCAAGAGTTTTAACAAATTTTATTTAAATTATTAGAGAGATTTTTACTAATAGTACAAAAAAATTAAGATAATAGAATATAAAAATGATGGTTATACATATCCCTGCTATATATGAATATCAATATATATTTCTGTTTAATTTAGTTATTCAAAATTTCTAGAATATATATTTATGGCTAATCATCATTAATCTCAGAATCCAATTTATATTGAACGTGCCAAAATACTAGACCTTGCGCTGGCGCCTTTTGACCTGCTGCACGTCTATCACATGCATTTAATACATCTAGTACCCACTCAGGTTTTCTTCTTTTGCATCCCACCTCTACAAGTGTGCCAGCTAATGTTCTAATCATAGAATGCAAAAATGCATTACCAATAACTTTGATTACTATCCCTTCTTCTCCTAACAACTCTTCTTTATAAATCTCAATTTGTTTTATATCTCGAACAGTATTTTTACCTTGCGCTGATAGAGCTACACAAAAAGATTTAAAATCATGTTCTCCAATCAAATATGAAGAAGCCTTCTTCATTGCATCTATGTCTAGAGTTTTGCAAGACGAAACCCACCACGAAAAATCTCTAGTAAAAAGTGGTTGATGAGATCCATCTGCAATTCTGTAACGGTACTCTCTCCAATCAGCATCAAAGCGTGCCGAAAAACCAACTGGCATCTCAACAACTTTTTTTATACATATATTGTCATGAGTAAGCGCATTTAATGAACGTTTTAAGCTCTCTTGTGTGCATTTGTTAAATTCTTTATCATATAGATCAAAGCTAATTACTTGACCTTTTGCATGAACACCTGTATCTGTGCGACCAGCGCACACTGTATCAATATCTCTTTTAAATATTGTTTTTAGAGCATTTTCTAACTCTCCTTGTACTGTGATTAATTCATTTTGCCTAGCAAAACCGCAAAAAGGAGCTCCTAAATATGAATGCAAAACAGCAATTGTGTGTATATATTTATCTTTATTCATAATTAAATCCATCAACTGAACATCTCATCATCACAATTTCTCAACATTAACAGAGTATATTATATATATGCTCAAGGGAATAAACTAACATACGCATGTAGGCAGCATACAGGCGAATTAAAACCCTGAAGGCAGCATACCCCCTCCTTTAAGGATGATTTGGTAATATCTCCGAATCATCCTTATTTTTCGTACTTATAAACATTGTATTGCCTTATAATCGATTGTCTGTGGGGTTTATATACGACAAAAATTATACGGATAAAATTGTTAATTGATGCAATTCATAAATCAAAGAGGCTTTAGGACAAACAATGTATATAAGTATACTTAAATCTAAAATTCACCGAGCAACTGTTACCGATGCAAACGTAGAATATGTAGGCAGTATAACAATAGACTCAGAGCTTATGAAACTTTCAGGAATCCGAGAATTTGAGAAAGTTCATGTTGCAGACGTAACCAACGGTACAAGGCTCGAAACTTATGTAATTAGCGGTGAAGCTGGTAGCGGTTGTGTGTGTTTAAATGGAGCAGCTGCAAAGCTATGTAATATAGGTGACGTTGTAATCATCATGGCTTACGGTCTTATGGATGAAAATGAAGCTAACAGCCTCAAACCACAAATCGTAATAGTTGACAATAATAACAAACCTATATCCTAACGCTCATATTTCTAGCACATTTGCAATCAATAGTCGTAATGAACCCATATCTTCTATACTTGATAATATGGGTTTTTTACTTCATAGCTTATATTCATGCAAATCACTTTAAAGTCTCAAACAACTCGTCGTTGACTAGCTTTTGTTTACATGCCATATTCTCGCAATGCTCTTGATGCCACAGAAGATGAGTATCCTTTTGAAAGCAAATACCTATAATGTGCATCACGAATATTTTTTGAGCTTGTACGATGCGAACTGATGCACTTTATAGCCCTTTTAATTTCGCTATCATCTGAGAAAAATTCATCTGGGTATCCATCAATTTCTAAATATTCAACTCCTTTATCTTCAAGTGATTTTTCTATACGTGCTCTACCCCAACCAAGTTCTTGCTTTGACAATATGAAATTTTGTGCATATCTCTTATCATTTAAAAACCCATGTTTGCAACCAAACTCAATCGTTTTATCTATGTCTTCATCCTTAAAACCTGAAGATTTTAATTTAGTTTTCATAGACTCAACACTGTAGTCTCTCATGCTAACAAGCTTTAAGAGTTTTGCCTTACAATCTTTTTCACTAAGTTTTTTATTAGTTGGCTTTTTTGTATTAGTATGAAAAGAACTACAACCATCTAAATTGGTTTTGGATTTCTCAGATCCACCTGAAGATCCATAAACTCTTCCACTATTCACTGTCTGCATCTTTAGAAATCTCAAAATCTATTGGAGCTTCATCATCCGGAATAAGACCTATAGCTTTTCTCACTAGCCTATCTATCTCATCTCTTAGCTCAGGGTTTGTGCGCAAAGTTTCTTTTGCAGCTTCTCGCCCTTGTCCTAATCTCTCATCTCCATATGTATACCAAGAGCCAGACTTTTTGGCTATATTTTCTTCAACAGCCATGTCTAAAATACAGCCCTCTTTTGAAATTCCCTCGCCATACATCAAGTCAAACTCTGCTTGTTTAAATGGAGGAGCAACCTTGTTTTTTACTATCTTGGCTCTACATCTAATTCCAACTGCCTCCGAACCCTTTTTAATTGTGTCTACACGTCTAATATCTATGCGTACAGACGAAAAGAATTTAAGAGCACGACCTCCTGTGGTGGTCTCAGGATTGCCAAACATAACGCCAATTTTTTCGCGAAGCTGATTAATAAATATACATGTTGTATTTGATTTTGATAAAGATCCCGCAAGTTTTCTTAAAGCTTGACTCATAAGCCTTGCTTGAGCACCTACAGTTAGGTCTCCTATCTCACCTTCAATCTCTGCTTTTGGAACAAGTGCTGCAACAGAGTCTACTACCACACAGTCTATTGCGCCTGATCTAACCAAGATGTCGCAAATCTCAAGTGCCTGCTCTCCAGTATCAGGTTGAGAGATTAACACATTATCTATGTCTACACCTATGCGTGCAGCATATCCAGGATCTAGAGCATGTTCTGCATCGATATATGCAACAGTGCCACCTGCAGCTTGCGACTCTGCAATAATTTGTAGTGCTAGGGTTGTTTTGCCACTCGACTCCGGTCCATAAACCTCAATTATTCTTCCTCGAGGAACTCCACCAATACCCAGCGCAGCATCTAGAGGCAAAGCACCTGTTGATATAACACCTATCTCCAGATCATATCCATCTTCTCCAAGCTTCATAATTGAGCCTTTGCCAAATCGCTTTTCGATTTGTGCTTTTGTTAGTTCTAAAACTTTGTCTTTCTCGGATTCCATTTAAACCTCTTTCTTAGATTAAACAAATGCATAAACAAATTATGTAACCGACTAAAAAATTTGTGCATGTTTAATACAATTTGTCTTTTTCTTTGCCTAAGGATAATCGAACATATGTTCGTAGTCAAGAAGAAATTTTTTAAATGTTTCTTGCTTGTCTTGCAAACAAGAATAAAGGTACATAGTTACCAAAATGTATAACCAAATCTAAACAGTACTTAACTAAATTCTTACCAAATTCTAAACAATTGAAGCGAGGCTTTAAAAAAATTAAGAAGCGCTCTTATCGCACTAAATGCAAGCCGACCGTTATAAAACTCCCGATACGAGTCCGTAATATAAATCCGCAGTGCAATCACTTAGTCTAACAAGCGCACAACAATAAAATAACCACACTAAATAGACTTAAGCCTCTCAAAAACCAAGCCAAGAGCACAAGCAACTGTGAGTTTGCGAACTTCTTGTCTGTCCCCACTAAAGTTCATACATTTCGTGTATGTATCTCCACAACCAGAAATTCCAAACCAAACTAGACCAGCTGGTTTTCCCTCGCTAGGACCAGGTCCTGCGACCCCACTAACAGCAATAGAGATAGCGTCAACGTGTCTGTTGCCCAGGTCATCGTTACATACAACATTTTTAAGTGCACCAACGCACATTTGCCTAACAACTTGCTCGCTTACAGCTCCATGGGTTTCCAAATCATCTCTTGAAACACCAAGTAAGTGCTCTTTTACGTCATAAGAGTAGCTAATAATTCCGCCCTCAAATACATCACTAGCACCTGGCACAGAAGCCAAAACTGAACCAATCATTCCACTTGTAAGAGACTCAGCTGTAACTAGCTTTACGTTTTTCTCGCGTGCAAGGTTAATAACTCTCCTAGCAATACTGCTAAGCTCATCGCCGTCTTCTAAATTATTAGAGGGGTTATTATACGCATCAGATAAATCATCATTAGCACTACTAACTAAATTGCAATCAGCAGTCGAGCTGCTATCATCGCCAGCTAAAATAGTAGAAACTTCTTTGAAATACTGAAACATCGAAAATACTGTCATTGCAAGAGCTGTAATCATCACAGCCCAAGAAAGCAAAAATACAAGCATATACATGTTGTCTGGAAGCGAAAGCACAAATGCACTGCGTTTGATTATGAACATTAGCACAGCAACAAGTGTTAGAGCCGTCTTTATTTTACCAGACATTCTTGCAGCTACAACCACTCCTTCAGTAGCTGCAAGCATGCGCAGTCCCGATACAATAAATTCTCTTGTGATGATTATTAGCGCGACCCAACTAGGCAGATCCCCTAGTTCAACTAGCGCAAGCAATGCTGCTGCAACCAAGACCTTATCGGCTATAGGGTCCAAGAACTTTCCCAGGGCAGTTATTTGATTTCTGGAACGTGCTATGTATCCATCAATGCCATCTGTTAGAGCCAAAACCGCATATACTGCGGCTGCTACCCAAGGTTTCACAGCAATATCAAGATATTGTAAATCCTGAATTGAACCTACAGATGGGTCAATAAACCACTCAGGCCAGGGAGCCAAAAGGGCAATCACAAATAAAGGAATGAATACAATCCTCGTGATAGTAATTAGATTAGCTGTTGTTTTCCATTCGTTTTTAAAATCTGGATTTGACATCTAAACCAATTCTCCCTCTAGGTCGAGCCCTAAGGTATCAACAACTTTAACACGCGCAAATGTGCCTATTGAGTGAGCAGGCGCATCGAAGTAGATAACGCTATCTACCTCAGGAGCTTGAAACATTGCGCGTCCCCAAACTTTAACATTTTGCTGAGATGGAGCATTGTTGCAACTATCTGCACAAATCATGTCATCTAGATTTGATTCAAATTCATCATCTATACCAACAATGCCGCACACCAATACATCGTATACCTTGCCAACACGACTATCTGCACTTGCGCACGAACATTCCTCTATTACCTCACGAACCCTATTTGCTCGCTCTATAGCAACCTCTGGGTCAATTTGATCGTCCCTCTCCCCTGCCACAGTGCCATCTTCTTGAGAATATTCAAACACACCTGCAAAATCAAACTTTCCATCTTGCATAAAGTCAACAAGTTCAGCCGCTTCGCTGTCACTCTCACCTGGAAATCCAGCAATTAAAGTTGTTCTCAAAGTTACATCTGGAATAGCTTGCCTTATTTGTGCAAGAAGCTCTAGATATTCACTACCGTTACCCTCACGATTCATCTCTTGAATAACCTTTTTAGATGCGTGTTGCAGAGGTATGTCGAGATAATTGCATATATTGCTGTTGCTAGCCATTACATGCAAAAGTTCGCTATCTATGCGCTCTGGCTGCAAATACATAACTCTAAACCATGTGTTAGCAAAAGTTTGAGCCAAATAATCAAGCAAGGCGGGCAAAGTTGAACTAGACAGTGGCTCTACTTGTTTCTTGCCGCAAAGATCATCTCCCCAAACTCCGGTATCTTGACCAATTAGAACAATCTCAAAAACTCCGTTTTTGGTTAGAAACTCAACTTCATCAATTATCTCTTTTGCAGGGCGACTCTTATATCTACCACGAATATAAGGAATGGTACAAAACGAGCAAAACCTATTGCACCCATCAGAGATTTTTACAAATGCAAAAGGCTCTCCCGTTGTTCTTGCAGTTTGCACACGTTCGCTACGCACTTTATTCTCTTGCAAATCCAGATCCAAAAGATTGTTTATGACCTCAACAATCTCATCTTCTTCGTCTGTCGAAATAAATGCATCTACTTCAGGAATTTCGCGCTCAAGATCTTTGCCATAGCGAGAAGGCATGCAGCCTGCTACAACAATTTTTGAGTCAATCTTGCGTATTGAAGCCCCATCACCTAAAGCACTCATTTTCTCATCTACAACAGCAAAAATCGCATCAATAGATTCTTGCGTGGCCTCGGTAATAAACGAGCACGTGTTAATGATGGTTGCGTCGGGAATATTAACATCAGGAATACCAGATGCATTGTCATCATTTTGGCAACTTATATCATCGCCACTTTCAAGACTGATGAAACCATCATCTAAGTCAACGCAAGCAACACCATCATCTAGGCCAACACAAGCTTCACCATCACCTAAACCGCTGTCAATACCAACGCTTGAGTTAGCCTCTAGACTACGCAAAGACGAAGACTCAACTTCGTATCCCGCTGCTTGGAGCAAAGCACGCATATGGTCGCTATCGACCTCATTTTTTGCGCACCCCATTGTAATAATTCTTATTTTAGGCACGAGATTAACTCTATCTATAATTTGTGAATTGAAGGGGTTGACCAAAATCTTTATCTTTGAGATAAGCAATTACTTCTTGCAAGGCATCACGACTAGGAGAAGTAACTCGTAGCTTATCGCCCTCAATAGTAACCTTGACCTTAAATTTTTGTGCCTTTATGTCTTTATTAATTTTGCGCGATGTATCTTGATCGATGCCCTGAACAATTTTGCCTACAATTCTCACGCTCATGCCACTTGCATCTTGGAGGTCTCCCCAACTAACTGATCCCAAGCTAATGCCGCGTTTTACGAGCCTTCCATCAAAAATATCGATTACTTGTTTGGCTACAAAATCGCTAGGTGCCTGCACTGTAACAATCTCATTGCCTTTATCAAATTCTATAGACGAACCGCTATCTTTTAGGTCGTAGCGCTGCGACAACTCTTTGCGCGTTTGTTGAAATGCATTATCAACTTCTTGCAAATTAACTTCTGAAACAATATCAAAACTATTGTCTTTTGCCATCTTATTCACCTCAGATCTCATCGCTTACAAGAAACAAATGCTTTTGAATGTGTGCATTTGTGTATTATGAATAAAGTATAAAACACGCCGGTTGGTAGCAAAAACTCAAGATAGCTAAACGCTATTTAGAGATACATGCCAACCCCATAAGATATAACTAAAAGATGCACAAAAACTTCTACATCGGTTTGGAGAAATGATGACACAGGGCACTAACTCAACAAATGTTTCTAACTCAAATGAAATTTTAGATGCCAATAATTGCCTTAAGCAAAATAAATATATCGACACACGTGCCAATATGACACAACCACTTTCATTTACAGAAGCAATCGTCAAAGGTCTTGCTCCAGGTGGTGGACTTTTGGTTCCGCAAAATATTCCATCACTTTCTCTAGATCAAATACTTTCACTCTCTAAAATGAAATATGCCCAGCGTGCTGCATATATTTATAAGCAATTTAATATAGATATTGATGATAAAACTGTTGAAGAGCTCATGCAAACAATATATGGAGATAATTTTGATGATGAGAGAATTACCCCCATTGTGCGCGTTGCAGATCGCTATGTAATGGAGCTTTGGCATGGTCCCACAAGTGCCTTTAAAGACATGGCTCTGCAGTGCTTGCCGGTGTTTTTCTCTAAGGCAGTTGAGATTTTGCGCGAGAAGGGTCAGTCAAAAGAAGACTACCTAATTTTGGTTGCAACATCTGGAGATACAGGAAAGGCTGCGCTAGAGGGCTTTAAAGACCGAGATCACACAAAGATTATGGTCTTTTATCCACATGGCGGCGTGAGTGATATCCAGTTCAAACAAATGGCCACACAACTTGGTTCAAACGTAATGGTTCTCGGCGGACATGGAGATTTTGACGATTGCCAAACCTCAGTTAAACAAACATTTAATGATGTTGAGTTTTCAAAGCGTTTAGCTAGCGAATTTAATATCAAGCTTTCGAGCGCAAACTCCATTAACTGGGGAAGGCTTATGCCTCAAATTGTTTATTATGTAAGCGCTTATGCACAAATGGTTGCAGATGGTGCAGTTAAAAGTGGTCAACCAATTGATATCTGTGTTCCTACCGGCAACTTTGGAAACATTTTGGCTGCTTACTATGCAAAAACAATGGGAACACCTATTGGTCGCTTGATTTGTGCAAGCAATCAAAATCGTGTTCTAACAGACTTTATCGAAACTGGAATTTATGACATACGAGATCGTGAGCTTGTGCTAACCCCCTCTCCCTCTATGGATATTTTGGTCTCTAGCAATCTAGAGCGTCAGCTCTTTGAACTAACCGGACGTGACTCATCTAAAATCAAGGGCTGGATGGAAAGCCTTATGAACGATGGAATGTTTGAAGTAGACGCTGATACCCGCGCAAAAATGCAAGAACTCTACATTGGGGGAAGCGTGGGCAATGATGAGTCTTTGCAAACGATACGCAAAGTTTATGAAGAACATGGATATTTGATGGATACGCATACAGCAGTTGCATGGGCTGTTTGTGATAAGGTTTTAGCTGATTCTAAGACAGGTGTTGGTTCTAATCCATTGCTTGTTGCATCTACTGCTCACTGGGCAAAATTTGGATTTGATGTTTATAGGGCACTTAATAATATGCCTGCAAAAAGCGAACTTCCTAGCCAGATCACTAGTCTAACGGGAGCTCAGCTCAACAGGCTAATTTCTCAAAATACTAACAATTCTTCTATTCCTCAAAAGCTTAATGCTCTAGATGATATGGAGCTACGCTTTGTAGATACATGCCAAGCAAGCCAATCGGGAATTGAAGACGCGGTGATTGATTTTATTTCTTAAATCGTGGTGAGAGACTAAAACGAAGTGTCATGACGAGAGCTTATAACGATAGCAGAAAGCTATGACAAAAAGTCATGACACAAAATCTTAAAAGAACCAAGCAAGAATGCGTGCACCCAAAAGCCTAAAGGCCTAACGAGAATCTATGGTCCACATAAAGTCTAGGGTCTATAAACCGCGCAAAAGCTGCTCTACACCAACAGATACTGCCGCATCTCCACCAAAAATATAAACCCTCGAAATATTTTGGCGTTGGTTTGATACAAGCTTTGTCATAGGTGCGTTATTGCCACTTGCATCTGTGTCATTGTAGTCTGTGAGCAAAAGCACGGACTCATTTTTGCCACAAAGAGTAGCACCAGATAGGGCATCTGGGAATTGTCCACCAGAAGCAAATGAAATATTTTCAGTATCTAGGATACCCTGCTCAATTGCATACTGTGCAATTTCAACGCTTGTTTTATAGCGATCTTGACCACAGAGTCTTTTAACTGTAAGACCAGCATTTGCAATTTCTTCCTCAATTTCATTTGATACTACGCTATCGCCGCCAACAATTATAACCTCGTCAAAATCTCCACCTGTCAAAATGTCAAGCGTGCTTTGATGTATGGAAGCAGCAGAAGTTAGAAAAATCGGACTAGACTGCGCGTAAGAAATTGGGGAGACAGACAGGGCATCTGCAAAACCATCTCCGTTTGCTAAAATAGCAACTCTGCTTTTTGTAGAGGTATCAGATGCATCATCTTGAACAAACGAAACAAAATTTTTGTATATTTCTTCTGCGGTTTGGATCCTAGTCTGCCCAGATATTCTAGTTATCTGCGATACCGTGCTTATGCTATCGATAGAGTCTTCTACATCTTGAGAGACCGCTCCGGTTCCACCAACAATAACAACATGTGTTGCCCCAACATTTTTTATCTCAGCTACAGCTTGGTCTGACAAAGATGAAGGACTAGTTAGGATTATTGGCGCGTCTAAAATACCTGCTGCATATGAGGCAGAAAGTGCATCTGGAAACTGCTCCCCTGAAGCAACTATTGCATACTTTGTGGTAGTATCTTCACAATACTTATCAACAATCTTTGCCATTGTGTCGTAGCGTGTTTCTCCAGATAAGCGCTCGAAAGAGGCTAGCGCATCAATATCCTGAGTATTAACCAGCTCATTACAAACTGTGCAATGTTGCCCTTTGAGCCCAGCGTTACCGAGTGTAGGCTCCTTAATCTGTTGCCAATCCCCCAAAACATGATCTAATTTTGGAATCTCTTCGTCACTCTCTTCGCCGCAGTATTTGCAAACACGATGTTCTATGCCGGATTGTGCACAAGTTGCTTCACGAGTTATGGTTATTGTATATGAGTGAGTTTCTCCACCTGCCTTAGCCTTTGTAACGGCTGCAAGTGTATTTAGCACTCCCCAACCATAGTTAGTTGAATATCCTCCATCGCCCATTTGTGTTGTAGTTGAGTAGAGAATGTCTTTGCACTGGTTTGCAGTTAAGCTAGGATTGGCAGCAAAGATAAGCGAAGCAGTAGCAGCAACCTGAGGAGATGCCATCGAAGTTCCACTTTTTGTTCCATATTTTGCGCCAAACGACAATCCTGTGGTGCTATATATTCCAACACCTGGAGCGCAAATGTTTTTTCCCTCTCCATAGTTAGATGAGCTGGAACGAACAAAAGACCACTGTCCTGAGCTACTTTGCGTGCCTGAGACATTCATTACGCTAACACACTTTTCATAGTCTCCTGGCCATGCACTATATGGAGGAGTAGACGTAGTGGTTTGATTGCCCGCGGCACATACTGTTATAATTCCAAGCTCTTCTGCACGATCTATCTGCTCTGTAATTGAACTAGAGGTGGTGCCCTGACCAGCCAAACTCATGTTTACAACTTTAATGTTATATTTTGATGCGTTTTCTATAACATAATCGTAAGATTTTACAATCGCACTCGTTGTGAGATGCTCTTTGCCTAAGCTATCAACATAACTTGCATCTATTGCAACAATGCCCGCATTGTAGCTTAGTCCCGCTATGCCTATGCCATTGTTGCATCTAGCAGAGATAATTCCAGTTACGTGTGTTCCATGATTTTCAGAATTATCTCCAAAGTCGTCGCTGTCCGCTGCATTATATGTGGCAACAATATTAGATGCCAAATCTTCGTGGCTCACATTTACACCAGCATCTATCACGGCTACAGAAACTGACTTATTCACCTTAGCAATATCCCACGTGTTATATGCGCCCAGCGCATCAAGTGACCATACCTTATTAGCATTTGGGTCATTTATTGTAGCAGCAGTGTCTGCTTCATCTTCACACGGAACCAGCTCAGCTAGATAATTGGGTTCTGCATACTTAACACCCGCTTGGGTTTTCAGAGCCGCTATCGCGCTATTAAGATTTTGATCTTGAGGAAGTTCGACTAAAACTGTATGCCCACAATCGCCACCCTTTGTAGACAGAGTTTCTTCTATTGAGTATCCCATCGCCTCAATACTAGCAGCCTTAGCATCAAAGTTTGTATCCACATTAAAAGTTACGAGTACCTCATGAGCCATCATCGATTGTCCCAAATCATTTTGAATAATATCTGGAGGCGATGGCTGAGCATTGTTACTTTGTGATGCTTCGCCAGACTCCAAGCCTGCTAACTCGCCATCACCATCTGCTGAGGATTGAAAGTTAGAGTCAAATGAACTCGAGTTCGATACACTCAAATCCTCTTCACATACATTATTTGCCACAAAAGCTGGCAAACATAAAGCCGCAGTGATAATTGCAAAAACACATGCGGCTATAAGGGCTGTTAATTTATATCTTTTATTAGTTCTACTCATAATATAGTGCAAACCCGTTTTTAACAAAAACTTTTATCAAAAACCAAATCTCTAAAAAATGCAAACGCAATTTTAATATCAGCAAAAAACTATTCTTCCAAATAATCTTTTAGCTTTGAAGAACGGGAGGGGTGCCTAAGTTTGGCTAGAGTCTTAGACTCAATTTGCCTTATACGCTCACGCGTAACACCAAACTCCTTACCTACTTCTTCTAAAGTGCGGGGGTGACGATCCACCAATCCAAACCTTAGCTCTATAACTTTGCGCTCACGATCGGCAAGACCGTCCAAAACCTTTCCAAGCTGCTCTTGAAGCATCGAAAAACTAGCAGCATCTGGAGGAGCAATAGCACCTTGATCCTCAATAAAATCGCCAAGTTGACTGTCTTCTTCTTCGCCAATTGGAGTCTCAAGCGAAACAGGCTCTTGCGAAATCTTCTGAATTTCTCTAATGCGCTCTGGAGTCATATCCATTCGCTTGCCAATTTCTTCAGGTGTTGGCTCGCGACCTAGCTCTTGCAAAAGCTGACGCTGCACGCGAACGAGCTTATTGATCGTCTCAACCATATGAACAGGAATACGAATCGTGCGAGCTTGATCGGCAATAGCACGTGTAATAGCTTGTCTAATCCACCAAGTTGCATATGTAGAAAACTTAAATCCCTTGGTGTAGTCAAACTTCTCAACCGCACGAATTAGTCCCAAATTGCCCTCTTGAATAAGGTCTAAGAAAAGCATTCCTCGACCTACATATCGCTTAGCAATAGAAACTACAAGGCGCAAGTTAGCCTCTGTTAATTGCTCCTTAGCATCTAGACCCACTTGCTCAACGCGTGTTAGATGTCTTTTCTTTCTGCGGTCTAGCTCAATTCCCTCTTCTTCGGCTTTTTCGAGTTCCTCGGTAGCCTCAAGTCCTGCCTCAATTTTCATAGCAAGATCAATTTCTTCTGCTGCACTAAGAAGCGGAACTTTGCCAATCTCTTTTAGATACATACGAACAGGATCGCCAGTGAGTAGCTGAATAGATGGATCACTAACTGTTTTTCTACCGCGACGCTTAGACTTGGTAACAGCCGCAGGCATAACAATGTCAATCTTTTTAGCGTCGATTACGTCTTGATCTTTTTCTTCGTCATCATCTAGAACATCAAGCTCGTCTAGACCATCATCGCCATCGTCCATCTCTGCAGCAGCTGCCGCATCAATTTGGAGAGCGTCTTCAATGTCGATGTCGGCATCCTCAATATCAACGTCAGGATCTGCGTCGTCTACAACTGTATAGCCATGTTGCTCTAAATAATTAGTTACAGCGTCAAATTGTTTATCATCGATCTCTAGGTCAGAAAAAACCTTGTTTATATCGTCGTGAGAAATCTCTCTTCGAGCATTTTTGCCAAGCTCTTTTAGCTCAGAAATTTCTTTTTGATACATCTCAATTTCTACAGGGAACTGCTCGGTATCTTCTATTGACATTTGGTTCCTCTCAATAATGTACTATGAGTATCCGAACTTATATATTTACACCATTTTGCACAAAAAATCAATTAGTTTTTGCGCAAGGTCGATAATTTCTTTTGTAAGTCAGAAATTTGAGAAAAAATCTTTTGGCTTTGTTCTTGAGTGAGTTCTTGGTATTTAATTGTATTTTCTAGATCAGAAATTTGACTTTTGAGTGCCGATTTTCGTCTTTCTCGAAGCATAACTTTGGTCGCGTCTAAGATTTCTTGCGAGCCTCCCCCCACCATCAACGACATACTCCAAATTGGTTCTGACTCGGGCACCTGTGATATACATGCGCTAATCATCTCGGTTGCACTTGTTTCGGTAGACATGCTAAGCATAACACCCATGCATCTCGTATAAATGGAATTTGACCAGCTCTCACCCTCCATATCCTTAGAAATATCCATTCTACTTACCGGTTGAGTGGCATATAAACAAAGGAGTTCAGCTTCCCATCTTCCAACTCCATTGCGAGGTATCGCAATTGGCTGGGGTTGTGCTTGTGGAGCCGAGGCGGTGCTAGCTGAACCGACAGATGCACCCGCCGCATGTTGCATTGTCGCAGAAACTACAGAAGAACCATCTGAATTATAGCCTCCCTCACCAATGTAATTCTTTGGTGTAGGAGCCTTTTGCAGTTCCCTTTTTATACGTTCAAAGTCAACTTTAAAAATGTCAGATAGATAAGCTACATACTCATCTGCCAAAATTGAATCTCTAATTGGAACCAAGGGCTCTAGCACATGTGGCAAAGCAAGCGCTCTATTTTCTGGAGTAGTTAAATCGTATGAGGCAATTCTTCTGTCTAGCACAAATCTCAAGAGGGGTTTTGAGTTGTTCAAGACCTCTTCCATCGCTTCTTTTCCACCCTTAGCTATGCACTCTGCCGGATCTAGGTTGTTAGGGATAATTGCAACATCTAGAGCAATTTGTCTTCTGCCCGACTCAGGTGCCACCGTGGATGTAATCAACTCAGAAGCTCGATCGGCTGCTTTTTGACCAGCTGCATCTCCATCAAACAAATAAACCACACGTTTAGCAAAACGCGCAAGCAACTTAACATGTTGAGGAGTAAGTGCTGTTCCAAGTGTAGCTATTGTGTTTTCAAAGCCTGCACCGTGCATTGCAATTACGTCGGTATACCCCTCCACAACTATTGCAACCGAAGAATTAACTATCGATGACTTAGCAACGTCAATTCCATATAAATTTGAGCGTTTTGAAAACAGGGGACAATTTGATGTATTGATATACTTTGGCTCGCCAGTGCCTATAACACGACCTCCAAACGCGATGGTGCGCCCTTGCAAGTCGTGTATGGGAAACATGACCCTGTTATAAAATCTATCGCGCGCAGGTCTACCCGAATTTGCCGCTAGTGCAACATTGGCATCTACCATCTCTTTTAGATTAAATCCCTTAGAGTTTAAGTGAGAGATTAGCGAGGTACTACCTGGAGCATAACCGATATTCCATTTTTTTGGAACGTCGCCTCCTAGGTTTCTTTGGCTCAAATATTTGCGAGCCTGCGTGCTGCCTTTCGACTTTCCTCTCATTAGTTGAGTGTGATAAAACCTAGCGGTCTCGTCACAAATTGCAAGCAAGCGTGAGCGATATCCGGAGGGCATTCCACCTTCTTCTTCGGTGATAAATATTCCCGCTTTAGAAGCCAAATATCTAACAGCTTCTGGAAACTCAAATTGCTCTTTTTTCATAAGGAATTTGAAGATGTCTCCACCCTCGCCGCATCCAAAGCAATGCCAAAACTGTGTTTGAGAACTAACCTTAAACGATGGTGTTTTTTCTCCATGAAAAGGGCAGCATCCCCAAAAGTCGGTTCCACGCTGCCTTAGCTGCACATATTCGCCAACAATGGCTACAGCATCTGTTGCATCGCGAACTCTATTTATATCTTCTTCGGAGATAAGCCCCATTATTCCCTCTAACTTATTTTGTTCAAATATTTTTGCGTTTACGCCTTTGCGCATTTAGTTAACTCAACAAAATGCAAGCGATACAAAATGCAAGCGATGTTGCCTCTTGCACATTTTGCCTAGATAAAAGCAACTACCATAATATTTTAAACAATATCATAAATCAAATACAAAAGGCTCGTCTAACACGTTGCTTTTTGCAAAGTTAAAGACGAGCCTAAAAATCTTAAAGTTAGCTAAACTTATAAAAATCCAGCCAGTGTATGTGAGCCAAAGAAAACCCTAATCTCTTAGAGAAGTCCTCCAAAAGTTGCAAATACAGGAACAAATACCAAACTTACAATTGTCATTAGTTTGATTAGAATGTTCATCGAAGGACCTGAAGTATCCTTAAATGGATCGCCTACGGTATCACCAACAACAGCAGCTTTGTGAGCCTCAGAGCCCTTGCCACCGTGATGTCCTCCCTCAATGTATTTCTTAGCATTATCCCAAGCTCCACCAGCGTTAGCCATAAATATTGCCATCAAAAATCCTGTTACCAAAGCGCCAGCCAAAAGTCCAGCCAAAAGCTCTACAGAAATAAGACCAGCAACTACTGGAATAACGATTGCAATAACGCCTGGTAAAATCATCTGACGCAAAGCAGCGCTTGTAGAAATTGCAACGCACTTCTCAGGATCAGGGTCTGCCTTGCCCTCTAGAAGTCCAGGAATTTCGTGGAACTGACGACGTACCTCAATAATCATTGAGTTTGCTGCTTTAGAAACAGCGTCCATTGTTAGAGCGCCAAACAAAAATGCTAGCATGCCTCCAATAAACAAACCACAAACTACCATTGGGTTTGTAAGAGCAATATCTAGTGTCTCACCCATTGTGGCTTCGCAAGTTACTTTAAAGGAGAAGAACAAAGACAAAGCCGTTAGACCAGCTGAGCCAATAGCAAATCCTTTAGCAATAGCAGCTGTAGTGTTTCCTACTGAATCAAGTTTATCGGTGCGCTCACGAACCTCGCTAGGAAGCTCAGCCATCTCAGCTACACCACCAGCATTGTCTGCTACAGGACCATATGCGTCTACGCCAACTGTAATAGCTGTTGTAGATAGCATTCCGATTGCAGAAAGACCAATGCCATAAACGCCAAATGTCATTGCGTCAGTACCCGCTGTAAGCGTAGCTGGCAAAGCAAGTTGAGCTACGTTAAATGCCACCAAGATAGCAACAGCAACAATAATTACAGGGATAACCGTGGAGAGCATTCCATTGCCAAGACCAGAGATGATATTTGTTGCAGTACCAGTCTCAGAAGCCTCCGCAATCTTTTTAACAGGTTTGTATTCGTCAGAGCAATAATACTCGGTAGCTTTGCCAATGCCTAGGCCTGCAGCCAAACCAACTAGAACAGCTACAGCTAGCCAAATAGCATTGATTCCGTCACTAGACCACATGCTCCATACATAGCAAATTGCCACAACTGCAATAACCTCAAGAATAGCAGCAACATAAGTGCCTTTATTCAAAGCACTGTGTAGCTTGTTCTCGTCTTTTGTATTAACAGCAAAAATACCAATAATCGAAGCAATAATTCCTAGAGCTGCAATCATTAAAGGAGTAAGGATAGCTAGGGTTACATCTGTACTAGACAAAAATCCACCAGCATTAGATGCAGCCATTGATACAGCCAAAATCATAGGAGCCAAAACAGAACCGCAGAAAGACTCATAAAGATCTGCACCCATTCCAGCAACGTCGCCTACGTTGTCTCCTACGTTATCAGCAATAACAGCAGGGTTGCGAGGGTCATCCTCAGGAATTCCAGCCTCAACTTTGCCTACTAGGTCAGCTCCAACATCTGCTGCCTTTGTATAAATTCCTCCACCAACACGGGCAAATAGTGCTACAGAAGAAGCACCCATTGCAAAGCCGTTGATAATCTCTGGTTGAGGGGTTCCTCCCAAAAGAACAAAGATTGCCCAAAGAGAAATTCCCATTAGACCAAAAGATGCAACAACTAGACCCATTGTAATGCCTGATCTAAATGCAATTTTTAGAGCAGGTGAAATGTTTTTCATAGCTGCCCAAGCAGTTCTAGCATTTGCACGAGTTGCAACTGTCATTCCAACAAAACCTGCAGCAACAGACAAAACAGCACCTGTTATAAATGCAAGTGCTGTAAACCAGCCGCGTGCTGGAAAATCTGAAGTGCCTAGGAAAAGACCAATTAGCACTGCTACAACCAAAACGAAGATGACTAGGATTTTGTATTCAGAAAACAAAAATGCCTGAGCACCTTTTTGAATTTGACCAGAAATCTTTTGCATCTTCTCATTACCTGGGTCTTGTTTTAGAACCCAGCGCCCAAAATATGCTGCACACAAAATACCTATCAACGCTGCAGCAGGGGCAATCCAAGCCAAAGCTGTAATTGATGAAGAATCCATCGTGGATGCCTCTCCTCTCAAAAAAATAAGGTTAACAATTTCGCTACATTTAATACACAAAATCTCCACGGTTTTAAACACAGCATCTTTGATTTTAGTCATGACAAACTAAATATTCACCGTTTAATATGCTTTTCGTAGGTATTTTTTTGATTTAAGGCAGATATGTTGAGGGGATTTAATTTTTAAGTGCAGGATATGAAATTTGTTTTGGCAATGTTTAATCAAGAAAAACGCTTGATAAAACGCTGGGTTTTGAAGTGCATGAAGGTGTTTCTAATACCTAAACTAAAAACACAAATTTGGTATGGAGGGTTGCTTTGCGGCCATCTGCGTATAAGACTCAATTGCGCAAATTAACTCATCTACAGAAGAAAACTTTGTCATAGGACGCAGATATTTGTTAAAGCAAGCAATAACATGTTCGTCGTATATATCTTGATCAAAATCAATTAAGTGAGCCTCTATTGTTGGAGCGATGTCGTCTCCAAAGGTTTTGGGAACACCAACCGAGATTGAAGCGCGGTACCAAGCTCTCCTTGTATACACATGTCCAGCGTATACTCCCCCTGCAAGATGAACGTACGGATAATCTAGCTCCAAGTTTGCAGTTGGAAATCCAATTGTGCGCCCAACTTGCCTTCCCCTACACACAGAAGCTCTTGTATAAAATGGTCGGTCCATAAGGTCGTTGGCACGCTCGACATTCGCATTTTCGATCATATCTCTTATGCGTGTTGAGCTAATGGGGTAGCCGTCTTGACTATAGAGCTCGCTCGATATGACCTTACACCCCCTACGCTCTAGTTTTTGTTGTAGAAGTGCTGGATTTCCAGTTGCTCTATATCCAAATCTAAAATTGCTTCCTACAAAAATTCCCGATGGTACAAGCTCGCTAAAAAGATTTTCTACATAGTCTTCTGGGGCTGCGTTTGCAAATTCTTGGTCGAACTTTTGTACAACTACAAAGTCGACACCCGCGCGAGCCAGTGCTGCAATTCTGTCGGGATTAGACATTAGTTTTCGCGGAGACTTGCCGTATAAGAGCTCACTAGGGTCTGGATCAAAAGTTAGAATTGCCGAACTTGCTCCTTGCGATTTTGCAAAATCTATGCAGTCTGAAATAAGCTTTTTGTGTCCCAAATGAACTCCATCAAATACCCCAATTGCACACGATGGGTTTTTTATGAGTGTCAACTTATCTATAGATGACACTTCATCTTTATCTAGATAGATTATTTGAGATACGTTTTGCTCGTTTGAAAAAAGTACATTGTCGTTTGCGTTGGGGAGCTCTAACTTAACATTCATGATACTTGCTTAACTCCAATAATGCCGCCAGGTATTACAAGTTTGCTTTTATATTTTGCTTTGTCTACAAAATTTGAAGCATCTGAATCTGAACTGTCGCTTGCAATCGTATAAATTGCACGCAGTTTCCTTAGGTGCGTTATGCATAAATTTTGTGGAGCGTTTGCGTCAACATTTGGAACACCACCAGAGATATCTGCACGCATATTTGCGCAAACATCTTCCAACCTGACTTCAATTGGTGCACCATTTCTCACTTTTTCCATATCTACATCTGAGCACTCATAGCTTGGAAGACCTAAGACTTCGCATGGATTTAAACACACAGACTCCAAAAATTCAATGTTTTTTAGTTTTTCGATATCATCAAACGCAATAGCACTTTTAAGAGGAATGTTATCTAGAGAAGTTCGCCTGAGTCTCGACAAGAAAGCTCCACATCCTACTTTTTTACCAATATCTCTGGCTAGGGCTCTTATATACGTTCCCTTTGAGACCGAAAAGCAAACGTCCCACCATGGAAGGTCTTTCATGCGTAAGTCCCAAAACTCGCTGTCTAAGCCGCCGCGTAGATTGTTGTTATCTTGCGAGTTGCCCCATAAGCTGTTTTCTACAAGACTGCTATTGTCTGCAATATCGCTACCACTGTCTTGCCACAGACACTTTTCGCCATGACCATATGCCGCAAGTTTTGCACATCTTACCTCAATATTTACAGGAGTTAGCTCAATCTCCTCCCCCGCACGCGCAAGCTCATAAGACTTTTTGCCAGCAAATTTTTTTGCACTAAAATACGGAGGGAGCTGTTCTTGCTTACCCAAAAAGCCACTAAGAATATCACTTGCGAACTCAAGATTTAATAGCTCCGCATAAAATTCACTATC
>CAVLCC010000007.1:0-55379 GCA_963661535.1 Senegalimassilia sp.
GTGGTGGGGGTTGCCTGATGTATTGTTTCTTACCCACACAAACTAACGAAGACTCTCATAAAGGCAAATTTTGTAGTCCTATGTAATCGGGTATCTAGGCCTAAGCATAAATACAAGAAAGAGGTTTGCCATACCAAAGGCCGCAACTCTAAACTATGCAATCGGTCATCTAGGTCTAAGAATAAATTCTTCTAGAATCTTGAAATTGCTTCAAACGTCAAGCAAGTGCGGCTGCGACACTTAGAAAAGCTGTGCTCCCAACAAGCGATACAACAGCTAATGCTTTATCAGACGATGAAAGCTTGGGTGCAGGATTGCCCTTCCATGAGCCATGAGTCAGCACATAAACTTCCGGCAAGTTCTTTATGCGTGCAAGTAACTTATCAAATGCAAGTTTAATATCTGTAGTTTTTTCCTCAACAAACTCGCCAAAGCTTATTAAATAAAATTTTACTTTTGCAAATTGCTCCCAAAAAACTGACTCATCAAATCTTAATTCCATAATTTCGTTTGTTTTAGTTTGCATCGTATTTCCTTTCTGTTTTTGTTTTTGTAACTTCAGTAACTAATTTGTACTCCAAGGGGCGGACATTAATTTCATTTACAAATTTGTTTAAGATGCAAGATTTAAAAGCCCACCTAGTTACTACGAACATTTGTTTGAATAAAAGTATATACCGAACAAATGTTCGATGCAATAGTCTATCGAACATTTGTTTGCTTTTTTTGCGATAGACGGTTATACTCATAACAAACGTTTAGAAAGGAACAGATATGAGCGCATACAAAGAGTTAACAAACAGGCAAAGAGAAATTTTTGAATACATAAAACAGGCTTCAAAAGAAAAAGGTTATCCACCAAGTGTTAGAGAAATTGGTGAGGCTGTTGGTCTTAAGTCGTCTTCGTCTGTGCAATCACATTTAAACGCGTTAGTTAAGAAGGGTTATCTAACGCGCAGTTCGTCATCGGCAAGAGCTCTTTCTATAAATAAAGATGCTTCAAATGATGAAACTACAAACGGTTCTTTAGTAGATTCTAAAGAGCATAAGAAAGCTAAAGACAAAGATAAAATTGTATCTTCAGATATTAATGATGAAGTGTATCGCAATATAGTTGCAATGCCGTTAGTTGGAAAAGTTGCTGCTGGCACGCCTATATTGGCAGAGCAAAATGTGGAAGAGACCTTGGGGATGCCCAAGCAAATAGTTGGTGATTATAACTCTTTTTTGCTCACGGTTTCTGGAGAATCTATGATAGAAGCTGGAATTTTAGATGGCGACATAGTGGTTGTATCCGAGCAAAAAAGCGCAAATAACGGGGATATAGTTGTTGCGATGATTAATAACGAAGCAACAGTAAAGACTTTCTATAAAGAAGATGGGCGCATTAGGCTTCAACCTCAAAATTCATCTATGGAACCAATTTATGCTACAGATGTGACCATATTAGGCAAGGTAACTGCGCTTTTTAGAACTATTTCCTAAGAAGGTTTTACAAAATAACAGAGCAATAATCTTTACGCTACTGCACTAGGGTTAAGACACAAAACACTGTAAGTATCAAAATGCTTATTAAATTGTTTTACAAAACATTGGGTATTTTGTAATATATGTTTAACTCAGGTAAAACCGAGTCGGGAGGAACCGAGCTAATGAAATTCATAGGACGCACAGAAGAACTTAAACGTCTAGAACAAGAATTTGAGCATAAATCTCAAAGGGTTTGTTTAATATATGGGCGTAGGCGAGTTGGAAAAAGCGAACTTATTAAACAGGGGGTTAAAACTCACAATAAAAATAATCAACTGCAAAATAAAGAGCTTACAAAAACAATTTATTATGAATGCAAGCAAACTACAGAGGCAAATAATACAGAAAGTCTCTCAACTCTTGTTTCAGAAATACTAGACTTACCTCCTATGAATTTTGCATCAATTGAAGGGTTGCTAAATTTTTTATTTGAGCAGGCAATAAGCAAAAAAATCATATTGGTTTTAGACGAGTATCCGTATTTACTAAAAGCAGTAGCGGGTCTTGACAGCATTTTGCAGTCTTTGGTAGATAAGTATCGTGATGAGTCGCATATAAAACTTGTGATATGTGGGTCATATATTGACGTTATGAAAAGCCTGCTTGAACATGCAAACCCACTTTATGGACGTGTGGATTTAACAATTTTGCTAAGACCGATGGATTATTATGATTCTGCAAAGTTTTACCCGCAATTTTCTAATGCCGATAAGGTGTGTTTATATAGCGTGTTCGGAGGAATTCCATACTATAACAAGCTTATAAATTATGAGATTTCAGTTCGAGAAAATATTATCAATTTAATTTCTGGAACAGATTCTAGACTTGAAAACGAAGTTTCGATGTATATCTCTTCAGAGATTTCAAAAATTACCAATGCGAACGAGGTTTTTTTGGCACTCGCAAAAGGATATTCAAAATATCGCGACGTGCTTGATCAATCGCATGTATCGAGTGGACCTGCCATGGTAGATGTAATAGAAAAATTAATTGGTATGGAGCTTATTCAAAAAACATCTCCTATAAATGACCCTAATAATAAGAGAAAATCGCGCTACCAAATTATTGATTCATTATCGCTATTTTATTTTAGATATATTTTTAAGAATTTGTCGCAGCGTTCGTTTTTGAGCAAAGAAACATTTTTTGATAGGTATATAGCAAAAGATTTTGAAGAGAACTATGTGCCATATTGGTTTGAAGAAATTTGCAAGCAGTATCTTATCAGGCAAAATCGTGCAGGAAATATTGACGAACCTTTTGATGAAATTGGCAGGTATTGGTATGATGACCCTGTTAAACGCACTAATGGTGAGTTTGATATAGTTACACACGATCCTAAAGGCTATGTATTTTATGAGGCAAAATTTAGAAAGTCTGTTGTGGGCAAGAAAATGATTGAGGAAGAGATTGCCCAAGTAAAAGCGACAGGTTTGAATTGCTATAAATATGGCTTTTTTTCACGTTCAGGTTTTAGCATTAGCGAATTAGAGGATGTCAAACTAATTGATTTAGATCAGCTCTATAAATAGAAAGGTTATTCACAGAATAAGCCACCCATTCCATCTTTAGCTAAATTTGTTAAGTGCCCAGTCATAACCTCTATCTCTAAGTATTGTGTGTATCAACACGAGAGGTTTTGCCATATATCCAACAAGATATCTTGGCCGAGGATTATTTTTTGTTGCTGCTTTTATTATTGTTTTTGCAATCAATTCTGGTTCAGACACAGCGGAACGTGTATAAATTTTCATGAAAAAATCGGCAGATTTATTAGCACGTTCTTCATAAGCACCACCCTTAGAAGTTTCTCTTAGTTTATCCATTGCTATGTTGACCCAATTTGTATTTATACACCCAGGTTCTACAATAACAACGTCAATTCCAAAAGGTTTTAGCTCAACCCTAAGGCAGTTTGAAAGTCCCTCCACAGCAAATTTTGTTGCATGATACCAGCCGCCGAACTTTGTCCAAATTTTTCCAGCAACAGAAGATACGTTGATAATTTTCCCATAGTGATTTTGTCGCATTGAGGGAACTATGAGCTGAATTAGGCTTGCCATTCCAAAAACATTTACATCAAATTGTCTCTTTGCTTCTTCTATTGGCACATCTTCAACTGCGCCATATGAGCCATATCCTGCGTTGTTGACAAGAACGTCTATTCTGCTTGACTCATCTAATATGCTATGCACGCAATTTTTAATAGAAGTCTCATCTGTTAAATCCAAAAAGACAGTTTTTACATCGTACTCTTTTAGCTCTTCCATTTTTTCTAGACGTCTTGCGGCGGCATAAACTATAAACCCACGTTCCGCGAGCTTTTTTGCGGTTAACATTCCAATCCCGCTAGATGCTCCTGTAACCAAAGCCACTTTCTTCATATAAACGCCTCTCTGCAACGTTGCAACTGTTTAAATATATAACAACAATTTTGTGTATTGCAATTTAAAAATGTATAACTAATTTAGACTTAAAAAATAGTTATTATCTTTTTGATCAAGTTTCAAGGTTTTTACTGCCTTTTTAACAAGATCTTCAGTCGATATAACATTGCTCTCACGCGCAATTTTTACGTTCTTTTTAAATTGGTCGACTTTATTAGACATAACATAATTCCTTTTGAGTATAATGGAACAATAAGCGGACATTTTGTCCTAAATCTATTCCATATAAAACCTCTGAACAGGTAGGATACATATATGTTAACAAATGCAGGCGAGAAAATTAAACAAAAACGAAACCGACTAAATATGACACAAAAGGAGCTTGCAGACGCAATAGGTCTATCTAAAAATGGTGAACGCTCGGTTAGACGATGGGAAAATAATGAATGCACACCGTCGGCAGCAACACTAAAAGTGATCTTGGATTTTCCAGAAAATCCCCCGTTTGCAAATGAAGCCGGTCAGTATAAAATGGCCGATCTATTTGCTGGAATTGGCGGAACACGTTTGGGTTTCTATCAAACTCACAAGGTTGATATTGTGTTTTCGAGTGAATGGGATAAGTTTGCGCAAAAAACATACTTTGCTAATTTTGGCGAAATAACTGCCGGAGATATTACAGAGATAGACCCCCATACAATTCCAGATCACGACATTTTGGTTGGAGGATTTCCGTGTGTAGCTTTCTCTCAGGCTGGAAAAAAGCTCGGTTTTAAAGATTGCAGGGGCGCGTTGTTTTTTACAATTGCAAAGATTGTGGAGGTCAAGAAGCCCAAAGCTATTTTGCTAGAAAACGTAAAAAATTTATTAACTCACGATAAGGGTAATACATTTAAAGTTATAAAGAGCACGCTAGAAAGTTTAGGATATGCGGTAAATCATCAAATATTAGCAGCCAAAGACTTTGGGGTTCCTCAAAACAGAGAGCGAATATATATTGTTTGCTTTAATAAATCCAAGGTTTTAAATTGGGAGGACTTTGAATATCCCACTCCTCCAAAAACAAAGACCTTGCTAGGGGACATATTAGAAACAAATGTAGACCAAAAATATACCCTGTCTAACAAATTGTGGGAGGGTCACCAGCGACGCAAGGTTGCAAATAAAAAAGCAGGTAAAGGCTTTGGATATTCGATTTTTAACGAGAACAGCACGTACACAAATACAATTAGCGCTCGCTACTACAAAGATGGAAGTGAGATACTAATTGAGCAAAAAGGCTCCAATCCAAGAAAAATAACCCCTAGAGAAGCGGCGCGTTTGCAGGGATTTCCTGAAGAATATATTATTCCTGTCTCAGATACTCAAGCTTATAGACAATTTGGCAATTCTGTTGCGGTTCCGGTTGTTCATGCCGTTGCAGAAAAAATGATTGAAGTGCTAGATAATAACAATCATGAATGATTTATGCAAAATATATGGATATGCAAGAGTTAGTTCTAAGGATCAATGTCTTGATAGACAATTGGCGTCACTCGAAGAGTTTGGCGTAGAAAAACAGTTCATCTACTGTGATAAGGCTAGTGGCAAGGACTTTCAAAGACCAGCATACAAAAAGCTTATTAAAAAGATACACAAAGGAGATACCTTAGTTGTAAAAAGCATAGATAGGCTAGGGAGGAACTACGATGAGATTTTGCTAGAGTGGAGAAGAATTACCAAAGAGAAAGACGTCTCCATTATTGTGCTAGATATGCCCTTGTTGAACACGCATGAAAAACAAGAAGGCATTACAAGCGTATTTATATCCGACTTAGTATTGCAACTGCTCAGCTATGTTGCTCAGGTTGAGAGGGATAGCATTAAACAGCGACAAGCAGAGGGAATTGCCCAAGCAAAAGCTAGGGGTGTTCAGTTTGGACGACCCAAAATACCGAGACCACAATCTTATCAAGAAATAAAGTCGCTCTATAGAAACGGCATTATTAGCAGAAGAGAAGCCGCAGGTAGATTGCAAGTATGCATTGCAACTTTTGATAGATGGGTTAAGGCAGATGAGTCCGAAAGCGGAGATAGCTAGCCTATACGATTGGTTGCATCTGCATCATTGGTTGCGATTGCATCTATATCTGCGGTTGCAGTTGCGTCGGGCGTTGCATTTGCATCTGCATCCACGTCTGCATATACATCCACATTTTCAGCTTCCAAACTCTCTGCAACTTCCGCAGCAGCTTCGTCCATGAAGTACTCAGCATCACCAGAATCTAGGTCCACATCGTCACCTATCTCAATTGTTTTAAGAGGTTTGCGGCAGAAAATGTCATAAACAATAGGCACCACAATAAGGGTCATTGCTGTTGCATATAGCAAACCGCCTGCAACCACAAGGGCCATTCCACGCTGCATTCCAGAACCAATTGCAGGCGAAAATACAATGGCGCACATCGATAAAATCGTCGTTAGAGCCGTCATCAAAATTGGACGCATACGTGTTTTTCCTGCTGCAATAAGCGCAGATTTCTTCTCCATACCTGCAATGCGCAGTTGGTTTACGTAGTCAACAAACACAATGCCATTATTAACCACTGTACCCATAAGTATCACAAAGCCCAAAAGTGCCATCATTGAGAGCTGTTCACCAGCAACAAGCAGCGCAAAAAATCCGCCGGTAAATGCAAGTGGAACTGTGAGAATTACAATGAACGGTGACATAAAACTTTGGAACTGAGCCATCATAATCAGATAGATCAAAACGGCTCCTAGCAAGGATAGCTGCAGCATTTGTGTGAGCATTGTTGCAATGTCTTCGTCTGTGCCGGAGATTTTAACCGAATATCCATCGGGGATTTGGAGCGCATCAAGTTTGGGCTCAAGCTGCCTGCTCAAAAGTGTTGTGTTGTAGCCATCGTCAATTTGTGCGGTTACTTGCATCGAATGTGTGCCATTTGTTTTTGAAAGTGTTGCAACACCAGGCACAGTTGTTGCGGTGGCAACCTCTGATAGTTTGTGGGTTTTTGTGGAGGAGTCAGCGCTCGCAGAACTGCTGCTTGAGGAACCGGACGAACTGAACGACTCCGAGGAGCCCGTGGAGCTTGAGAAACTAGATGAACTCGAGCCAGCAGACGAGCTGCCGCTCGAGAAACTGCTAGTTTTCCCCCCACTAGCACTCGCATCCCCACTACCCATCTCGCTCACAGTATATTCGGTATCCAGCAAATTTTGCGGAGTAATTTGGTTGCGTTCATCAACAACCGACACACTAACAGAGTCCCCATCGCTATCAACAGAAAGCGAAGTGTCTGCGGTAGCATTTAGCTTACTGGCAATTTGCTGGTAAATTTGTGCCACCGTTGTGCCCTGTCTGGCAACAGCGTTGTAGTCGAACTTTAGTTGTATTGTTGAGTCTGCTTTTTCTTGGCCGTTCGACACATCTTTATACCCTTCGACCTGTTCAACTGCGCCAATTACATCGTTGCTAATTTGCAAGAGCGTGTCTGAGTTTTCACCCGAAAGATCAATTTGCAGCTCGCCGCTCGATACACTAGACATCATAGAAGACGAACTATTATCGCTAATCTCGCAATTGCAGTCTTTGGTGGCATCTAAAATGCGTGTTTTTAGGTCACGCATTGCACTTTCGGTTGTTATTGAACTATCGGGAATGGCATAAAATACATACTCTCCATTAAATGTTGAGCCAGATTGGGAGGCCGCACTGCTGCCGCTCATCATGCTTCCCATGGCGGTTCCATAGTCGGCACAACCCACTTCACTAACGCCCTCAACAGAGCTAATTATTGACAAAACCTGATCGGCAGTTTTGTTGCCCTCTTCTTGCTGCATATCTTCAGGCATCGTCACATTAAGAGAAATCTCACTCGATTCCATATCTGGAATAAGAGTAATTCCCATTCTAAATACTCCAACAATGCTTATAACAAGCAGAGCTATTGCAATAGCCAATACAGGAGCGCGGTGACGCAAACATTTTTCTAAAAAGCGCCCGTACCATTCCTTAAAGTTTTCAAACCATGCGAATTCGCGCGGCTCAGCTTTTGCAAATATTTTAGAGCCCAAAGCTGGAACCACGGTTAGAGCAACAACCAAAGATGCCAAAAGCGCAAACGAGATTGTTAGGGCAAATGGCACCAGCAGCTGCTGAACTAGGCCAGACGTAAATACAAACGGGAAGAACACGCAAATGGTGGTGAGAGTTGAAGCGGCAACCGCGGCTGTAACCTGCTTGGCTCCTTGCGCGGCTGCACGCGGGGCAGACAGTCCACGTGCACGCAATCTATATATGTTCTCCATAACAACAACAGAGTTGTCTACCAACATGCCTATTGCAAGAGAGAGTGCGCCTAGGGTCATTATGTTTATGTCTATGCCCCAAAAATACATGATAACCAGCGCAAACAGCACCGAGAACGGAATTGAAAATGCCACAACTAGCGTTGGCTTAACGTCGCGCAAGAACAGAGCCAGCACAACAATTGCAAGCACGGCTCCAAGCAACAAGCTTTGCAAAATTGTGCTTATATACAAGGTGATGTATTGCCCTTGGTCTGTGAGAGTCATAATCTCGAGAGTGGGATTGTCGTCTTTTAGCTTTGTGAGCTGCGTATTAACGGCGTCCGAGACCTCACTTGTATTTGCCGTAGAAGTTTTGGTCACAGAGACAATCACGCCATCACGCCCGTTGAGCTTGGCATATCCCGAACCCGACTCCTCCACAACCTTAACGTTAGCAACATCTGAAAGTTTTATGTCGCCAACACCGTCAATGTTTGTTATTACCAGGTTTTCAAGCGAGCTTAGGCTGCCAATTTCTTCGCCAACTTTGAGCATATATTTGTTGCCGTTAGAGTCTTCAACATAACCAGCTGGCATTGAGAAATCCTGCGCTGCCAAAATTTGCGACAAGGTGCTTGCCTGCATTAGCGCGTCGGTATTTGCTTGGCCTAGAGCCGTCTCCCTCGCACTCTGATAGTTTTGGTACCCCTCATCAAGCTGCGATTGGCTCGACTCCAAAGTGCTTAGTGCGCAGGCAATTTGGTTTTGCGCGGTGGAGAGCTGAATGCTTGTTTCAATTTTGCCAGACTCAAGCCCCAAAAAGCCCTGCTCAATTTGTGATGACTGCTGCGAGAACTGGTCAACGATGCTTTGCGTTATCGCAATTTCAGCTTCTAGAGACGTGATTTTGCCTTGCAGGGCGGCAACCGTTGCTTGCGCGGTGGGGTCGCTAGGTGCTGCCTCGGCCGCTTGTTTGGCGGCTTCGTATTGTGCTTGATATGCTGCAAGTTCAGCTTGTTGAGTGGTAAGTTGAGCCTCGTAGGCTTGCTTAGAGGCCATTGTTTGCGAGATTGCAAGTGAGCCAGAAGCCAGCTCCTCTTCTGCTTTTGCTTGCTGCTCCGTAAGGGCCGCCTTCTGAGTTTCTAGAGCTGATTTTGCGCTGTTTAACTGCGACTGCGCCTCGTCAAGCTGCTTTTTGCTGTCGTATAGTTTGTCGTTTACGCTCGACAAAATTTTGTTGTTAACGTCCTCAATTTTGGAGTTTGAAAGCGAGACATCGACCTTTTGCACTATAGAACCAGAGACAGAAGCACTAGCCACGCCCTCTTGACGCTCAAATGCGGGCACCATTGTATCTTCAACAAACTGCGAAACATGCGCTCTATCCATCTCACTATCAGACACCCCAAGATACATGGTTGCAATTGAATCCATGCTAATTTCGAGATACATTGGCGTGCCCGCACTATCAGGCAAACTGCCCGACACCTCGTTTACAGCAGCGCTTACCTTCACAAGGGCTGAGTCCATGTTGGTGTTTTCTGCAAACTCAAGGTAAACCATAGAGTAGTTTTCTGCGCTTGTTGAATATACGTTTTGCACACCTGTTACGGTTGCAAGTTTGTTGTCAAGCACATTTGTGATATCGTTTTCTACTTGTTCTGGAGCAGCACCTGGATCTGTTGTAATAACGGCTAGATATGGAAGATCAATTGACGGCAAGAGATTGGTTTTCATATAAGTGAGAGAAAAAGCTCCCAACATCAAGACCACAATTGCGCCTGCTAATATAAAGAAAGGTTTCTTTACAGAAAAACCTGAAAGCATTCTATCTCCTATCTTGAGGTTCGCATTTATCTAGAGTTTAAATCTGAATAAATAAACCATGGTAAACTTTTTTTGTAAGAGGGATTTTTAATCTAGCACAAAATGTGGGGGTTTGCAGGATATATGTAGCAAAAAAGATTGCAGAGTATCTGTATCTGGAAGGTATCTATAGATTATCTGCTAACTTTCTACAAACTTTTTGCTAACTTCCTGCAAACTTAGGCAGATTGACGCAAAAGTTTAACTCCAACTTGCCCTAACCAGTCTAAAGCGCAACCCTCAAACTTGTTCGCACTCTAAAAACACACAGAACGCAAAGGCTAGGTAAAGATGGGTAAAGCCATCAAAGCTCGATTCAAGATTAGCCAACGTTAATCTAAACAAATCCGTCTTTGGGTTATACTATGTAGAAAATTTGCAAAGAAAGGATGGAGCACATCATCATGAAAACAGTTACAAACTTCCCCTTATTTAATGGTTGCCTTAAAGAATACGGCGACATGAAAACCTTGCAAGAATGTTGCCATGAATGTGGCGCCGATGGTATAGAGGTTATATGGGACCACAGACCTTATACAGAAGAAATGCCCCTGCAGGGTATGGCGATTGGTTATCATCTCACATTTTGGTCGTGTTGGGTTGATTTTTGGATGCAAAACGAGCAGGCACTAATGAAGGAGTACCAAAATTGGGATCAGGTGCGCGAATATTATCATGGCGAAAATAAGGAGTGCATCATCGACGCGTATAAGCGTGATATCGAACACGCCATGGAGGTAGATGCGCAGTATCTTGTCTTTCATGTTTCGGAGGTTAATCTTGAGGAGTGCTTTACATATGACTTCGCACATACCGATGATGAGGTGCTAGATTGCGCGATCGAGTGCATAAATCGCATTTCTCCTTATATAACAAACGGTGCTGCTTTGTTGGTTGAAAATCAGTGGTGGCCTGGGTTTACGTTCACAAAGCCCAACGTAACTAGGCGACTTTTGGATAGCATTGAATACACCAACAAGGGAATAATGCTAGACATTGGTCATCTCATGAATACAAATACTGCTTTGCGCACTCAGCAAGATGGCATTAGTTATATCAACCAGATGCTAGATGAGCATGGGGATTTGAGCAAGATGGTGCGCGGGCTGCATTTGCATCAGTCGCTTTCGGGTGAATATGTGGAGAATAATAACTATCAATTTACTCAAAAGTTTTTGGAGTCTGCTGCTTTTTGGGATAAGTATGCAAGTTGTTATGACCATATATTGCAAGTAGACAGGCATCAGCCTTGGACAGATCCAGATATTGCACAGGTGGTGGAGCGCATCTCTCCACAGTGGGTGAACCATGAGCTTTCTGCTTATGGGAGAGGTCCACACTTTGAGGCACTAAAAACTCAGATTGATACACTTAAGCGCGGGGGATTGAATTTTTGAGAGGCGAAAAAAGTTGGAAGAAAAGGCGCAGAGATGTTATAGGCTAGGCGCGAAATGTAAAGCGATAGGGCATAATTTGAACGTAAAATAAATGTAAAACAAATGCGTATCATATGCCAGTCACCCCAAAAACGCACGCCGTTCAACCTTAAATTAAGCACAAAAAGGCATACAAAACCGCCTTCGACCCTCCATATTTGACCGCTTTGTGACTCTACTGTGTAAAAGTAGTGTAAAATTTGTGTTTCGAGTGTGCTTTTAGAAGTACTGTATTGTAGTCGGAAACAAGTAAGAAAAAGTAAGAAAAAAGTAGAAAGTAAATAACAGGAGGAAATATGAAAAAGTTCGCAAAAATCGCATGCGTCGCAGCTATGGGCGCACTTTTGGTAATGGGACTATCAGCTTGTGGCAATAGCAGCAGCAGTTCTAGTTCCACATCAAAGACCTACAAAATTGCAACCGATACCACGTTTGCCCCTTTTGAGTTCCAAAATGCTGAAGGCAAATATGAGGGCATCGACGTTGACATTCTAGAAGCAGTTGCAGCTGACCAAGGATTTAAGTATGAGCTTGAGCCTCTAGGATTTGATGCAGCACTTCAAGCTGTACAATCCAATCAAAGCGACGGCGTAATCGCTGGTATGACAATCACTGATGAGCGCGCAAAGGTATTCGATTTCTCCACTTCTTATTATGATTCTGGAGTAATCATGGCAGTTCCTGCATCTAACAGCACAATTACAAGCTACAGCAATCTATCTGGCAAAAATGTAGCTGTTAAAAAAGGAACCATGGGCGCTGAATATGCAGAGTCAATCAAAGATCAATATGGTTTTACAACAACAACATTTAACGACTCACCAACAATGTATCAAGATGTAGTCAGCGGAAACTCAGCAGCATGCTTTGAGGATTATCCTGTAATGGGTTATGCAATCACAACAGGCATGGAGCTTAAGATGGTAGGAGAGCTTCAATCTCCAAACCAATACGGATTTGCTGTTGCTAAAGGCAGCAACTCTGAATTGCTAGAAATGTTTAACAAGGGTCTCGAGAATATTAAGTCAAATGGCAAGTACGACGAGATTTGCAAAAAATACGTTTCAAGCGGTAACTAAAATAACTTGCACAACCGAGTTGCCCCGTTCAATAAGAGCGGGGCAACTTGTCGAATGGAATGAATAGAACGGAAGTAAGATAGATGGGTTTCATCGATGCAATTAAAGGGTTTTTTGACTTGTTCGCAGAGTCTCTCCCTATGCTTTTAAGCGGGCTTGGTCTAACGTTAGAGCTCGCTGCAATATCGTTGATTTTTGCTATGATTTTAGGGCTAATTTCGTCGCTCATGGGCATGTCAAAAATCAAACCTTTAGTATGGATTTCGCAGATATACGTGTCCATCATTCGTGGAACCCCTCTTTTGGTTCAAGCATTTTTTATCTATTTTGGTGTCACCGGACTTATGGGAATACGCATGTCTGCATTTGTTGCAGGAATTATTGCGCTTAGCTTTAATGCTGGAGGATATTTGTCGGAGATATTTAGAGGCGGCATTCAAGCAGTTGATCCTGGACAGAGTGAAGCTGCACGCAGTCTAGGACTTTCAAAGACACAAACTCTTCGCAAAATAGTTATTCCTCAGGCAGTGCGAATTTGCATACCATCTGTTGTTAATCAGTGGTGCATTACAATCAAAGATACATCAATTATCTGCGTAATTGGATTGGCAGAACTAACATGGGCAGGTCAGCAGATTATTGCTCGCACCTATCAGTCGTTTCAGGTGTGGCTGATGGTGGGTATTTTATATTTTGTAGTCATATATCTACTTACTGTCTTAGCGCGTATTTTGGAGAAGAAGGTGTCCCTTGGCTAAAATCGAAATTAGAAATCTACACAAGTATTTTGGAGATAACGAGGTATTGCGCGGTATCTCCACAGATATTACCGAGGGTGAAGTTGTGTGTTTGATTGGCCCTTCGGGATCGGGCAAGTCAACTTTTTTGCGCTGCATGAATTGCTTGGAGGAGCCTACCTCGGGTACGGTGACCGTAGATGGTCATCTTCTCACTTCTAAGCACGAAAATATAGACAAGTTCCGCGAAGATATTGGCATGGTTTTTCAGCAGTTCAATCTGTTTCCACATCTAACTGTTATGGAAAATATTACCCTTGCTCCCGTTTTGCGCAAAAAAATGTCTAAAGAAGATGCTTTAGAAAATGGTCGCGCGCTTCTTTCTAGGGTTGGTCTTGCTGAGAAGGAAAATGCTTATCCACGCAGTCTTTCGGGCGGGCAAAAACAGCGTGTAGCGATTGCGCGTGCTCTGGCTATGAAGCCTGACTTAATGCTTTTTGATGAGCCAACATCTGCACTTGATCCAGAGATGGTTGGAGAAGTTTTGGATGTTATGAAAAAGCTCGCTCAAGAAGGAATGACCATGGTTGTGGTTACACATGAGATGGGATTTGCGAAGTCGGTGGCCGATAGAGTTATGTTTATTGATGGTGGCGTTATTGCCGAAGAAGGCACTCCCACTCAAATATTTGAGAATGCGCAAAATCCTAGGACGCAGAGCTTTTTGAATAAGGTTTTGTAGGGGCTTGCTAGGGATTTGCGGCGGCCCTTTTGCGGTGGCTTTGCAGGTTTTGCAGGTTTCGCAGGGGGCTTGCGTCATGTTGCGCTTCGTTCAATATCTCGTTCAATATGTACAATAAAAAATTTTTATATGCTTATCAATTTAGATGCATAATCACATGATATAATTTCAACCAGTTTTTTTGTTCAAGGGAGAGTTATGTTTTGTACAAATTGTGGCGCTAAATTAGATGAAGACTCAAGTTTTTGCACTGAGTGTGGTTCGGCCATACAACCATTATCTGAATCAGAGTTAGATAGAACCCAAGCCCTAAACATGCTGAATAAAACAGCTGAATTTCCAGCAGTAGAGGGGCAGTCTCCTAACAATACCGCATATTATAGTCAACCCACGCAGCAAGCTGGAACACCGCAAGGTGCTGCACCCAATTACTCTGTGCCAGTTGCCCAAAGCACTCAAGGCGGCGCTCAGGCTGCTGCAAAATCAGGCAATTCGGCTCTAATGATTGTTGCGCTGATTGTAGGAATTATAGCCATCGTCATATGCGCAACTTTGCTCATTTTGGCTGTTACAAAGCCTCCAATTGATTTTTTGAAAGACACCCCTTTTAGTTCTGTGCAAACCCAGAGTCAAGAACAAGTTGCAGATTCAAACAATAATTCTGATAGTAGCAACTCGGGTAGCAATAATTCTGGTAACAACAGCTCGGGTAATTCAAACAGTTCTAATAATTCAAGCGGGAATTCTGATTCTGGTTCATCAGATTATAATTCTAACTCAGAAAAATATTCATATAATAAAAATCGGGGTGAGCAAATACTTCCCTTTAGTTCGTCTGTACGCATATCACTAGCTGATGTAAAAGGGCTCTCAAGCGACGAGATGTGCATTGCAAAAAATGAGATTTGGGCACGTCATGGTCGAAAATTCGATAACAAATGGCTTCAGAATTATTTTAATCAGCAGTCTTGGTATACACCAACAACAGATCCAGATGATTTTTTGAAGGTATATTCTCCAACAGATATAGAAAATGATAATGCAGCTCTTTTGAACTCAATTTTGGAGGAGAGGGGCTATGAAGTTAACAAAGTGCACCCTAATTAATGTATTGTTTGTTTGTGCACTCTTGCTATTGTCGTTGGTCTGTCTGTGTGCTTGTTCGCAAGATATAGAAAGTGGTTTGTCTGATAGTTCTATATCACAAGAGCAACAGCGTATGGATAATGCCTACAAAAATAAGAGTGCGCAAGCCGAGAATAATTCAGGCGATAATAACCAGCAGTCTAGCGAAAATTCTGACAATGCAAATTCTACGAACGCAGATGAGCTTCGTCAACGCTTAAACATACAAGAGGATTATCGTTCTTCTTTTGTGCATGGAGAAAAACCAGCTAGTTGTCAAAAATACATAGTACTTCACGATACTGAGGGCAATAACGATGCTTCATCAGTTATTTCTGGTTGGGACTCTAATGGTAGGCTAATTGCGGCTCACTTTGTTATTAATAAAGATGGCTCGGTTTATCAGTGCGTAGAGCTAGATAAAATTGCACATCATGTTGGTTTTGGCAACACCGGTCACAACGAAAAATTTGGTGTTAGCGACGAAAGCCGCGACGACAAAGAGGGTTCAACTCCGATAGGAAGCTCCTATGCAGATTATGGAATGAATTCATATTCTGTTGGAATCGAGCTTGTGCATGTGGGCGGCGAAGGCCAATATCCGCAGGCTCAGCTCGATTCTCTTGATAATCTAATCGCTTATATCGATGCTTATTATGGCTTTGAGTCTGAGATTATCGATCATAAAGAGTGGCGTACAACAAATTCGGATACAAGCGAAGAATTTTCTGAGTATCTCCAAAATTATAAGAGTTCGAGGCATCATTAGGATACGCAGGTCGGCGCGGGCTTTGTGTGGGTTGCGGTTTTGCGCTAAGTGCTGAGTTGAGGCTTTATGGAGCTTAGCTTTGTTGGGGTCGGGCTTAGTGTCGTTTGATCTGTAGGGCGTTTTGTTAATTTGATTGCAAGATCTTTTGGGTGCATGTGTGCAACTTGCGAGATGTTCTTAGAGTGCCCATGATGTTCTTTGAAATAAAAGCTACACAACTTACAAGGCGCAGACTTCACTATAAGCGCAGCCACAGGCGCCGCTATATACAGCTACCGCTACTGCTTCATATAAAAAATCTGCCTATAGTTTTGAAACGACTCCAGCATAGCCAAACGCTGACGTGCCAAAGATGATATCTTGTTGTTTTTGTCGTTAGTCATCTGTCGATAAAGCTGAACTTTTTTTGGAGACTGCAATATATCTAGACACTTAAGGGCTGCATATCTAACAGCCGCGTGCTGGTTTTCTAATGCAGAAACAACATGAGACAAAGCCTTTGTGGGGGCCAAATATGCAAGTGTTCGCATTGCTTGAATTTTGACGATGGGTCTTGGGCTCGCTAAGTATCCTTCCAAAATACGAATGTCTTGGTCATCTTGAGCAGGCAACAACGTGAGGGTCGAAGCAAACGTGATGACATCATCTGTGTTTAGTAGAGCATCAATATCATCTTGCAAAAGCGAATATGCAACATCTGCATCTTGTGGATCAAATGCTACCAAATAATAGAGCATATTGCGTGTTGCTGCTATAGCTCTATTACGCAGCCAAGAGCGCTTTGCAACAAAGAACTTTTCGAGATATAGCACAGATGAACTATCTGCTCCATAAAAACCTGCAATGGCAGCTTGGGCGATATATTTATTTTGATGCTGAAGCAGACCCATAAGCGTGGCATATGCTCGAGGAGTGCGAAGTGAACCCAGCATTTCGATTGCAACAAGTCGACCAATATCATAGTGAACATTGTGACCAAGTGCTAGGGCGTATAAAGCTTCAACCGGCTCGATGTTTTGAGTGGAGTTGTTGCATTGGTTTGAGGTTTGTTCGTTGCTGTTTGCGTTTTGGTCGCCCTCCCCATATTCTTGTGTGCAGCTAACTTGTTCGTTATCACTTTGGCAGTTTCCGCTAGCAATTTTTTCTAGTTCTTTTTCTACATATGTTTGGTGAGCAATCCATTTGCTGCGTGCTTCTTGATTTTGAAGTTCTAGTTGACCTTCAAGATTTTTTATATAATCTTCAGGAAGTTTTTGAGCCAACTCCGATGGAAGTGCATCAATTTTTTCTGGCTTAGGTCCCCATATATTGCCAAGCGCAATTTGTGCTGTAAAGGCAATCATATAGTCATCACTTTGCGAAAATTTTAGCAGATCAGGCAACATTAGTGGGTCTAACTTTTTACATAGATAACACAGTGCAGCAAACTTCTTGAGGGAGTTTTCTGAGTTTAGAAAACTGCTGATAGCTTTTCTGTCATAAGATTTTACGCGACTAGACATTGACGAGTTCATTAAAATCAGACCGCATGCTACAAAGATAATGCCCTCGTAGGGGATGGTTGTTAGGACAGTGTCTAAAACTGTGTCGGACATGCATATATTGAAGTAGCAGAGTAATGATGGCAATAGCATGCATGCAAATGATACTGCCAAAAGCGAGATTTTGTTTGATGCAGCATAAGAGACAAGCGCAAGAACTGCAAATATCGCGCCGATTATAAGCGGTGTTGCGTTGGATGCGTTGATTGATGTTGCATATATTGGTGCGCCAGCAAAAATTATTAGCGGTAGGATCCAACATATTACAGGTGCGTGTCCTTTTTCGCTTGGTATTGAAGCACCTCGTGGAAATATTGCTTTTAGCTGCAAACGCTTTCCATACCAATACGAAATCGCAGTTGCAGCTATAATTCCAGCAATTAGGATGGGTAGGTTGATTTGCGTGGTTTCTTGCGATGTGGATGTTGCAAATGTTACGCCAATAAAACCCGAGACGCATATCCACAGACCAACGATTGTGTGGTAGAGTCCATTTGCAAATCCCGCTGGAAAAGCGCACTTAAGAACCATCTTTTGAAAGCATTGATTGTAGTTGGGTTTTGCGCTTTGAGTGGGTCTAGCGCTTTGCGTAAGCTGCGCAGTTTGCGCTTGCTGTGCGTTTTGTGACGCTTGTTCGGCATATGCAGCATACTCGGATTGGGTACTTTGTGAAGACTGTGTGGAGGAGGCAGTCTTTGTCTCCAAAATACTTAGATTATTTCTCACTAAATATGGATTAGCCAACATGCTAGTTCGTGGATTTATTGCTTCTAAGTTCATCTTTGCTACTCTCGCTTGTTTTAGTTATTGTATGGGTCTACTAATTTATTTTGCAATTAACTTTATGCGGTTGTATATATTGCATAAACTATGAGTTGTCCTGCTTATATAAATCTTGTTTCTTTTAAGGAATATAGTTTAATCATTTTTGAGCTTGTATTGAGATAAAAGGTCGTAAGTACGCAAAATCTCTATTCTTTTATTTTGCCGTAATTGTTGTTTTATGCGTGGTATACCAGCAATTTGTAAGTATTAAGGGTTGTTTGAGATCTTGAATGCGCAAACCTGATTTTGTTGGTTTGTTGTTTGCATACTGATTTTTCATAAAGCTTAAAAATTAAATCTTGCACGTTTAGCGTGGTTAGATTTGGTTAAGAATCTGTTTAGATTTTAGTTAGATTTGGTTAAGAATTTGGAAAGATTTGCAGTGCATGATTTCCTTGTAACAAACGTAAGAAGGAGGAATCATGAAAACCTTAGAGCAAAAATTCTCAACCAAAATATTTATAGATAGGATTGTGTGCCATGGTCATGCAGCCTCGTCTTGCGTTAGGCGCATAGTTGCTGTATTTGCATTGGCACTAATTGCAACTACATTTGCGCCAGTGCAGGGCTTGGCAGTGTCTCCATTGGGTAATGACTGTCAAGTTCTGCTTGGATTTAAACAATCTTATTTATCGCAAAGTGGTGGCACAAGAACACATTGTGGAATAGACTGTGCTGCTAGTGCCGGCGACACTTTATATGCTCCTGTCAGTGGAACTGTATCTTTTGTTGGAAGTGTTCCTGCCGGAGAAGATGCAGGGTCAGGCACAACAACGGCAATCTCTATAGACATGGGCAATGGATTAACTGCAACAATGATGCCGGTTGATAATACATACGTTAGCTACGGGGATAGCATTTTTGAGGGACAAGCCGTAGGTGTATTGGCAGCATCGGGAGATAAGTCTCTGTCTCAAACTCACTTGCATGTTGGATTAAAGAAGAAAACTAATAGCCGTAGCGTGTACCTTGATCCAGGTTGGCTTATAGGTGTAGGAGGCTCTGATGTATCTGGTGAGCAGGAGCTTAGTGGCGAGAGTGCAGTCTTTAGTGGAGCAGAAACTGGAGCTAGCGCACTAGGGGAATCTGCTCTAGCACAAGAACAAATTGCTCTGGGGGATTTGGGAGGAGAAGAATTTGTGTCAACTGGTGTGCTTAGTGATAATTTAGCCACTAATACAGAACTGTTAGAAGAAGCTGGAGCAAATCCAACAATTACATCAGGAAATTATAGTCAAGAGAGTTTGGATTTTATTGATGAGCAATCCTTGCAGAATACGCCTAGCGGAGGACCTATTGAATGGATAGGAGATAAATTTGCATCTTTTGGAACTTGGATTGTATCGACTGCAAAAAATGCAATATTAAGACTGTCTGATTTATTCACGAGTATCTCACAAGATGTGTCAACAATTCCGGCTGTCACAGTAGTCGGAGTAACTTTGATTGCAGTTTTGGCAGGTATTGTAAAAGTTGCTATAAGTGTGATGCCCTTAGTTTTAAGTTGGTTTAAAAAGATGGGCACTCAGTTAAAACAGCAAACAAATTTTGTTGCTCAACTTCGGCAAACCCTTACAAGAGCTTTTGGAAGTGATGCATAAATGAGCACGAGAGGAGAGCTAATGCGAGCAAAATAGCTAAATAGAAAACAAAATGGCAAAGATGATTTGTAAGTTTTTTAGAAAAAATTAAATAAGAAAGATGATTTGTAAGTTTATTAAAAAGTAATGTTAGTTACTAGTTGAAAGCTTCATGGGCTTGATTGGAGAATAATATTTTCCATTTAAGTTAAATGAATGACCAAATTAGGAATCTGAAAGCGCCAGCGGATGCTATAGGTGTTATGATTCATAAGTTATTTTCTGCCTAGAGAAGAGGATCTAGGCCGTATAGTCCAGAGGAGGTGACCTATGAAAGCTTACGAGCTGTTGTATTTCATTAACCCTGCCCTCGGTGAAGAGGATAGTGCCGCAGTTAACGATAAAGTTTCGGCAACTATTACAGGCATTGGTGGCACAATCGATTCCATTGATGAATGGGGCAAACGCAAGCTAGCGTATGAGATTGATAACCTCACAGAGGGTGTTTATTATCTCGTGAATTTTAGCGCAGAACCTGATTCTATTACAGAGCTCAATCGTGTACTTCGCATCACAGATGGCATTATTCGCTATATGGTTGCATGTCGCGTGGGTGAGGAACAATAAGAACACGTTTTGCAAATCTTACATTGGCTGGTCGGTAGCACTAGCTAGCAGTTTGCCAGATAATGTTGGAAAAACACTTTTGTTAGAAAGCAGGACGAAATGAGTATCAACAAAGTTGTAATTAGCGGAAACCTTACACGCGATTCAGAGCTTCGCTCCACAGCGGGCGGAACTTCGGTTTTAGGATTTGGCGTTGCTGTTAACGATCGACGCAGAAATATCAACGGAGAGTGGGAAGATTATGCAAACTTCGTTGACTGCACTATGTTTGGAGCAAGAGCCGATGGTCTTCATAAATATCTTGTTAAAGGAACAAAGGTAGCTATTGAGGGCAAGCTTCGTTGGAGTCAGTGGGAATCTAAAGATGGCACGGGCAAGCGTAGCAAAATAGAGATTATTGTAGACGAACTTGAGTTTATGTCTCGCAATCCTATGGGTGCTACTCAACCTGCAGCTCAGCCTATGGCACAAAATGCTGGAGATATGGTTTCGAGCACAATGCCGCAATCTGCTGCGGTAGCTGAGCCACAACCTGCCGCATCTCCAATTCCGGCTGCACCAGATCTTTCAGTTTATGATGAGGAAATTCCGTTCTAGTTTCGTTGCTGCAAAAATTATTAAATAGCTAGGTAATAACACATAATGATACCTTTGCAAAAACGAACAAATTAAGGAGGGATATAGATGGCAGATTACAATCGTCAGCCAAGGCACAAATATTGTCAGTTCTGCAAGGAGGATGCTCCTGCAATTGACTACAAAGATGTAGCCTTGCTTCGTAAGTATATGACAGACCGCGGCAAAATTAAGCCGAGAAGAGTCACAGGAACTTGCACTCAACACCAGCACGATTTGGCAAGTGCAATTAAGCGTGCTAGAGAGGTTGCGCTAGTTCCTTATACGGTTCCTGTAGTAAGTGGACGTGGGGACCGCAAGCGTCGCAATTAGTATTCAGCTCTTAAGGAGAAAAAATGAAAGTAATTCTTATGCAAGAGCTGAAAGGTAAGGGAGGCGAGGGCGACGTCGTAGATGTTGCTCAAGGCTTCGCAGATAATTATCTGCTTCCTCAAGGTATTGCCGTTAAGGCAACCAAAGGAAACCTTAAACAGCTCGAAATGCGTATGCATAATATTCAAAAGCGCGAAGTTACACGTCTTGAGACCGCCGATGATGTTCAAAAAGCACTCGAGGGCAAGGGCGTTACAGTTATTGCAAAAGTTGGAGAGGATGGACAACTATTTGGTTCTATTACTCCAACTATTATTGCTGAGGCTGTAAAAGATCAACTAGGAATTGAGATTGACCGCAAAAAGGTCGACCTCAAAAAACCAATTAAGCAAGCGGGAGACCATACAGTTTCTATTTCTATTTATCGTGAGATTAAAGCTGATTTATCTGTATCAGTAAAGAGCGAAGAAATGGTCAAAGCTGAAGAGGAAGCCGCTGCAGAGGCTGCAGCTAAGGCTGCCGCAGAGGCAGAGGCTGCTGCTGAAGCTGCAACAGAAGAAACTGAGGCTGAAGTTGTTGAAGTAGAAGAAACTGTTGAGGTTGTCGAAGAGGCGACTGAGTAGTTTTTAGTTGGTATTTATAGCAACGAAGACTCACCTTGTTTTGCATGAGTGTGTTTTTAGTCATGTGTAGCATGTGAATGTGCATGTGGCAAATAAATCAAAAGAGGGTGCTGATTTTAATCAATACCCTCTTTGTTTTAATGGAGGTAAAAAGAAGTCTGTGTTAAAGAGAATTTGTTAGGTACAAAACTACAAAGAGTTCTCATTAAAGAGAGCTAATTTAGGGTTGTAGAGACAACAAGTTTGTCTGATTCTAACAGTTAAGATTAATTTTTCCTTACAAATTCAGATTACCTTCATTCATAAAAAATACTTAGTCAAAGAGTAGATAGTCCTTTATCGAACCAACATTAACGGTTTTTGACTTAAAGCTGCGGTCAACATTCATGAGCACAGTTTGATTTTTGCTTTCAACTCCCAAATTGCTTGCAGTGGAGATTAAATTCTTAGCGTATTTATCTTCATAAATAGCTGCTGTTTTAATTTCAAAAGCTTTTCTTTGACTGGAGTCTGTGAAATCAAGAAGATTGATTTCAATTTTTGAATCATCTCGATAAAAATATAGCTCCGGCTCAACTCCCAAATTTTCATAATTTTTTATTGTCTCAGCTATTACAAGGTTTTCAATAACAGCCCCTCTGTATTCACTGGTTCTTAAATCTTTTGCACTCCGGATTCCAAGCAAATAACAAAGAAGACCTGTATCGTAAAAATATAGTTTGGGCGTTTTAGTAAGTCGTTTTTTTATGTTTGCAAAATAGGGTTGCAAAGTAAAAATAATGTAACTCGCTTCAAGCATTGACAACCACGATTTTGTTGTATTCATTGCTATATTGCATGCATTGGAAATGTTCGTAAGATTTACTAGGTTACCCGCTTGATTTGCAAGCACTGTCATTAATTTTTGATAGTCATGCAAATTGCGCACATCCAAAAACCCCGACACATCTCTCTCAATATAGCTTTTTACATATGTTTGATAATAATTTTTTGCAGGAATTTTAACATCGTAAAGTCTAGGATAGCCGCCGCTATAAGCAAAATCGTAAAAATCAAAATTTTTAAACTCGCTAATAATTTCAGCAAACGAAAGTGGCAATAATGTTACATAAGCGCATCTTCCTGCCAGACTTTGCTTAATACTCTTTGTTAGAAGAAAATTTTGAGATCCACTTAAAACATACTGACCGGGAACTCCTCGTTCATCGCTAACTACTTGAATTGCCGAGAAAAGATCGGGAGCTAGCTGTGCTTCATCAATAACTAGATTATTATCTCTATTCTTAATGAAACCAGTTGGGTCTTCTAAAGCTTCAGTTAAAAGACCTCTGTCCTCAAGATTTATATAACTGAAATTTGGAAAAGTTGCTTTTGCAAGCGTTGTCTTTCCGCTTTGTCTAGGTCCTGTTATGGCAACAATAGGAAACCAGTCCATAAGTTGCAAAAGATTCCTCTGTATTTTTCTTTCAATCATAAGTGCAGCCTCTGCTTAAAAACCATAACCTATCAATAGACATTACCATAATCTATTAGTACAGCTTACCATAATCTATCAATAGAAATTACCATAATCTATCAATTAGGTTATTTAAGCAGGTAATTTATTATTTTCAAAAGAATTACAGTTGCTAGCTAGTTCAAATCCTTAATCTCGAAGTTGGTAACGCGCACTGGGTGTCCAAAATTTAATAAGTCACATTCTTCTTTTGTATGCAGCTGTAGACTACAGGGCGCATCAGAGAAAAACTGAATATCATAGGAGTCGTTGTTAATACCAATTAAGACTTGGCGTCCATTTAAACTTTGGCAATAAGAAAGTATTTGTTCGCTGCTCATAGAACCGTCTTGATAGCTAGAACTAGGGCAAATCGTTTGCGTATTTCTAACCCTATACTCACCTGCCTGATAACCCTTAATTTCACTGAATTCATTTAATCGAATATACGGTGTGGTTGTGGATGTGTTATAAGAATAGTCGTCATGAATTCTAACTTCGCCCTGCAAAACTAGGTTATAACCATCATTTTTCAGTTCCTGCGTCAAGGTCGCAACATCACCTGATGTACTGCTGGTTTGAGATTCATTAGGGTGTGCTTTATTTAGCTCATAACCTCGTGAGGAGAGCGCAGAATTTAAAAACTGTGCATTTTTGTTTTCGATGTCTGTAGGGGAGTATTTGTTTAAGAATTCATCTGCCTCAATTGTTCCAGAATACCAGCTCTGCTTATTAAAATATTCTTGCAGCCAGTTATTTTTAAACTTTCGACCATGACGCGCCCAAATTTCGTTTTGCGCAATGCAAATTTCATCATCAGTTAAGCTTGCAATGTCTGCATCCGTTAACTCCTTAGTGGCACTGTTTTCTAGAATGTATTTGCTTTGCGTTGCCGCTTGATCTTCAGTTTGCTTTTGTGCAGAACTCTCCGGTTCGCTTTGCGTTGCTGCTTCTTGCTGTGCTGCATCTTTAGTAGGCTGTAGCGCAATAACTAAAATAACTGCGACAACCAAAACAACTGCAACAGCAATTATTGAGATTAAAGATACTTTTTGCTTTTTGGAAAGACTCGTTTTTTGCTTTTGAATGCCAACAGTAGCTGGCATAGCTTGAGGTGTAGGATTTTCTAAAGGCTTACTAACCGGTTCAACCGGTTTTGCCTCTGCTGCATCTGTTGTCTTTTTCTCATCTTCAACTTTTGCCCCACATTCAGTGCAAAACAACGCTTTATCCTTAAGCTTTGAACCACATTTTTGACAAAACATATTTCTTTCCTTAAAAAACCTGTCCATATCTAAAGAAACAATAAAATTTGAGTAAGCTGCTAAAGTTTGTTTCTTGCAATCTCCAATAGAGCAATTCTAACATAATAAGTATTCTCGTAATTTATTTCCATTGAGACCAAACGATTAACATTAGAGTATTTCTTTTTTTAAAACAGACCTAAATATAAATCTATTTTTAGATCACTTCGGCATAATCGATGACTTAGGCATTCATAAGTAAGATAAAAGTGGAGTTTAATTTTAAAACTAACAGATGAATAGATGACTCTGATTGCAATTAACTCATTTTGACATCGATTTTAATAAAAGTGAATTTGACCCCTTGTAAATTGGTGGAGCTAAGGGGGATCGAACCCCTGACCTCATGACTGCCAGTCATGCGCTCTCCCAGCTGAGCTATAGCCCCACATAAGCACTAAAGAAGTATAGCCGAGTCCAAAAATAATGCAAAGTTCATTTGCGCTATCCTAGTTAGAATTGCCCATGAATGGTGCACAAACAACTCATAAACAACATATAAATAGCATAACTGCATTTGAAACGACTAAAAAAATCGACCGGCACAAAACCGGTCGATATTAAGTTTAAATGGAGCGGACAACGGGATTCGAACCCGCGACCCTCACCTTGGCAAGGTGATGCTCTACCAACTGAGCCATGTCCGCGCAACAAAAGAGATAATACAGAACACAGACAACAAACGCAAGAAAAAAAACGTGCGTGGTTGAAGTTTTGGAGCAAGGGTATAATATGGTTGATTGAAAAGGAGGAATTGCAATATTTCTGACTCTAAAAGAGAGCAGAATTTTGCATCAAAAACATGAGTGAGCACAGTTCAATGCGTCTTTCTAAGCGCGAGATTAAAGATACAAATCAGCTGTATTCAATAGTTGAAACATGCAATGTGGTTCGAATTGCTGCGTGTGATAAAGAGGGTCTGTTTATTGTTCCCATGAATTATGGTTATGATTGGGAGGAGGGGTCGGCAGGCAATAAAATGACTATCAATGCTGACGAGTTAGAGGCAACGGCGCAAGCAAACGCAGAAATAAACGCAAATGCAAACGCAAGCCAAAATGCCGGTTCTCCTAAGCTTACGCTATGGCTACACTCCGCAGTAGATGGGCGAAAAGTGCAAGCCTTTGCGTCTAGCCAACAAGTTGCAATCGAGATGGACATGCAAGACGGACTAATAACAGGTGAGTTTTCATGTGCGTATTCTTATGCGTACCGCTCAATTATGGGTACGGGCGTCATAACCAAAATCGAGGATACAGACACAAAAGTCTACGGACTCACAAAAATAGTGGAACATGTATCGCCCAACGCTGAGGCTAGTTTTAGCGAAGAAGCAGTTAAACGTTGCAATATTTATCGTATTGATGTAGAACATTTTACGGGTAAGCAGCGTATGTAGGTTTGCTCTGCGACCCGGCGTGCAAGGCAAGAAGCGCATATTTAAACAACTACGCACGGCAAGCACGAGTGGGACAAATATCGTACATGAGCACGCGCACAGGCAGGCACCTCACATACATGCTCCACCCAAGCATATCAAAAACAACCACGAAAGGTCGCAACATGCCATCACAAGATACATCGCCTAAACATACAAAAAACTCCGAAATCAACGCATTAACCGCGGGTTTGCCCAAGGCAGACCGCGAGTTCATACAGCAAGTTCTCCCTGAGCTGCGTGAACGCCTTTCCTCGTCAAGGTTTAAACATTCGGTTAGTGTTTCACACACGGCGCGCAAGCTGGCTAATATTTATGGAGTTGACATCTCTATGTCGGTTCGCGCGGGACTTCTGCACGACTGGGACAAATGCTACAAAGGACAAGCCATATTTGACCGTGTGACACAGCTCGGTCTCGAGCTCCCAAAAAACTATGAGCTGCTCAGTCCTATTTTTCATGCTATAACTGGTGCAAAGGCGCTTTCAATTCGGTTTCCGCAGCTAGAGCCGTCAATTTTGCAAGCAGTGGCGCGTCATACATCAGGGGATGTGGATATGCAGCCCCTCGATATGGTTGTTTATATTGCAGATATGGTTGAGCCGCTTCGTGAATATGAGTCGCTTGCAGATCTTCAAGATTTGGTTGGAAAAGTAAGTTTAAGCGACCTTTTTAGCGAGTGTTGTATGTCAACTGTTAAGACTCTTGTAAATTCTGGACGCTCTATGCATCCCGATACTGCTCTTGTGTGGAATGCATGGGTCGTTCCTTACTTAAGGAGCAAGAGCGATGAGAAATCTAACGCTTAGTCATTCGCGCTGGCACTAGAATCAGCATTTGCCTCAGCGTTGACCTCATTACACTCGCTGTTATCGCTACACTTGCAACTATCCTCCACATATTTTGGAGTGCAATCAACAAGCTTTGCTATTCGCTCACTGTATTGTGGATCTTCAATTCCGGCTTCGCAAACATCTACTAGGGGGGCATCGTTCCATATGGTTTCTAACCTGTAGAACTCTCGCGTCTCTTGCTGAAAAATATGGACGACCAGCTCGCCATAATCCAGCAAGACCCAAGTCCTATCGTCAAACCCCTCTTTACCAATCGTTTTGAGCTCAGCCTTTTCGCGAAGCTGCTCTTCAACCTCATCTGCAATGGCCTCAACTTGACGGTCATTTGAAGCAGATACTATAACAAAGTAGTCGGTAACAAGCAGAAGCTCGGCTACACGTTGAATAATAATGTCGGTTCCCTTTTTTGAGTCGGCAGCAGCAGCCGCAATGAGTGCACATTGTTTAGAAGTCAATTTATAAATCCTACTTTTCAACACTTTGGTGGTCGGTTAATTAGTAAATGTAGGTGCGTGCAAGTTTGCCGCACAAGTCATTTGCATATGTTTGAGGTTATCACAAAAAGCTCAAAATTTTTGTGTCGGCTTATCTAGACAAACCGCCAATTTTGTCTAATACTTAGTACTTGGATGCTTTGCGTTTGCTGCTCAGCACTTACGCGTCGCAATAAACACACAATATGGCGCTATTGGTGTTGCGTGCTAAGTTAACAAATTTAATGTGGAGATAGGAACAAAACGTGTCGATAAATATTGCTGATTTTTCCTCAAGCGAACTTGCGAACAATATTGCAGCTTATATAGAGAAACATTTTGAGCCGGAGGAAACAGCAGTTTTTGATGGTGCTAATTCTTTTGATTTATTTGAACATAAGTGCACTAGGATGGGAATCGGCATCTCGAATTTAGAGAATGGCGATGAGGCTGATATTTTTGAGGATTGCGGTGGAGCTAACGCTTATGAAAAGGATTTCGGAGGTTCTACTGAGTTCGCTGAATTATTTGTATCTTCAAAACCCATTGACTCTTCCGGCTCTCTTGAGTCTCTCGAATCCATCGACCTACCCGAGGAACCAAACCAAACAACACCGCACGGTTTTCTATCCAAAAGAAAGTTCAGCAAAGCAACCTCTGATAACACAACTCTTCGCAAAGCAAGCACTTCTCACCCACGAAAAAAGCAGGATAAAGCAGAGCTTGAGGTCTGTGCATCGTCTTCAATGCCAGCGTCTGTTACACGAGCATCTACTAAATATTGTGCAGCAACTTCGCGCCTTGATGAGGTCTTATCACAAGTTGATGAGTCGTTTTCGCAAGCCTTAATGCGCATGATAGACGAGCGCAATCTAACAGACCCCGAGGTATATCGACGCGCAAATATTGACCGCAAGCTTTTTAGCAAAATTCGCAGCAATCCGCAGTATCAGCCCAAGAAGAATACAGCCCTAGGACTTGCTATAGCCCTGCATTTAAACCTCGACGAAACTCTTGATTTTATTGGACGAGCAGGCTATACGCTTAGCAAATCTAGCATTTCGGATTTGGTTGTTATGTATTTTATCGAAAACAAGCACTGGGATATCCATGATATAAATATTGCTCTATACAACTATGACCAAGCATTGATAGGACGCCAAGTTGGAGTCGGGTAAGGTTTAGAAATTTGACCTAAGCCTGCTAGTACTCCAAATTAGAGAGTAAATCCTGTCTGCTTGTGCCTCAAAATATTCATTAAGTAATGCTTGCTCCTGTCTCAATCTTTAAAGTAAGTTCTTTTTTGTTCGTATTCCAAATTTTAAAGCAAGTCCCTATTTCTATTCTTCCCCAAAAATTCAATACGCTTCTCAGTATCTTTTAATTTGTCGCTTTGCATGCGACCACCCAAAAGCTGCCTTTCTATATGCTGATTTATGTCTTAAACAAAACTATTGAAAGGAATTTAAAATGACTAACGACAAAGTAAATAACAAAAAAACTAATAAAAAAGTTTTCAAGACACCAACTACAGAGGTTGTATTTATTCTTGATAGAAGCAGTTCAATGGGTGGGCTCGAAAGCGAAACTATCGATGGATACAACAAAACTTTGGCAAAGCAGCGCGAACTGTCAGGCGAGACTCGCGTTACAACCGTTTTATTTGACAATAGGGCAACAACAATTATCGACCGCGTAGACTTAAACAACGTTAAGCCTATGACCCATAAAGATTACAGGGTTCAGGGTTGCACTGCTTTGTTAGATGCAATGGGTGAAACTATTCATCACATTAATAAGTTGCAGAAAACGGATTTTGCTGGGCGTCCAGATCATACAATCTTTGTAATTACAACTGATGGTATGGAAAACGCTAGTCATACATATACGCTAAAAAAGGTGCGTAATATGGTGGAGAAGCGTCGCCAAAAAAACAACTGGGAGTTCTTATTTTTGGGAGCAAATATTGATGCCATAGAAACTGCAGAGAACTTGGGTATTCCTAGACGCAATGCGGCAACATATTTAAGCGATTCGCGTGGGACTGCTGTTATGCATGAAGCAGTAGGCAATGCCTTAGAGGATCTTAGTTTTATGGGATGTATAGACGGTGATTGGAAAGCAATTATAGAAGAAGATGTGGCTTCGCGTTAGTTTTCTCTAGAGATAGATTGATTGACCAGCTAATGTTTGAGGGCTTTAGCTACGAACAGGCAGAATATGGGGTAAATCAGACTGGCTTGTAAGAAGAGCTTGCCTGCGCTATGATTTAGCCGATACAGATTGAACTTGGCAAAACTCCTGTTGTATTTGCAATGGGAGTTTTGTTTTTTATATGCCGTTAATTATCAAACTTAATGCAACTGTTGCGTTTAGTTTGAAACGTTGCGGTTAGTATGGAAAGTTGCTGCGCTCCCGATCTTTGTTTAGTTAACCTTTCTTTCGCAAAGTTATCAATTTTACGTCTTGACATTACACGATATTCGGATACACTCATATATAACATATGAATAGTTGCTCATATGTACATGTGAAAAAACATTAGAGTGTAGCGTTTAGACACAACTATATAAATGCACTAGGAGGTAGGAGAGATAAATGAGAAAGACAATTAAATTAGATGGTGAGATTTGTCCAAATTGTGCAGGAAAAATTCAAAGCAAAATTGAGGGGCTGAACGGGGTAAATAGTGCAAGCGTTAATGCGCTTACTCTCAAATTTATCTTAGATGCAGACGACTCCAGCTTTGGCGAACTGCTAAGTCAGTCTGTAAAAATATTTGCTGATGTTGAGCCTGACTGCGAAGTTCTAGTTTAATTATTTTTTGACTACACGATTTAAACTTTGAGTTTTTGAAGACTTAAATGCTCGGGGTTTAAACCACTGGGTTTCATGAAAGTTTCAAAACGAGAAAACAGCAATTTCAAGCAGGTCACATGCCATAAGCAAATAAATGTCGTAAGACGCACACCCAACACGCTTTGCAAAAACGAAAGGATACAACTGTGCAAAAAAAGCAGAAAAGAAAGCTAAAGCGCATAATAATTGCGCTTGTTTTGTTCGTGATCTTTGAGCTTTTGCAATTCACCGGTCTCTACGACTTAGTGGTTACCTCAAGCGGTGTTATAACCATAGCTGCAGAATATAGTGTCGAACTTGCAAACTCCAACACATTTCATCTCGGTCTTTGGATTGAGTTTACGCTCTTCCTAATTCCATATTTAATTGCTGGCTATGAGGTGTTAGCTAAAGCCTGGCACGGCATAGTTCATAAGCAACCTTTTGACGAAAACCTACTCATGGCAATTGCAACTATTGGAGCATTTGCGCTCGTGTTTTTTCCAAATGCCGAGCCTCACATGGCAGAGGGCGCGGCGGTTATGCTTTTCTACCAAGTAGGGGAGTTATTTGAAAGTTATGCGCTTGGAAAAACACGCAAATCTATTGCCGATATGATGGATATTGCACCCGACCATGCAAATGTTATGCGATCTGGGCAGCTTATCGAGGTTGACCCTGCGGAGGTGCTTGTAGGAGAGCAAATCGTCGTTAAACCTGGCGAGCGTATTCCATTAGATGGTCGCGTAATAGAGGGAAAGTCGCAGGTAGATACGGCAGCTCTTACTGGAGAGTCGGTTCCTCGCATAGTTGAGGGGGGCGCAGAGGTAATCAGCGGTTGTATTAATCTCACAAGCCCTATTATAGTTGAGGTACTAAAGCATTATGGAGACTCTACCGTGCAGCGTATATTGGAGCTTGTAGAAAACGCCGCAGAAAAAAAGGCTCGCACAGAAAATTTTGTAACACGCTTTGCCCGCTATTATACTCCCGTAGTTGTAATAACTGCTTTGCTAATAGCTGTGCTTACCCCGCTTTTTACCAGCATGTCTCTAACCGACTGCATTATGAGTGCCTTAGTGTTTTTGGTCGTGAGCTGCCCTTGTGCTCTTGTGATTAGTGTGCCGCTGTCGTTTTTTGGAGGTATTGGAGCTAGCTCGCGTTTGGGCATAATGGTTAAGGGATCGAGTTACCTAGAGGCTCTCTCAAAAGTCAACACCGTAGTATTCGACAAAACAGGCACACTAACAAATGGAACTTTTAGCGTTGTGGCGGTTCACCCAAAGGACGACATAGATCCCGATGTTTTGCTTTCGTATGCAGCTCATGCGGAGGCATACTCTGATCACCCTATCGCTATTTCGATAAAAGAAAGTTTTAGTGGTGTCATTGATAGCGAAAGCATTGAACATGTTGAGGAGCAAAGCGGGCGCGGTATTATAGCTTCTGTGTCATCGCATAGGGTTGCAATTGGAAATGGATTGCTTATGGAGCAAATTGGTGCAATTTTTCATGATTGCGAACTTGTGGGTACGGTGTTGCATGTTGCGCTTGATGGAGAATACATAGGTCACATTGTGATTGCTGATGCTATAAAAGAAGATGCCGCCACCACAATTGAAAGCCTAAAGCGAGCAGGCGTAAGCAAGACCATAATGTTAACTGGCGATCGAGAAGAAGTTGCTGCTGCTGTTGCAAACGAGCTCGGTATTGATGAGTATCGTGCGCAGTTGCTTCCGGCAGATAAGGTTACTCAAATTGAGAATTTGATAGATCAAGAGCAAGAGATTTCGGGTGGCAAAAATAAAATTGCTTTTGTGGGAGATGGCATCAATGACGCTCCAGTGCTTATGCGTGCCGACGTAGGAATTGCAATGGGTGCCATGGGATCAGATGCTGCAATAGAGGCAGCAGATATTGTTTTGATGGACGACAAGCCGTCTAATATTGCGCGAGCTATTGGTATTTCTCGCAAAACTATGAGAATTGTGTTTCAAAATATTGTTTTTGCACTTGCAGTTAAAGTTGCAATTATGGTGCTTGCACTTCCGTTTATTGGAATTGCAAATATGTGGCTCGCAGTATTTGGCGACGTGGGTGTGTCGGTGCTAGCAATTCTAAATGCGATGCGTGCAATGCGCGTATCGCATTAGATCTGAATTCTAAATCCACTTGCCTACATATAGCGAATAAAGTTTGGGTTCTGCTGCTTTTAGCTTTTTGTTTGATGCGTTGGAGGTAAATTAGCTACAACAGCTGCAGCTGCAGCTGTTGTAGGCTCTGCTCTACTTCTGCGATGTAAAGAACTTAAATACTTTCTTAACTTTGTCGTAGCCCTCTAGTGGGAAGGGAGTTTTTCTCCAGCTTTTTAGAGATGAACCCTCGCCACTAACAGCCATAATTCTGCGCGTGCCAAATTCTTCTAGACCTCGCATAGCCCCAATTGTACCCATACCCGAGGTTCCAGTTGACGAGTGCGAACCTTTGCGGTTGATTATTTGCATCATGCAATCATTTATGCAACCTTGCCCAAATTGTGCATTGCGCATTGCAAATTCCTGCGTATCTTTATCTTTGCTAAACATATAAAATGCAGGTGGCGTTGGCAGTTGGTTGATTTGTTCAAAAGCATCTTCGGCTCTTCCAAAAGTTCCAACTACTAATATAGGACCAGTTATGGGACGCTTAAATAGAGGGTTATCTATTGAGTCACATAAAATTACAGTAGGAGCAATTCTAAGTGTTTCGATATCTCGCTCTCCGCCATAAACAATTCTTGCTTTAGAACCAATGCTATCTAATAGTTCGCATGCCTGGTCAAACTCGGTGCGCGAAAACATGCGTGGATAACCCTTAGCATGAATTGCATCGTCTCCATATGTATGTTCGATATAGCCAAAGGTTCTATTGATAAATGTTTTATATACTGCATCACTTACCATTGCATAATGCGGAGTATAACGCGTTTGACCTGCATGAATCATTTTGCCCCACATTATCTTTTCGGCTGCTGTTTCTATATTTGCAGTTGAGTCTATAAAGCAGGCGTTGTTGTTGTTAAGAAGCATAGTGGGTGCACATGCGTTAGTGCTTGCTTCATATACAATGGGGGAGTTTTTCTTGGAACCCACATAGCAAAATTTATTAAAACGTGTGGAGAGCAACACGGCGTCCATATCTGCTCCTCCAAAAACAAAGCGCACATAATCTGGCTTAAATAGCTCATCAAATGCTGTAGCTAGCACCTCGTTGCACCTTTTTGTGCGACCCGAGTTCTTTAAAACAACTGTATTGCCAGCAGCAATTGCTTCTGCTAACAAAATAACCGACATAGCTACCGGACTCTCCCAAGAATTTATAATACAAACCGTTCCATGAGGCTGCCAACACTCTATAAAACTCGTAGGCAAAAGGTCTTTTTCTACTCCCATTTTTTGTGAGGCACAAAACTTTTCAATGTTCTTGCGCAACACCTTAAATTCGGCATGTATAGGGGCTAGTTCAGTAAGATACGCCTCGTATCTTGTAATGCCTAAGTCGCGATGAATTGCCTCAATTAGTGGAGTTTCGTATTTATCAATTAAAGAATGGAGCCTACCTAATGCAGTTTTGCGCCAGTCTGCTTTGACTGAGGTTCCCAATTTAAAAAAGTCTTTTTGTTTATCTAGAAGCTCAGAAATTGTACCAGGATTGCCATCGATATTGTTATTTTCTTGCGTAAACACATATTTATGCTTGCGCTGTAGACTTGCTTGCTTGCTGCTTTTGTTCTTGCTGATAAACTCTTCGGCTGCAATGTCGTCATCTGGCTCATTAATTGCAATTGTGTCTTGAGAGTTATCCTGTTTTTCTTGAAGAGGTTGCTGCTCTTGACAAGATTGCTGTTCCTGTAGCTCTTGTGAGTTTTGCTGATTTTGTTGAGTATCTTGTCCTGCCTGTTCTTGGCAAGCATGCTGCTCTTTTTGATCTTCTGCGGGTTGCACCTTGCTTACTTCACTGTTGTTGCAGCTTTCGCTCTCATTGTTCTTATTGTTGTCTCCATTAATATCAGATGAGACATCAATCTCACTTGCGAGTGATGCTTTTTCACCATCATTTTGCAAGGCTATTTCTTCTGTATCCTGTTCATTAGCAACAGACTTATCAAGCCCGAGCTGCTCCGAAGAAGAATTACCAGATATACCCTCCTGTATTATCGGCAGTCCATCAAAAGAAATGCACTTGCCTGCAGCATTCGCAGCACCTACGTGATCAACGGAATTTTTCTCAACTCGTTTTTTTTGGACATTGGCCATTATGTGCCTCTCCTTAAAATATCTATAATGCGCACAAGAATTTCTTGCGTCATAGTTTGTTCGTATATAAATTTTAGCTTTTGTTGCTCTATAACTGCAAATGCATCTCGCAAGAGCAAATCATTTATCAAAAACCGCTGCCCTAATTTTAATCTTGCAATCGAACAAATGTTCGTATAAAATTTGCTCAAAGGAAAACAAAATTTGGATATGGAGAATTGATTGAAAGAGCACTTGATAATTGCGGGCATAGACCCAGGTCTTGCAAATACTGGATGGGGGGTTATAGAAGTTATAGGGTCGTCGAAGAAGTGCTTGGCTTATGGATGCATAGCCACAACATCTTCAGAGTCGATAGACAAGAGATTAATGCTTATATATGAAGGAGTTAAGGCTGTAGTAGAAAGGTATTGTCCAACCGAGCTTGGCATAGAGCAAATCTTTTTTGCTGCAAATGCAAAAAGTGCAATTGCTACTGGTCAGGCACGTGGTGCAGCACTTGTTGCAGCAGGCAATGCAGGTGTTAAGGTAGGGGAGTATTCGCCAAAACAAATTAAGCAAAATATTGTTGGAACTGGAACGGCTTCAAAAGATCAGATGGCATATATGGTTAGGGCAATATTAGATTTAGATCACGACCCAAAGCCGGACCATGCGGCAGATGCCTTGGGAGCAGCTATTTGCCATGCAAATATGCGAAAGTACAAGATGCATGAAGAGGAATAAGGACAAACTACATTATTTAACGCCTTATTAAAATGGGGTGTTGCGACATTAATTTTTTTAGCAGAGTGTTTATAACTTACTTAAACCAAGGGTTAGGATACATTGAAAATATGACGATACATGCGGAGTAAAAATGATTTCTTTTCTAAGAGGTGTAATTGCATCAAAAACAGATAGTCAGTTGGTGTTAGATGTTAATGGCGTAGGGTATTTGTTAAAAATGTCGTCTATTGCGCTAGGCGAAGTGGGGGCTGTTGGGTCGGAGGCTACAGTTCTTACATATATGCAAGTAAAAGAAGATGGTATATCGCTTTTTGGTTTTTTAAGTGAAGATGAGCGTTTTGTATTTGAGAAATTTATTACTGTATCAGGAGTTGGACCTAAGGCAGCACTTGCGGCACTTTCTACATACGATTGCAAGAGGTTGATGTGTATTTTGGGATCTGGAGATTGTGCTGCATTGGCAAAGGTTTCTGGAATAGGCAAAAAAATAGCGCAGAGAATAACGGTTGACTTAAGTAGTGCATTTAGCGGCTATTCTGGGGAAGATGTATTTGATGACGGATCTAGTAATCAAGAACCATCATCACAAAATTGCATAAAAGAGGCTACAGAAGCATTGTTGTCGATGGGTTTTATACAAGAGGAGTGCGAACTAGCTTTTAAGGGATATACTGGAAGTAATGACGCAGGTGAGCTAATCAAATATGCTCTCAAAAGACTTGGAAATCTTTAGATATTAAGTAGAGGCAAGGTTTTATGGCAGAGAAACAAGATAGTTTTGTTGCATGGGAGTCGGATAGTGCTGCATCAGATGTAGCGGCATTAAATAAAGACTCTAGTCGTGCCATGGATCCTGAACTTAGTGATGAAGATTTGGGGATAGATAGATCTCTTCGTCCAAAAAAACTAGATGAGTATATTGGGCAAAGTCGTGTAAAAGAAAACCTTAGAGTGTTAATTGAGGCATCTTTGGCTAGGGGAGACACTTTAGATCATGTGTTGTTTTCAGGACCTCCGGGTCTTGGAAAAACAACTTTAGCTGCAGTTGTTGCAAACGAACTCGGAGTAAGCATAAGAACAACATCGGGACCTGCTATAGAGCGAGCAGGAGATTTGGCATCAATTTTAACTAATCTCGAAAAAGGTGATGTGCTTTTTATAGATGAGATACACAGGCTAAACCATGCTGTAGAAGAAGTGCTATATCCAGCTATGGAAGATGGATTTTTAGACATTGTTATTGGTAAGGGTCCAGCTGCACGTTCAATTCGACTTGATCTAGCGCCTTTCACATTAGTAGGAGCAACAACTAGAACCGGTCTTTTAACAGGACCTATGCGAGACAGATTTGGAATGGTTTTTAGACTAGACTATTATTCCACAGATGAACTTGCGCAGATTGTTAAAAGATCAGCTGGTAAGCTCGGAGTTGAAATAGACACAGAGGGTGCTCTAGAAATAGCTAGCAGAAGCCGTGGTACTCCAAGGCTTGCAAATAGACTGCTCAAACGAGTGAGAGATTATGCAGAAGTAAGAGCACAAGGCGCAATTACTTGCAAAGTTGCTTCAGAAGCTTTGGCCTTCTTTGAAGTTGACGAACTTGGTCTTGATGTTATGGACAACAAAATTTTAATGTTACTTGCAAAGACTTTTGCAGGAAGACCTGTGGGATTAAATACATTGGCCTCAGCTTTGGGAGAAGATTGTGGCACGCTAGAAGATGTATATGAACCTTTCTTATTGCAATGTGGCCTAATTGATAGAACCGCCAAGGGAAGGGTTGCAACAAAGCGAGCTTTTGATCACTTGGGTTTGCCTTATAGTCAAGATTAAACAAAGATATTATTATGTGGAACCGCTAGACTTTTTGCAACTCACTTTAGCTTGCATCGGAAGAACTTAACTGATTACTAAATAAGATTATGTATTAGGAGTGCTTATGCTCAAAAACGACTACATTATGCGAATGATTATGGATCTTGTTATGACTATTCGCAAAGTATTGAATATGCCAGATTTAGATAAAGACGATGCAATGGATGATATTGAGGAGTCGGTATCAAGGGCAGTAAATATTGAGAGAGGACTTTTGTTTTCGCTCGAGCCAGAGTCAATGATATCGATGTTAGAAATTGGAGACTTTGACGCAGGACTTGCTGCCTATGTTTCAAAAGCGCTATTTATCGAAGTTAAGATGCTAGAAGCTGAAGGACGCATCGCAACTGCAGATTTAAGAAGAAGTCAAGCTGTAGCTATTGCAAAAAAATATGGTTGTAATATTCCTGCTTCAGCTAAATCTACACAAGGCTTAATGAGAGAATTTATAGAAGAATTTTCTGAAAGTGATAGTGCTGTAGATGACTCAAAGGGTACAATTAGCGTTGAGAACAAAAGCAAGTTAACAGATGAAACAGGCTCAAGTTCTGATTTAGACGGCAGTTTAGTTGGTGATAATTTTAACAATGGGGTGTCTTCTATAAGTGGAATACCGCTAGACAAGCTTAAGTTTTAGAGATGCATAGAGATAATTATTCGCCTTTTTAGTAATTCAGATTCTTTTAACTGCTAAGGTTTATATTAGAACTTGTATGATTTTGTTTTGGAAGATGTGAAAGGATAGTATATGGAGCCGGTGCAAATTTTTATAACCATAGTTGTTATTGTGGTGGTTGCGATTGCTGTTCTGTTTATTTATCAAAGAATTAAGATGAGCCGCGATCCTCAATATGCAGCGCGTGTGAGCAAGAGAGCTGCCGACAGAGATTTAGCTCGGCAAAAGCGCAAGGTTGCACGTGCGGAAATGAAGGTTAAAAAGGCGCGGTATAGAGAAGCTACGGCACCTGCAATTGCTCAGCTAAATCGCGCAAAGGCTGATTATAATAATCGCGTGCGAACAGCAGAAGATGCATTAAGGCATGCAAACTCAGAACACGAAAGAGCAGTGCGCGAGCAAGAAAAAAAGATATCGGATATTATCAAACATTATAGTCGTGAGCTAGCTACTGTTGGAACTCTGCGACTTTTTGTTGACAGACTCGAAGTCCAAGATTCTCAAATTTCGCTAAACGACAGTTTTAAGGCAGAAATAAAACGCGGGGCAGAACTTTTAGAAGATAAAACTTGCGGAGAATTTAAATTTGAAGAAGTGACAGAAGATACTAGGCCAACTACTCCTGGGGTTCCTGTAGGAGGAATTGGCAAGCCAGAAGAAGCTTGGGTCATTCATGCTAAAGCAGATTTTTGCTACTTGTTTGTTGAAGGAACTTGTTCAGATTATGATGGCAAGCCGCTAGAAGTATGTGTTCCACTTGACGATAAAAGGCTTGATGCAGGAGATATGTTTGAAAAACAACTCGCAATTGCTGCCCCAGCTGCTGCTGATAATGCATGCAAACGTGATGTTGAGCTAGAAGAAGCATATGAGCAGAAGAGTCAGATCGAAGCAGATACGCAAGCAATTTCTCAGGCTGAAGTTAAGCTTGAGCAAGAACAACAGAATAACCAAGAAGTAATTAAGGCGCAGCAAAATTTAGAGCAAGCTGAAAAGGCTGCGAGCGAGGAACTGGGTTATAAGCCTTAAAGACGCGAGGTATTTTTGAGTTTATGAACAGTAAGGATTTTTGAACGACCATACGGTAAGACTTTTAAGTAGTTTTGGAACAGCCTAAGAGAATTCTAAAATAGTTTCGTCTCATGTGTGTTCTTAGGTTTTATAGAAGTCTAGTAAAATGAAGTTTAATATAGTTAAGGAATTAAGACGGCAATCTGAGTTTTGCAGTCACATAAATTTGAAAAATAAATTACTAAACATTAGGAGATAACTTGACTAGGAGAAGCATAACTAACGAGCGTTATACAACAGAGGACTCAACAAAGGGCTCTACACGCAAATCTGCATCGCAAGCAAAGCCTGCAAAAGAAGCTGCTGGCACAGTTTATATGAAAGATCCAAATGCAAAAAAGACGCGCAAGCAACTTAGAGAAGAAGAAATGGAGCGCGAAGAAAAACGCAAGAAGCGCGAAGAAAAACAATCTGCTACAAATACTCAAACAGACCTGTCGGGTGACGGCAAAATTAGAGCAGAAATTAAACAGTGGCGCAAAATTTGGTGGGTTTCAATTGCTCTGGGTGTTGTTTTAGTAGTTTTGTCTTGGTTTGCAAAAGATATAAACGAGGTTTTATTTACAGTAACAATTATTGGTGCATATGCAATGGTTGGCTTTGCTTTATTTATTGAGTTTGGCAAAGTAAATAAATTACGCAGAAAGTTAGAATCTGGTAAAACAAGTCAGAAGATGTCGAGCAAAGAGCTCAAACATCGCATGGAAGCAGAAAAGCTTGAAGAATCTAGACGAGCTGCAAAAAATCAAAAAACAAAACGCATTGGATTTAAGAAAAAAGAACAGTCATCTGAGAATTATCCAATGGATGAGTCGAGCGAGCACTAGGTCTCTTTGTTTAACTAGGATTTATGCAATCAGATAATAGACAGCAGGTTTTTTAGAATTTTGGGAGGGGATAAAAATGATTGAATTATTTGGTATTCAGATCCCAGATTATGTTTTATGGATTTTAATTGCTGTTGCCATTGTGTTGATAATTGTTTTTATCCTTAAGGGATTTTTTTCGGAGATGAAGAAAAAATGAGTTCTGAAAATTCTGGGTCGCGTGAAGATTTGCATACAAGTCCACGTATAAATACATCAAATAGAGATGCAACTAATGGTTATGGTGGCGCACATATAAAAACACCATCGCAAAATTTAAGCATGCATCAACGCAATAATAATGCGGGTAATTTTAGCAATTCTAGCAATGCAAATTACTCTCAGAACCCACAAAACCGAGGCAAGAAAAAGCCCTCTAAAAAAGAAAAAAAACCATGGGATAAAAAGAGCAAAATCCTGCTTATTATTGGCATAGTTTTGCTTGTTGGTGCACTAGGAACTGCAGGCTTTATTGTTAAGGGATACCTTGACGCACAGGCAGAGTATGACAGACTTCGCAATCAAGCAGGCATCGATACTTCTATGTTTGATAGGGCGTTAAGTGATCTGGCAGAACTTGCAAATCTAAATATAGACTGGAATGCCCTAAAAGAAGAAAATCCAGATGTTGTTGCATGGGTATATGTTCAAGGAACAGACATTAGTTATCCTGTAGCACAATCAGACGACAACGATTACTATCTAAAGCATTCTTTTTCTGGTGCAGTATCGAGTTCGGGATCAATTTTTCTTGACTGTGACAATAACTCAGAACTAAATGACATGCACAATATTCTCTATGGTCATAACATGCTAAATGGCACTATGTTTGCTCAAATTTTGAACTTTAAAGACCAAGATTTTCTTAATAATGGTTACAAAATCTTAATCCTTACTCCAACAAAAGGATTTGTTCTTCAACCTGCGTTTACATATATATGTGATGGAGCAGAAGAATTAAGGCAAATAGGTTTTACAAATAAGGAACAGTTGCAAAAATATATTTCAGAACTCATGGTACATGCGGTTACTGAGTCTACAGTGGATACGACTAAGATAGATAAGCTATTTTCGCTAGTTACGTGCAGTTATGAGGCACACGATGTGCGAACAGTTTTGTGTTGCGTGCCAACGTATGCTGTAACATTTCCAAATGGGGCTTAGCATGTAGCATACTAAGTTGGTAGGCTAGGCAGCAAGTATCCAAAGTGTTTAGCGATGGTTAGGCAATGAACAGCTAGGATGTTTAGTGTGGCTAGGCATATCTTGATATAGGTTGGACAAAAGGCGTAAGGCTATTTAGTGCTTATTAGGCTGCGGGTTGCAAAGTGCCTAGTGCTAGACGCATAGCGAGTGGTCCCAAGAATTTAGCTTACGCAGCGGGCAGAAAAGAAAAGCGCAGCATCAAGCAAGTTGTGAATGGGGAGATTATGAACGAAGAATATAAAAATCGGTCGGGTAACCATAGCAACTGCTGCTGCGAATGTAGCGAGTTTCACGTGCGTAGCGGGTACGATGAGCGCAACGAGCATGGCGAACACGGTGCACTTTGCGAATGCACCGAGCATAGCGACCATACTGAAATCATCGATCACATAAAAGAAGAATGCGGCATTTTTGGAATTTTTGCTCCCGGTCATGATGTTTCTAAACTTGCATACTTTGGTCTCTTCGCTTTGCAGCACAGAGGCCAAGAGTCAGCAGGAATAGCTGTTGGAGATGGCTATACAGTAACTTGTATCAAAGACAACGGTCTTGTAACACGAGTGTTTGATGAAGCGAGTTTATCGTCTCTTACGGGTATGGTTGCAGCTGGACACTGTAGATATTCAACTAGCGGAGGGCATAAGTCGTGGGAAAATGCGCAACCTCATTTATCCCTTATAGGGGATAAGGTTATTGCACTTGCGCATAATGGAACGTTGGTAAACACAGACGAGGCACGCCGCCGCCTGATAGACCTAGGCGTAGACTTTAGAACTCAAACCGATAGCGAAGTTGCAACCAAGTTAATAGGATACTTTACTCAACAGACTTCACACTTGCGTGAGGGTATTAGACAAACAATGAGCCTCTTAGAGGGCGCATATGCAATGACCCTCATAACAGAAAATTCTCTATATGCATTTAGAGACCCTCATGGAATTAGACCATTAGTTTTGGGCAAACTTCCAGATGAGGGTGGTTGGATAGTAGCATCAGAAACATGTGCGTTCGACATTATCGGAGCGCAGTATGTGCGAGACATCGAGCCTGGAGAAATTGTTCGCATCAACCATGATGGGGTTGTAAGCGAACAAGGGGTGGAAAAAAAGCGTCGAGCATCTTGTATTTTTGAGTATGTTTATTTTGCGCGTCCCGACTCCGTGCTAGACGGAGCTGGAGTCTATAGAGCAAGAGAGGCCATGGGCAGAAAGCTCTCGCAAGAAGCTCCGGTAGAGGCCGACATTGTAATGGGAGTTCCAGACTCCGGAGTTCCATCAGCGATAGGATACGCACGGCAGAGCGGTATCACATATTCAGAGGGTGTTACCAAAAACCGCTACATAGGCAGAACCTTTATTCAGCCCACACAAGAAATGCGCCAGCGTGGTATTCGCCTCAAGCTCAATCCTTTGCCGTATACTTTGCGCAATCGCCGCGTAATTGTTGTGGACGACTCAATAGTGCGTGGCAACACCTCAAAGCAGCTTGTTGCAATGCTAAGAGAGGCCGGAGCTGCAGAGGTTCATATGCGCATTGTTTCGCCACCTGTTTCTTGGCCATGCTTTTATGGGATAGATACCGATGTGCAAAGCCAGCTAATCTCTGCAAATATGACTGTGGATGAAATCTGCGAATATATTGGTGCCGATTCGCTTGCTTATCTTTCTGTTGAGGGTTTAGAGTCTTGTATTTATCCCAACAATCCTGGATTTTGCAAGGCGTGCTTTACGGGTGAATATCCGGTTTTGCTTCCAGACTCACTGGTAAGGAATTGCTTTAAACCAGATATGAACCCAACATTTTGGGTGGATGAGGACTAAAGGACTACGATACTGTGAACTTGATGACCTTGCCAAGAGTCAAGAATTACAGCGAGTAGCGTGAACTACGTCATTTGCAAAGCGTAGTGAACATGACAACATTTGACGTGTTATGGAATGAATTTTGGAAGCCAAATAACGAAAAGGTGACGCTCAAAAGGTGACGCTCAGCAAGCGACAGAATGCGGGCGTTGATATGATATATGAGGAGCTGTTAACGACAAACTATAGAATTTGAGAGCACAAGCGACCTGATATAAGACATGCGATGTCTAGCAAAACCTAGAAGCGATATGTATTATATGACATAGCAAAGAACAATAGGTAACACGCTAAGCAAAAAACGATGCATGATACTCGCTAAAAAATACAAAACATACGCTAAGCATTTAATAATAAGCAACATACACTAAGTGACAAAAGATAAACAACAATCGAAAGTGTAAGCAAAATGGACACAACCAAAAACAACGAACACATAACTTATGAAGATGCAGGAGTTAGCACAGCAGAGGGTGCTCGCGCAGTCGACAGAATTAGAGATGCAGTGGCATCCACAAATCGACCTGAGGTTATAGGCGAGATCGGAGGATTTGGCGGCCTATTTTCTGCAGCTGCCCTAAAAGACATGCAAGATCCCGTGCTAATTAGCGGCACAGATGGAGTTGGCACAAAACTTCAACTCGCACAGCGCTTAGGTAAGCATAGCACTGTGGGAATTGACCTCGTGGCAATGTGTGTTAACGATGTTGTTGTTGCAGGTGCAGAGCCCCTCTTTTTCTTAGACTACATTGCAATAGGACATTTGGAGTCGGACTTTGTGGGTCCAATTGTTGAAGGAATTGCAGAGGGTTGCAAACAAGCAGGATGTGCGCTTGTTGGCGGGGAGATGGCCGAGCACCCAGGTGTGATGGAACCTCATGACTATGACCTGTCAGGATTTTGCGTAGGCGTGATTGATAAACCAAAAATGATAGGTCCTGTTAACGTCCAAGTTGGAGACGTGATTGTAGGACTCGCATCGTCTGGAATACATTCAAACGGATACTCTCTAGTTCGAGCTGCTCTTGCAGATAAACTTTCTGATGACGAGCTAAACGCACCAAACAAAGAGCTTGACGGTCAGTCTATAGGAGATGCTCTTCTAACTCCAACACGCATCTATGTTAAGCCGCTTCTTTCGGCTTTGCAGGCTGGTTTGCCAGTGCATGCTGCAGCTCATATAACAGGTGGAGGGATTACAGAAAATCTTGATCGCGCCTTGCCATGCGGACTTAATGCAGAAATAAAACTAGGCAGTTGGGACGAGCCAGCAATAATAAAACTGGTATCCGATGCAGCACAACTCACTTTAGAAGAAAAGCTCAAAACATTTAACTGCGGAATTGGCATGTGCGTTATCTGCGCACCAGAATCAACAGATGCCGTTGTAGAGCACTTTGCATCTCAAGGTCAAAAACCCTACATAATTGGCAGTATTGTTAAATCTAACAACACACAAGCCAAAGGCAAAGTTATTTATAAAGATTAAACTGTCAGGAGAAAACTATGATAAAGCTTGGGGTTCTTGTATCTGGTGGCGGCACAAATTTGCAAGCAATAATAGATGCAATAGATGCTGAAGAACTCGATGCGCAAATTGTGCTGGTTGTGTCTTCTAATCCATGCGCGTATGGAATTGAACGAGCCAAGCAAGCTGGCATAAAAACTTTAGTTATGCAAGTTGCAGACTACACAAACCCAAAGGACGCAGATGCCCAAATTGCGCAAGCCCTAAAAGACGCACAAGCAGACTACGTTGCCATGGCCGGCTACATGCGAATAGTTACTTCAACATTGCTAGACGCTTTTCCTAACAAGATAATTAACCTGCACCCAGCGCTTTTACCCAGCTTTCCAGGCGCACATGGAATTGCAGACGCATTTAACTATGACGTTAAAATCACGGGAATAACTGTGCATTTTGCCAATGAAGAGATGGACGCAGGTCCCATCATTGCTCAACGCGCTATTGAGATTGAACAAAGCGATACGCTGGAGTCTCTCGAAACCAAAATACACGCGGCAGAACACGAGCTATACCCTCAGGTTTTGCAGCTTATCTCGCAAGGTCGAGTTAGTATTAGCGGGCATCGCGTAAATATTGCTTAGAGCTTAGCTAACCCTAGAGTTTTGAGAATTCTCAAAATAGTCCTCGAGAACTTCGAGAACCCACTTCAGCTCTTCTAAATCTTAGACATCTCAGAAGCTACTTTGTTATACCAATCAACGGGGGTTTCGTAGTTATATTTGTATGCGGCAGCCATAGTGAGCGTATATCCATAGAGTCTGGCGAGTCCATTAACGTGCTTAGGAATTGACTCCTCCCAAGAATCCCAATTTACACTTCCCCAGCCCCACGCATTGTAGGTTCTAAAACAGTATCTGCCTTTTGAACTCTCAACCGTAGAGATTGCAGGCGACCACCTAGGATCAACACCGTTATCCCAAGCAGCGCTTGCAAAGAGATATCCATATCCTCCAAGCGGCGAGCCATCTAGATAAGCATCAATACGAGGAGCCCATTTATCAACAAACGCTTGCTTGTCCATATTTAGGTCTACATCAGAGTCGTCAACCTCAGCACCACTATCACTAGCAGCTAGAGCACGACTTCTCTCAATCGCAGCCTGTTTGGCGGCCTCTTCAGCTGCTTCTTGTGCAGCTCTCTCCTCAGCTTCTTTTGCAGCAGCTGCTTCTGCAGCTGCCTTTTCAATTGCCTCATCGCGAGCAACTCTTGCTTCATCTAAGGCGGCGCGAGCTTCTTCTTTAGATTTGTCGGCAGCAGCTTTGTCGCTGGTTAGTACTTCTTGTGTATACTTAAGTTCCTGATAGCGTGCAGATTGGTCGTCAATTATCGACCTCACATTAGACTCATAGCGGTTTAAATATTCTAATGTGCCAAAAAAATCTCCAACATCATCAGTAGACAAAACAAGATCAATTAAAGAAGAAGTGGAGCGCTGATATCTATACATTGACGAAACCGCCGCGTTGCTTTTATCGCGCTGATTGTCAATTTCATCCTCTAGAGCCGCAATTTTGCTTTCACCATCAGCAACTCGCTGATCGAGTTCGCGGGATTTTTCTGATATGTCTTCGTATTTTGAAGCTGCTGCGTCCATTTTGTCTATTGCAGCTTGAACTTCGTCAGAATCGGCATATGCATAAGGAATAGCCGTTAATATAGATGACATTGCAAGCACAACGCTAAGTAGTGATGCAATTAAAGCTTGACGTGCAGAAGCAATCATATAAAAACCTATTCTGTCTACTACAATTACCTCGTGAGAAAAAACACGGGTGGCGCTCGTTTAAAAATGCTAAAAAACCTCGCAGCTTATTTTATGTAGCCAGTTGCGCCCAGTGGCATAATTCTTTTAAAATACGTTCGCAAACATAAGTGCTCAAAAAATCGCAACGGAGACTAGATTATAATTCTTATAGCAAAAAATATAAAATTGAGAATAGGGGAATATACAAAACCCCAGCTAAAAGCCACAAAAAATTTGGAGATTATATGGAGTCGGACAAAAGGCAAGACCAAAATCAAAATGAAATGCATTCAAACACGAGCGCAGCCACAGGCGAAAGCGAGGATGCAAGCACGAATGAAGCTACAGACGAATCTGCAAACACATGCGCAAACGCGCATGCAAATAAAAAAACCCGAGAACTCACCGTGTTCATCATTTCAGACTCAGTGGGAGACACCGCATCTGCTTTAGTAAACGCAGCCATGAGTCAATTTGCGGGGATAAAAGTTACTATCGAGAGGCTTCCAAAAGTTTCGTCTGCTCAGCAAGTTGCTGATTTTGTGCAGCCTCGCGTAGGGGATATCTCTTTTGAAGACAGCGCTACTGGCAAAATTGCTGTTATAACAATAGCCGATCCAAAGCTCTCTAGAGATGTTTGTGCAAGTGTTACACAATTAGGAGTTGCTTGCGTTGATCTGCTGAGCCCAACTATGTCGGCAATTGCAAAAGCAACAGGCATGACTCCAGCACTTAGGGCGGGCATAAACAGAACTCTCGATGAGTCGTACTTTAAAAGAATTGAGGCTATGGATTATTCGGTAGATCATGATGATGGACGACTTCCAGAGGAATACAAAGATGCCGACATAATTTTGATGGGGGTGTCGCGCACTTCAAAAACACCATTGTCTATGTATTTGGCAACTTATGGTTACAAAGTTGCAAACCTTCCTCTAGCTCCAGGCATGACCCCCCCAAAACAAATTTATGAAGTTGATAGATGGAGAATTTTTGGACTTATGTCTAGCCCCACGGTTTTGTCGGATATTCGGCAAAGACGTTTAGGACCTGATGGAATGCGCATTGCAAAAAATTATGCAAGCGTTGACTATATTGAGTATGATTTGGATGAAGCTAGAGCATTTATGCGCAAGATTGGTTGTATTGTTATTAGAACAGATAACCGAGCTATAGAAGAAACTGCCCAAGAGATTTTGCGTTATTATGAGATGGCTCTGCAAGCCATTGCACTTCAAAATGAAGAATCTTAAAAGTTCGTAGAACTCCCATAGCCTAAATTGCAAGCAAATGCTTAGATGCGCAGGTGTTGGAGTTTTTCATACACCTGCGTTTTTGTGTTGTATTTAGGCTGCCTGTTGTCCATTTTGCTTTGTCTAATAACCCTCACCATCCTCAATCAAAAAAATTTTCAAAAAAATATCAAATAAAGTGTTTACAACTCTATAAAAAAATCTTATACTAAGAGACGCAGATTTTATAAGACACATAAATAAAGAAAATCTGACTTGCACACAATGCATAAACTAGCACATAAGAGTAACGCGATAGCACAAGGGCACAAAAACAAGAGCAACACAAAAACAGTGTGCATACAAATTTGGTAATAATGTTTCGTAAATGCAGGCAACTGCGAAAGGAGCTGTACAAAATGGGCAAGATTTTAGGAATCGATTTAGGAACAACAAACTCTGCAATGGCTGTTATGGAGGGTGGAGAACCAACCATCATCATTAACGCAGAGGGCGACCGCACAACCGCATCCGTCGTTGCATTTAGAGGCGAGGGCGAGCGCGTTGTTGGTCGTGCAGCCAAAAACCAAGCGGTAACAAATCCAGAAAACACAGTTTCGTCTATCAAACGTTTTATTGGACGCAATTATGGCGAGACCGCATCTGAGCGCGAGACTATCGCATACAAAGTAGTTGATGGTCAAGGCGGACGTTGCGATGTTTCTGTTGAGGGCAAAGAGTATACCCCAGAAGAAGTTTCGGCAATGATTTTGCAAAAGCTAAAGGCAGATGCAGAAAAATATACCGGATCAACAATCAATCAAGCTGTAATTACTGTTCCTGCATACTTTAATGATGCACAGCGTCAGGCAACAAAAGATGCAGGCAAAATTGCAGGCCTTGAGGTTCTAAGAATTATCAACGAGCCAACAGCAGCAGCTTTGGCTTATGGTCTAGATAAGTCTGACAAAGACGAGAAAATCTTGGTATTCGACCTCGGCGGCGGCACATTTGATGTTTCTGTTCTAGAGATTAGCGAGGGCGTGTTTGAGGTTTTGTCTACAGCTGGCGACAACCACCTTGGTGGCGACGACTGGGATCAACGCATAATGAACTGGATTGCCGATAAGTTCCAAGCAGACAACGGCATTGACCTACGTCAAGATAAAATGGCACTTCAACGTTTGCGCGATGCGGCAGAAAAAGCAAAGATTGAGCTCTCTGCAACACAGCAAGCAAATATTAACTTGCCATTTATCACAGCAGATGCTAGCGGTCCTAAGCACCTCGACTACACACTTAGCCGTGCTGAGTTTGAAAAGATCACATCAGATTTGCTAGATAGATGCAAAGGTCCTGTTGAGGCAGCCATGAAAGACGCCGGTCTGTCAATGGGCGACGTTGCTGAGGTCTTGCTAGTGGGCGGTTCAACTCGTATGCCAGCAGTGCAAGAGTTAGCCAAAAAGATCACTGGCAAAGAGCCTAACATGAGCGTTAACCCAGACGAGGTTGTAGCACTTGGCGCTGCAATTCAAGGCGGTGTTCTGTCGGGCGATGTTGAGGGAATTTTGCTACTCGACGTTACTCCACTTTCACTAGGTGTTGAAACTATGGGTGGAGTTATGACCAAGATGATTGAGCGCAACTCCACAATACCTACAAGCAAAACAGAGATTTTTTCCACAGCAGCAGATGGACAAACTTCTGTAGAAATTCACGTTTTGCAAGGTGAGCGTCAGATGGCATCTGGCAATAAGACCCTAGGCAAGTTCCAACTAGTTGGAATACCTTCCGCACCTCGTGGAGTTCCTCAAATTGAGGTTAAGTTTGACATCGATGCAAATGGCATTGTTAACGTATCGGCTAAAGACCTAGGCACTGGCAAAGAACAGCAAATTACAATCTCTGGCTCTACAGCGCTAAACGATGACGAGATCGACAAGATGGTCAAAGATGCTGAGTCTCATGCTGCAGAAGATGCAAAACGCAAAGAAGAAGTTGAGGTCAAGAACAACGCCGACGCATTGGTATATGGAACAGAGAAGACTCTAAATGACCTAGGCGACAAGGTTCCTGCTGATCTTAAGAGCAACATCGAGGCTGCGGTTGCTGACCTAAAGAGCGCAATTGAAAGCGGAAATGTAGACGACATCAAAACCAAACAATCTGCATTGCAAGAGGCAAGCATGAAACTAGGCGAGATTGCATACGCACAAGGTGGAGATGGTGCAGCTGCTGGAGCAGGCAATGCACAAGCTAATGCACAAGCTAGCGGGGATGACACTGTAGAAGCAGACTACGAGGTTGTAGACGACGATAAGGATGAGTAGAGATGAGCGATAAGACAGGTAACGTTTCTGATAACAAAGAAACCGACGTCTCTGCTTGTGAAGATAAGGCAGTTGGTGAAAAGGCTGAGCAAGACTCAAAAGTAGCTGGAGCAGATGATGGCATGACGGCCGTAGATGCAGCGGAGACAGGCGAAGCAAGTTCGGCAGATGCTGTAGATGCAGACGCAGACGACGCAGCCAATTCAGCCACCAGCTTACCAACCGACGAGCCCGAACAACAAGGCGAGGAGTGCGCCGAGAAGTCTAGCTCAGACCTAGGCGCACAACTTGCCGAAATGCAAGATAAATACTTGAGGCTGCAAGCTGAGTGGGATAACTTCCGCAAGCGCACTGCAACCGAAAGAGAGCAAGAGCGCTCACGTGCAAACGAGCGTTTGGTTAGCAATCTTTTGCAAGTAGTAGACGATATGGAAAGAGCCATCGCAGGCTTTGTTGGCAAAGACGATGACCCAATGCTAGCTGGCATTAAGGCCGTGTATTCAAAGTTTGTTGATGTTTTAACAAGAGAGGGACTCAAAGCAATAGACCCTCAGCGCGGAGACGCATTTGATATTCACAATCATCAAGCTGTGTCTAAGGTTGAGGATATGTCGATGCCCGACGACTCAATTGTTGAGGTATATCAAAAAGGATACATAATGGGCGAGAAAAATTTGCGTCCAGCAATGGTTGTTGTTAGCAGCGGAGGTCCAAAACGTGAAGACTAAACTTGAGCATACTCGTGTTAAAGCTACAAACAACCAGCAACTAGAGAAAAACTTTAGATAGAAATTTATAAAGATAACGAGGTAACAAGTATGGCAAGCACAAAAACATATTATGAGACTTTGGGTGTGAGCCGCGATGCTACCACGGATGAGATAAAGAAGGCATACCGCAAGCTGGCACGCAAATACCATCCAGATGCTGGTGGCGATGAAGATACATTTAAAGAGATCAACATCGCATATGAGACGTTGTCGGATCCCGACAAGCGCAAACAATACGACCAGTTTGGGCAATATGCCAGCCAAGCGGGCGCCGGAGGATACCGTGGTGGATATCCTGGCGGCGGAACATATACATATACAACTACCGGTGGACAGGTTAACTTAGAAGATATCCTCAAAGGCTTTGGAGGATTTGGCGGCTTTGCAGACATGTTTGGTGGAGCAGCTGCGGCGGGTGCTGCGGGAGCCGCAGGCGCAGGCCCTAGAACAGCTGGCGGAGGTTGTGGAGGGGGCTGTGGAGGTCACGGTGCTTCTTCCAAAACTTCAAAAGGTCGCGACATAAAAACGACTTTAAACGTCACATTTGACGAGGCATTTAGCGGAACTACCAAAAAGGTAAAACTAAGAAACCCCGACTCAGGCGACATTGAAGAGATTACAGTCAAGGTTCCTGCGGGTGCAGTTGATGGTGGCAAGCTTCGCTATAAAGGCAAGGGCGGCTACGGGCCTAGCGGGCAGCGCGGAGACCTTTTGATTGTTACAAAAATTGAGCCTCATCCTGTGTTCTCTAGAAAAAATGCCGATGTATGCATGAATTTGAACGTATGGGCATGGGAGGCAGCACTTGGAACCAAGGTTACAATTCCAACTCCTTCAGGCGAGAAAATCAAGCTAAACGTGCCAGCTGGAACACAAAGCGGCAAAACGTTTGTTTTATCAGGCAAAGGTGCCCCAAAAGTTAAAGGCGAAGGTTCGGGAGACTTTAAGGTCACAGTTGAAATAAGTGTTCCGCAAAAACTTACTAATGAGCAGCGACAGGCTCTAGAGGCTCTAAAGCAGGCTGATGAACAAGTTGGCACAAGCGCTAGACCAGAAGTTGACGAACTGCTAAAGGGCTAGGGCGCAAGGCTCACAAAACACATGCCAAGCGAGGAAAACAAGGCACACAAAAACGTGCCATACAAAAAGTGAAAGGCGATGAACTCGATGGCTAAAAACGATGACGATAACAGGCCGCTCTTTATGATCAGTGTGGCGGCGGAGTTAACAGGAGTGCATCCACAAACACTTAGAGCTTATGAGGCCAAAGGACTGGTGGTTCCAAAACGCACGGCTGGCAATACGAGAATGTATTCTAAGGCCGATATAGACCGCCTAGACCTAATAGGAGATTTAACCGATGAGGGCATAAATCTCGCGGGTGTTATTAGAATTTTGGATCTTGAGCATCGTCTTGAAGAGAGGGAAAAGAAAATTGAGGAGCTTGAACGTCGCAACAGACAGCTCGAAAAAGACGTTCACGATCTAAAGATGAGAGAAACTATTAAGGCAATAGTTAAGGTTGACCAAGAGCCAAAAAGGTATCCTTGGGACAGCCTAGAATAAAAGCTTCATACGAGAGGAGAAGCGATGAGAATAGATAAACTGGCACTTACTGCCCAAGAGGCATTTCAGTCGGCTTTTTCCATCGCAGCTGATAGCGAATCTGCAACAATGGAGCCAATGCATCTGCTAAAAGCGGTGTTAGAAGCTGACGATAACAATATAGATGCAATCATAGAAAGAGTGGGGGCAAGTCCGGAGGCTATTGAGCAGCAAATTTCTGACGAGATAGCCAAACAGCCCAAGTCAACGGGCGGAATGGGAATGCCTATACCTACTTCTGCACTCAATAAAGCAATAGACTCGGCCGTAAAAATTGCAGGCGATATGGGCGATTCGTTTGCTACAACTGAGCATTTGCTTATAGCACTTTGCGATGACAACGGAGCTGCAGGCAAGGTTCTAAATCTCGCAGGCGTTACTTCAAAAAGAGTTCGCGAGGTATACAAAGAACTGCGCGGAGACACAAGGGTAACAGATGCTTCTAGCAAAACTCAGTTTGAGTCTTTGCAGCAGTTTGGCAGAAACCTCACAGAAGAAGCACGCGAAGGCAAGCTCGACCCTGTGATTGGACGTTCAGAAGAAATTAGACATACAATGCAGGTTTTGAGCCGACGCACAAAAAACAACCCAGTTTTAATTGGCGAGGCTGGAACTGGCAAAACAGCAATTGTTGAGGGGCTGGCTCAAAGGATTGCATCGGGAGATGTTCCGTCTTCTCTAAAAGACAGAGACATCATCTCGCTAGATTTGCCTGCTATGCTGGCAGGAGCCAAATACCGTGGTGAGTTTGAAGACAGAATGAAAAATGTTTTGCGTGAGGTTGAGCAGTCCGATGGACAGATCATTCTCTTTATAGATGAGCTGCATACAATTGTTGGAGCCGGAGCTACTGGCGAGGGCGCAATGGACGCACGCAACATGCTAAAGCCATCTCTTGCTAGGGGAACTCTGCACACAATTGGTGCAACTACTCTAGATGAGTATCGCAAATATATAGAGAAAGACTCGGCGCTTGCGCGTAGGTTTCAACCCGTAATGGTAAATGAGCCTACGGTCGAGGACACCCTTGCCATATTGAGGGGCTTAAAAGAAAAGTACGAAATCCATCACGGGGTTCGCATTACCGACAACGCGCTTGTGTCTGCTGCGGAGCTTTCAAACCGCTATATATCTGACAGGTTTTTGCCAGATAAGGCAATTGATCTTATGGACGAGGCGGCAAGTCGTTTGCGCATAGAACTTGACTCAATGCCTAGCGATATAGATACCGTAGACAGACAGCTCACTCAAATGCAAATCGAGGAGCAGGCTTTGATGAAGGAGACAGACGAGGTTTCGGCCGAGAGGCTCCAGACTTTGCGCCAAAATATGTCGCAAACACGTGAGAAGCTCGATTCAATGAAGGCTTCTTGGGCAAACGAGAGAGATGTGATTGGTCGCGTTCAGCAGCTTAAGTCGCAAATTGACGAGACAAAGGTTGAGTACGATCACGCAATTAGAGACGGCGAGCTAAACCGTGCGTCTGAGCTAAAGTATGGAACTATTCCGCAGTTGCAGTCGCAGCTGGAGCTGGCAACAAGTCAGCTAGAAGACAAGCAAGCTAAAGGCTCCATCTTAAAAGAAGAGGTGACCGAAAACGAGATAGCAGAAGTTGTCTCGGAGTGGACTGGAATACCTGTTCGCAAAATGATGGAGGGTGAGCTCGAGAAAATTCGCAACCTTGAGGCAGACCTGCACAAACGTGTTGTTGGGCAAGACAAGGCGGTTTCGGCTGTTGCGGGTGCAATTAGGCGTAGTCGCACGGGTTTGGCCGACCCCAACAAGCCTATAGGAACTTTCTTGTTCTTAGGCCCTACAGGTGTTGGCAAAACCGAACTAGCCAAGGCTTTGGCACAGTGTCTTTTTGATGATGAGAAGTCGCTCGTGCGCATTGATATGTCTGAATATATGGAGAAGTTTAGCGTTCAGCGTTTGATAGGAGCCCCTCCAGGATACGTGGGATATGACGAGGGTGGTCAGCTAACTGAGGCTGTTCGCAGGCGTCCGTATTCTGTGATTTTGCTAGACGAAATTGAGAAGGCTCACCCCGATGTATTTAACGTGCTTCTCCAAGTGCTAGATGATGGTCGCCTAACAGATGGACAAGGTCGCGTTGTAAACTTCAGCAACTCGATTATCATCATGACCAGCAATGCTGCGTCGGTGGCAATTAGAGAAATGGCGGAGTCGGGTGACGAAGAAAATGGCGAACGAGCAATAGATGCCGCGCTTAAGCTTACGTTTAAGCCGGAGTTTATTAACAGGATTGATGATATCATCACATTTGAGCCCTTGGGAATGGAAGTTCTCGATAAGATTGTTGCTCTGCAGCTACAAGATGTGCGCAAGCGTCTTGAGCAGCAAAGAATTTCGCTTGAGATTTCTCCTGCTGCCATGGATCAGCTTTCTATTGACGGGCTCGATCCAGTATTTGGAGCGCGTCCACTCAAGAGACTTATCCAGCGAGACGTTATTGACCTTGTGGCAACAGCGATTGTGGATGGCAAAGTGGTTCCAGGGTCGCATGTGTTGGTTGATATTGACTCAGATGGCAAGTATTATATTGAGAATATGGGACACGATTCTAGTGGACCTGAGCTTGTATCACTAGAAGATTTGGATATTGGAAGCGATTTGTAGTTGGCTTGGCGGGCGGTTGAGCTCACAAGCGTTGGAAGCTCGGCTCGTAGGCGCGACGGCTTGGCAGGCGCGGATCGTAAGAAGGTTTTGGTTTGAGTTTTGGGCGAGCTTCAAGCGTTGAGCTACACGCTGAGGATTCACGATATTTTAAGATTTGCGGAGTGTGAATGTGTTTCATACTCCGCATTTTTGGTTGAAATGATTATTGCGCGCAGCCACCCCTAGTAGTAGGAATTGCATGGGATCCCAAAACAAAGGCGCATGAGTGCATAGTGGAGGAGCTGTAAGACTTTAAGCGAAATGTCTTAAGCTATAAGTAAAAACAAAGGGGGCTGTGTCAAAAGGTACAGCCCCTATTTTGTATAAACAAATAATATGCATTATGTGAGTCTTCGTGAGTTTGTGTGGGTAAGAAACAATACATCATGCAACTATCACCA
>CAVLCC010000008.1:0-51102 GCA_963661535.1 Senegalimassilia sp.
TCCAAGATCGAGGAGCTTCGTATTTATGCGCTAATTGTGCTGTTCGCGTTCACTAGGATTTCTGCTTTTACTATTCTGGTTATTCTGGCCTGTCAAACACCGAGATTAGGCAAATAATTTCAATAATTTAGATATACTTTAAGTTGCTTTAGAAAAAAGCAAGATAATATCAAAGTCGTAAAGTGCCAACGTGGCTCAGGTGGTAGAGCAGCTGATTCGTAATCAGCAGGTCAGGGGTTCGAGTCCCCTCGTTGGCTCCATAAAAAGCAAGCTTTTCATTTGAAAAACAAAATCTATCTTCTAAGACACGGGTTGTATAATATTCTTATTACCCCCCCCTCACGGTAGATTTGTAAAATTCAGATAAATTTAAGACTTAGGTATTACGATTTAAACAAAAGAAAACTTAAAATTTGTTAACCAACGAGTTTATGAGGACGGGGAAATGAAAAACGGCAAATTTACTAAAAAAGAACGCAAATACCTACTTTCTCTAGATGCTGTTGAAAATGTTACAGAAATTCAAATTAGATATTCTGATAAGTTCAAGCAAGAATTTCTAGAGAGATACAAAAAAGGCGACAAGCCACTACAAATTTTTACCGATGCAGGACTTACCAAAGAGCTGATTGGATATAAAAGAATAGAACGTTCATCTGCTAGATGGCGTGCTGCAGAGAAAAAGAAAAATTCTAAATAGATTTAACGTATAACAATTACATTTCATGCGCATGATAGAGCTACGAGTATTTCTCCCATGCTTTATCATGCCATAGTTTTCTCATCACTTCTTCTCTATAAGTCATGTTCTTTTAGAGTGTTATTGCTGGAATGAATATTCGCTACTCAACCTTCTAATTTCGCAATTTTCTCACTGCTATAAAAAGGGTTTGCGAACAGTTCAAATGAAATACAGTTTTCTCTTACAACTGTCTTCAAAAAAATCTAAGGAAATCTTAAAAATCGCAGAAGCTGCATGCTACTAAAATCATACAATTCATATTTTGCAACGCACTAAAAAGGTACACTTTTTGATACAGGGAGAATTTGTACAAATTTGCACGAGTTAGATGCCTATTTATGTGCTTTATAGCTTAATTTTTGCCGTATAGCACAATTTTTTGCCGTATATGTGTTGATTATATGTAAAATAACTCCACATAAAAGCGATATCAAAACGTGTACATTTTTATAGCGTGCTTGTATAAAAACGCACAAGAAAAAGGGATGCAAAATGGCTCTAGTAGCAGCTTCCACAAATATTGGTACCAAAAAACAAGTAAATCAAGATGCCTGCTGCATAAAAGTTGCCAAAACATCTGTTGGCGAGGTAATACTTGCTGTAATTTGTGATGGGGTGGGAGGCTTATCATTAGGCGAGCTTGCAAGCACTACTGTTGTTAATTCATTTATAAAATGGTTTGACGAATCTTGTTTATCTTATCTAAAAAATAATACAAAAAATTGCTATGCCGATTTATCAAATTTGCAACGAATATGGACGCAACTAATCAACAATGCAAATAGCGCAATATATTCTTATGGATGCGAGCAGCAAAGTAACTTAGGCACAACATGTTCAGCATTGTTAGTTTGTCAAAATTCGTACATCATAGCACATGTGGGCGATTGCAGAATTTATAGAATTTCAAAAGACTCGCACTCACTCTTAACAAAAGATCAAACATTGATTCAGCAAAAGCTAGACAATAATGCAATCACTGAGCAAGAAGCTACAAATCATCCTCAAAAAAATGTATTATTGCAAGCTATTGGCACAAAAAAGCAGATAAAGCCTGAATTTTATATGGGCAACTGTTTGCCTGAGGATGCCTTTGTTTTATGTTGTGACGGACTTTATCGTAGTCTAGACGAAACGTTTATGGCTAACTCATTTAGAGAAGTCTTGCAAACCAACAATAATGCCATTAGATCTGTGTGCGATAAGCTTGTAAATTCAAGTCTTGCAAATGGAAGCCAAGACAACATTACTGTTGTATTTGTGCAGCTCTCTAAGCTAGATAAGCAATGGCCTTCTCAAGCAATGCGCAATTTTGATGGCGAGCAGGGAACTTCTGTTATAGGCACAGTTCATGATGAGGGAGACGACCAAGCAACAAGCATTTTTGATGATAATAACGACCAAGGCACAACCATACTAGACACAGGCGACGACCAAGGCACCCCTATCTTAGAGGCTTCCCAAGAGTCTTGCGACGAGCCAACGTCCATACTAAGCGACGATGAGCAAACTACTGCTCTTGACTTAGACGAGGTCGCGCAAAATGGCTAAGCTCGGAGACGTAATAGATGGCAAATACGAGGTCTTGAGGCTTGCAGGCGAGGGAGGGATGTCTCGCGTTTGGCTTGTTCAAGATTTGAGGCTTAACAAACTTTGGGCTGCAAAAGAAATTGGTAGAACTGCAAAAGATGCCAACAATGAGGTTGTAATTCAAAGTTTAATAGCCGAAGCAAACTTGATGAAAAGGCTCGATCATCCAGCACTGCCACGTATTGTTGACATCATCGAGGATGGCAAAACTATCTTCGTAATTATGGACTATGTTGAGGGTGAGTCTTTAGACAAAACTCTAAAGTCTTTGGGTCATCCAATGCCTGAGGTCGACGTTGTTGATTGGGGCATACAACTGTGTGATGTTTTGCAGTACCTTCATTCTCAAGACAAGCCAATTATCTATCGAGATATGAAACCAGCAAACATCATTTTGCGTGACGACAACACGGTTAAGTTAATTGACTTTGGCATAGCTAGGGAATACAAAGAAGACAGAAGTTACGACACGCAGGTTCTAGGAACACGCGGATATGCTGCACCCGAGCAGTTTAGTGAGAATGTTCAATCCGATGTTAGAACAGATATTTATTCTTTAGGAGTTACGCTACACAGGCTTGTAACAGGCAGAAATCCTCTAGAAGATACAGTTATTCGTCCAATCCGACAAATTAATCCGAGTTTGTCTGAGGGACTAGAGCACATTATAGAAAAGGCCACTCAGTTAGATCCAAACAATAGATATCAGTCTTGCTTGGAGATGCGCTACGATCTGGAGCACTATACAAAATTAACCAAAGCATATCGTCAGGTTCAAGAAGCCAAGGTTAAAAAGTTCGTTAGAATTTTCATCTTTGCACTTGTATCCCTAGTGCTAGCAATTGCCTCTTTTGTAATAAGCGGATTTTTAAAGAGCTCTAGTTATGACGAAAATATTCGTGCTGCGCAAACTGCCTCAACTTCTGAAGAGGCAATAAATTATTACCTTGCAGCAATAGAAATTGAGCCGTCCGACATAACTCCATATAGCAGCATAGTAGACGCCTTTGGTCAAGATGACACTTTTACAGATACCGAGGAAAATCAGTGGAAAACATTGATGAGAAATCATCAGGCAGATATCGAAAACTCCAAAAGTTATGCGTCTTTGTGTTACAAAGTTGGGATGCTGTATTTTGGTAGTTACAATCCAGGGGATGACAGTTCTACAAGCGGAGATTGGGAGATTAAGGGTGGGCAATATGCTGGAGAGTGGTTCAATAAGGCTATCACTAGTTATGATGAGCTAACCGAAGCAGGAAAGCCTTGCGATCTTCCAGAAAAAGAGCGCAATGCTGCAAATGTTCTATATACCGTGAGCATGTTTTATAGCATTAGCCAAAAAAATCAGTGGCAAGATATGGACGACACTTATAGAGATTTTTGGAATGCTCTAGATCCAGCACTCGATACTCTTTCTGAGAGTGATTTTCCAATGGCTAGACTTACCTTATATCAAATGATTATGAGGTTTATGGCTGCATCAGATGGTGCAAATTTGAGAACGCTGCGTGATCTTCCCTATTCTGAAGAAAATAGTTCTCCATTTCTAACGCAGTATGATGCTCAATCTATGCTCGAAAAAGTTATATCGCTAACTAAGTCTATGGAGTCGGATTCAAACCTCTATCCAGATCGCGAAACCATATATAACGAGATTCTCAACCAACAAAGCAATGTTGAAAATGTTATTAAAAAAGTGTTTGAGGGCAGTGCGATTTGGGCTGTAGCCAAAGAGAATGAGGCCGCAAATGGTAGTAGTTCCTCTATTGAGACACAGGGGGCTATCTAATGACAGCGCAAGCAATATTTTACTACCTAGGCTTTTTGATGATAGGTGCGTTTATCGCATTTGTTGTTTGGGGACTGATTTATTTTATGCGTCAAGACATTAGAGGCGTTATGGATGATTTATCGGGGAAAGCAAAACAACAAGATATAGAAAGCAGGGCAAAAAATTTTGGATCTGGTTCTAGAAGAGGGGTTAGAAAAACATCTAACAACAAGCCAATAGATATTTTTACCCAAGACAGCAATAAAGCAAAGCTTTCTAAAATATCCCGCAAAGCTAGCAAGACCAACAAGGCTAGCAAAGGCGCACTAAATGTTTGCGCATCGCAGGTTCAGCCTGCACAAAAGAAAAAGACAAGCCAAGAGCTTTTTTCAAGTTCTGGATATACAACTACAGGAGATTTTGCAAATCAAAATCGGGATATGAATACAAACAATCTTGAAAATCAAGACTCAGATACTCAAGTCATAAATGAAATATTAAACAGTGAGTTTGATTTTGAGGTGGTTGAAAGCTATGTAATCGTAAATAGTCAAATTGATTTGTTGAAATGAGCAAAAAAGCAAAAACTAAAAGCAAATGTTGGAAAAGTGCAGTATTCCAAGAGAGGTCAACGTATGAACTGGTTAAGTAGGGGGTTTAGAAGAAAGCCTGCAGGAGCGCATGTAATTGAAGAACCATACACTATAATTCCTAGGCGTGTTCTTCTATGTGCATTAAGTATTGCTCTGGTTGTTTCGTCTGTTCCATCTATCTCATTTGCATGGAGAAAAGATGGCACAGATGTAACTTTTACTACAAGCCAAGAGGCGGCTTGCACCGAGGAAGACAGTGAAAACCCAGGACATAAGTTCAATTACTTTGATGGGGAAGTAACCGTTCAAGCAAGCATTGCTAAAGCAGACTTTGATGCTGATAAAGTTAAGGTTACAACCGATGGAGAAAGTGGCAGCTGGACACTTAGCGATGACACAGGAAGCTATATATATAGTTCTGTTTTTAACACTGCGGGAGTAAAAAAGCTCGTAGTTACTTTGCTTGACAATGTTGGAGACACCAGTGGAGAAGACTATACATATACTGCAGTGATTGACAACACTGCCCCTAACATTTCAATTTCATCTGATCAACAATTAACTAGCACAGACGACGAGGGAACCAAATTTTACCCCGCGGGAACAAAATTTGACATAAGCATAGACGAGAGCAATCTAGATAGCGACTCCGTTAAAGTCACTCTTGACGATGAAGAACAAACAAGCCTAGATTGGAACGATGGCAAAACACAAATTTCTGCACCCAGCGATGAATATACCAAACATACTTTAACCGTGAGCGCAAAAGATAAATCTGGCAATGAATCTAGTGAGTCACTTATATTTGCTATAGATGCAGATGAATATATTGTCTCTTATGACTTTAGTAAAGAGCCTGTTTTTAAAGACAGCAGTTCAGTGTATTTTAATTCTGATGACGTGGTGGCAACAGTTAAAGTTCAAAAAGCTCATCTTGATACCAACAAAAGTTCAGTAACAACAGATGCAACACAAAAAGAGGGATGGACGCAAGATCCAACCGATCCAAACAAAACAACTTGGTATAGCACCTATTCGCTAGATGCTGAACAAGAGTATTCATTTAAAACTAAAGTAGTTTTGCAAAGCGGTAAAAGCATCATTGATGAATATGACAAAACAGTTGTTGTTGATAAAACAAATCCAACAGTAAACGTGTCTTTTGACAAAAATTTGATAGCAACAAAAGATGGAGTTGATTATTTTAACGACTGCCCTGTGGCAACCATTGTTGCAAAAGATCAGCACTTTAGTACCGACAACAGCAAAGTTTTAGTTAATGGAAATGAGAAAGGAGTTACTTGGCAAAAGACCGATGACGGTTACAAAGCAACTGTAACTCTTGAAGAGGGACACGACCAAGCCATTACTGTGAGAGCAAAAGATAAAGCTGGAAATGAATGTGCTTATCAATATGGCAGTAACACTCAAGATTCTACAAGCACAAAAGATGCAAAGGGCACAAGCCTTACAGGCACAAAGTTTACGGTTGATACAACTAGCCCAGACATAGAAGTTACTCTAGACCAAGAGCATAAAGCTAAGTTTAATGGAGTCGACTACTTTAACAACCTATCGGGAGATGCAACAGAAGGAGCAAAAGAACTAACCGCAACTGTTGTTGTTAAAGATGTAGATTTTGATGCCGACAACACACAAATCACAGGCAATGGCACAACATGGACCTCAAGCTGGGTCAAAGGTGATATAGACGACAAGGGAATAACCACTTGGACAACAACGATAACTTATAAAGAGTCCGCCAATAATACGATTGAGCTATGTGCCATTGATTTAGCTAAAAATAAGTCAACCTACAAATATGGCAATAATGGAACAGCTCCAGACAAAGCCAAATCTGGCGGAAACCTCTCCACAAAAGATAAAAATGACAAAGATATTGATGGCACATCATTTACTGTAGACTTAACAGCCCCCACAATTTCTGATGCAAATATTGCTATTAGAAGAATAAATGAATATAACAAGCAAAATATTCAATTTTGGAATAGCAACGTAGCGCTAACAGTTACTATTAAAGATAGTATTGGCTTACAAGCAATTTCGCTCGGAAATTCTGATCAGCACTACTACATCGAAAACAATGTTGAGGTTGGTGCAAAAGAACACAGCATAACCGTATATCTAAACGACGGGTATGAGTTCAACAGAGATATCATCCTTAACTCAAAAGATGTTGCTCAAAATGTTAGAACTTGGAATATATCTCCCAACGGAACGGTAATTGATGTTACAAAATCAAGCAACTCAAATACATCAATTAACAATGAAGACATTTATCCAACAAACTTAGTTAAAGATACACTTGCCCCAGTTTTGTCTTTTAGCGGCGCAAATGAAGGAGAGTATTATACCGGTTCTAAGTCTGTTGTTTTAGATGTAGATGAGCTTAACTTCAGATATCTAAAAACTTATGAACCGGATCAAACAATAATCACGGTAAACAAGGTTTCTGGAGATGCCAGTGCAGGCCAAAGCTCTTGGACAGATCCTGTAAGTTATTTTGGCGGCGATCCAAATTTGGGCAAATACAACTATACAGAAACTTTTGCTGAAGACGGACACTATAGTCTAAGCGCTAAAGTGGTTGACCCAGCAAAAAATGTTGGAACTGCTGAGCTAGGCACATTTACAATTGACAATACAGCACCTACAGTTTCTGTTTCTTTTGACAACAACAACTATCAGAATGGCAAATATTTTAACGCCGCTAGAACTGCTACTGTGGTTATAACCGAGCACAATTTTGACCCTAGCCTCATATCAATTGACACAACAGGGCAGATTGGCTCTTGGACATCCAATGGAGATGAACACACAATCACAATAAGGTATACAACTGGTGGAGTTTACAACTTGTCAATTTCTGGCCAGGATTTGGCAGGCAACGCGCTTGGTGGTTATACATCAGGAGAGTTTGTTATTGACCTCACACCACCAACAATCATGTTTGTTGGTGTAGAAAACAACCATGCTTATAATGGCACGGTTGAGCCACAAATAATGTTTTTTGACGAGGCAAACTTTAATTCTAATGGCATGTCTTATACTTTATCTGGCACCAAGAATGGAGTTGTGTCTTATAATCTTTCTACATCCGCAGAAGCAAATGGTCAGATAGTTAAATATGCGAACTTCACACACGATTCTGATCACGACGATATCTATACAATCAATGCGACCTTGCAAGATCTAGCAGGAAACTCTGCAACAAACTCAATAACATTTTCTGTTAATCGCTATGGTTCAAACTTTAGAATTGTAGATGAACAGGCATATAAGGCTAATAATGGTTATCTCACACATCCACAAGATATTATTTTGGAGGAGATAAATGTAAGTGGTTGTGAGTCGCAAAATCATGGAGTAACTATCACTAGAGGAGTTTCTACAGAAACCCTAACATTAAACGAAACACCTCAAACTACGGGATATTCAATTGCTGAGACAACGTCGTCTGAGGGTGACTCAAATGGCTGGTCTCTATATACATATACAGTATCCTCTGGCAATTTCAAGCAAGATGGCAACTACTATGTATCTGCTGACTCTCAAGATAGGGCAACAAACACAAACGATAGTTCTGAATACTACAATCGTACTTCAAAAGAATTGTCTAATGCAAGTGTTCAATTTATTTTGGATACAACGGATCCTATAATCAGCGGTCTAAATATTGAAGACGGAGCTACTTATGATCAAGAATTGTTGCAGGCCTCGTTTAGCGTTATTGAAAATATTGGAATTCAAGATGTTCAGGCAACTCTGGATAACCAAGCGGTCGAGCTAAATCGAGAAGCAAATGATACTTATACGTTTGAGGTACCTGCACAATCGTTTACTGGCAGAAATCTTCAAATAAATGCAACAGATTATGCAGGAAGAGTTGGCAGTGCAAATATAGGTGGTTTTCATGTAACTACTAATGTTTTAGAGCTGCATCTTCCATGGGTAATTGCTGGTGCAATTATAGTCTTAGGAGCAATAGGAACAATCATATTCTTCATTATTAAGCGCAGGAAGCAGGATGAAGATGAGGAAGAAGACGAGGAAGAAGCTCTTCAATAGGTGATATAGCTAGTTGTCTAAAGAGTTAATTAGGCGGCAATTATATTTTTTGCATTTAACTTAGTACGCGTGCATATAAATTTTTGTGCCGCTTGTGTTTTAAGAATCGAGTTTGAAAAATGTTTTTTGGAAAAAATCAACAGAAGCACGCGCTGGTTTGTCAAAGTTGTGGCACTCCAGCTGATAGCACGAGCCAAAAATTTTGTATGCATTGCGGAACACCATTATCTAACAACGGGGTTGGTTCTAATGTACAAAGTATAAATGCTGGCGAGAGTACTAATGTCAATGTGGGAAATATTAAGGTATGTTCAAAGTGTGGCACTCCAGCAGATGATGATCAAAAATTTTGCATGCGTTGTGGAGCTTCTTTAGCTAGTGTTCAAACGTCAGGCCCTGCTCCTAGTTCAGAGGTTCCCTCTAACGCAGTGATACCTTCTCACTCAGAGCTTCCCTCTCAAAATGTTATCACACAGGACACGGCAAACAGCTATGACGATGAAAGTTATACATCCGTTTTGAACCAAGATCCTCAAACAGGAGACGAATATACAACTGTTTTGAATTATCGAAAGCCCCCTAAAATACAACTAGTTCGAGCAAAAACTGGAGAGACGTATGAGTTGTCGTTGCCTTCGATAATAGGAAAAGGCTCAGCTGCAGACTGCAAAATTAGTGGCAATAGTGCTATAAGCAGAAAACACATAGAAATCAGCAAGTCTGATATTAACGATCAAATATATATGCTCACGGTTTTGGGCTCAACCAATAAGACTGCCATCGATAACGAAACAATCCCAACAGGAAACTCCAAAGAAATTATAGATGGACAAACAATAACCTTAGCCGATGAGGATTTTGTGTTTAGAGTCACAGATAGTTCATCTTCGCAGTTTAGTGTTTTTTAGATAGCGAAAGAACCGAAATGGAAGCAACTCCCTGTGGCGTTTTATACAAGATAGCAAGTGATTTGGCTGGTCTTCGCAAATACGATGGCATAGATTATTGTTTGCTTGCAAAAGATAATCCCGACTCTAAAGGCAGGACACCCTATGCAAGAGTCTTGCGCACGCCTACATTTAGAACGCGCGAGATTATACAAAAAAATCCACATTCCCTAGATGCTTCGCTTTTTGAATCGCCTTATCGAGCAACTTGTGATTTGCTTGCGTATATTAAGCAGCGCGGACTTGGGGAAGAACATATCGTTAAATATCTTGTTTCAACGGGAGTTTTGCAAATGTGTAAATCCTTATCGACATTTGGCTTTGATGCATATATCTTTGAAAATGCCCTAAATGATATTCTCGCCACGCGCAATCTTCCCTTTAGGCGCTATGTTTTTCCAATCATGCTTTTGTTTGTTTTAACTGGATTTTATGGTGATCCAAGGTGTGCCTACGCATTGTTTGTAGAAAAGCTCGAATATCACGACTTGGGTATAGATTTTTGCACAGGCTTGCTTGACGAGGAACCCGAAGAACAAGTTCATTCCAATTTTGCTTTGATTAGAAAATATGGAGATGCGATTGGAACCAATCACTATTTTTTAAGCAAAGATAGCGATGGGCTCATTATAGGGCGCGCCAGCACATTTGCAAATGCTATCAACGAGGTGGGCACTACGGTTTCAAGAAAACACGCGCGCATATTTTGGGACAAAGATAGTTTTTATATTGAGGATCTTGACTCTTTATATGGAACTAAGGTCAGACATAAAGATCTAGAAATAGAAGTTGTTGCATTGCCCCAAGATCAAAGGGACTATCTAAAAGAAGACAAACCAACCAAGCTTTATGCTGGGGACGAAATTTTGCTTGGCACAGATACGGTATTTCTCATGGTGAGTATTTGCTCTTCTAAATTTGCAATTTTACCTAGTGAGGAGCAACTCAATGCTTAGTCAATTTTCTATTCAGGAGATACACACAATAGGCAGTATTTCTTATATTTTAGAAGATGAGAGCTTATTTTATGGAACAAGTTTTAAGGTCTTTACAAGCCAAGATATTGACTGTTTGTTGCCTTGTGCAAAGTCGCGCTGGAATGGAAAGATAAAGCTTCACTATTTTACGAAGGGCTATAGATCACTAAAAGAGTGTGTTGCCAACTTTGGGCAAGAGCAGTTTAGAAATGTAATCTTAAATATCATTTATGGTCTTTTGGCTATAGAAGACAACGGTTTTTTGAGCATGAAAAACGTAGTGCTTACCCCAAAATCCATTTATGTAGACATAAATTCCATGCATACAAAGTTGGTTTATCTGCCGCTAACTTATCCTATATTGGGAGCAAATACATCTGAGATTTGCGACAAGGTATGCGCGCTTGTTTTAGAATGTATACAGTCTTGTCCACAGGCTTCTGGTATGTTTAGCGATTTGCAAGCCCATCTTATTGATGGAAAAACATGTACGCTTAATGACCTGATAGTAACTCTTAATGGTGGAAGCATTAACTGGGGAGCTGTTCCAATAACCCAAGTTCGCAAGGCAAAACTCTTAGAAAATGCATACTCAGGCAGCGCCTCATCAGGTAGTGTGGAGGACGCAAATAACTTTGTATTGCTAGCGCAGGGGAGCTCTCTGCCAAGCATAATTAGCTTGCAAAAACCCGAGACAGTCTTGGGCAGAAGCAACTCAAAGGCTGATTGTGTAATTACGTCTAGCTCCGCTATTAGCCGCATGCACTGCAAACTTTCACTAAGAAATGGCAAGTTGTTTGTAACCGACTTAGGCAGCGCAAATGGAACATTTGTAGATCAAGAGCGCATGGCTTCTAATTCAACAAAAGAACTAATAGAAGGAGCACAGCTGCGCTTGGCTGATGTTGGATATATTGTTAAAAAGGAGTCATAGACATGACTAAACCTTTAATTGTTTTGGCCGACCCAGACACCGACTACATTATTCCCCTAGAATCAAAATTTTTGGAAGAACTTAGGTCTGGCATAGATTTGGAAGTAATTACCAGCAATGAGTATGCTGAGGAATTTTTCTCTACTCCGCACGATATAGAGATTTTGTTTGTTGCAGAAAGCTTTTATACAGAAGACTTGCACAAGCAAAATACAAAACATTTGTTTGTTCTCACGGAGAGCCAAAATACAAGTGGAACAACTAGGCTCGATGCAGATTTTACATTCAAGTACACAAATCTCAACTTTTTGTTTAACAAAGCAATTAGCGCAAGCGATTGCCTAAAGCCGCAGCTAGCTAGTGCGCAGAGCACTGAGGTCTTTTTATTTTATTCCCCAATAGGTGGAAGCGGTTCAACAACTTGTGCTGCAGCATTTGCTGCCTTTTTGCAAGAAACATATAAGAGGGTGCTTTTTGTAGAAGCTGAGTATATTTCGAGTTTTGGATATTTGATTAACAACGTGGTGTCTGCTTCATCAGAAATGATAAGCGAGATGGGACGTGCGAATGGTTATAAATATGAGCAGATGTCAAGGTTTATAGCCAGCGATTGTTTTGACTACTTGCCCCCTCTTCAGCAAAATCTGCTTTATTTTGGAATTGACTTTAGTTACTACTCTGAATTTATTAAGTCTGCAAAAGAATCTGGGAAATATGACTATATAGTTGTTAGCACCGATTCGGTATTTAATACAGACAAAAATGCTCTATTTGCGCTTGCAGATAAAGTGGTTATAACTGTTAATCAAGATAAATATTCATACTACAAAACTTGCAAATTTATGGATAACTTGGGTGCAGCTAGCGCAGATAAGTGTTTATTTATCTGCAATAAATTTATCAAAGACGCTCCCAATGCCTTTAAAGACGCAAACTTAAGCACAAAAATTGTGCTCGACGGATACGTAGAGTTTGAACAAACATGCCAAAATGCAAATATTTTTGATCTTCTAAATTTGCATAGCTTTGGTTATTTAGTTGGTTTTATTTGTTAAGGGGGAGAGTTTTATATGGAGCAGCGGGCCACAATAATAGTTAATTTAGTTAAGAGATCCAAATGTTTTGATTTGGATATCCCCTTAGATATAACTGCAAAAGAGTTGCTTGAGGGTCTAAACCAAGCATATAACTTGGGAATTGATACAGATGACCCAACTAGTTTGTATGTTAAAGCAGAAAACCCAGTGGTTTTATTGCATGGACAAAAGACCCTAGCGCAAAGCGGAATTATGAATGGCTCAATTATCAATATAACTGAATAGGAGATAAAAATGAGAAACGACTATATAGTTGTATTGAATGGACATAACGTATTTAGAGAGATAGAACTAAGTGCCGACGCCTCCATTGTGCGTGCAGGAACCACAAAGCGCTGCGATTTTAGGTTTAGAAAAGAGCAGTTTTTTGCGCCTTTTGAGCTGGAGTTTTCTAGGCAAGATAATTCGCAGTGGGTGGTTAAGTGTTCTGAAGAAGTGTATTTTAGCTCGGACGATGTGCAAAAACTTGCATTTAAGAAGCTAAAACATGGCGATACTTTGGATATTAGATATTTTCATTCAAATGTTTCTTTGTTCCAAATGTCGTTTTCTATAGATTTTAATAGAGAGAATAGCTCTTTTAATCGCTATGTAGATTTGTCGCAAACTAATAACTTGTCTATTGGTGGTTTGCCAAATGCAAACTTAATTTTAAATGGTCAATATACCGAGGGAGATCTTGTGTGTTTATATAGAGAGGGAACGTCATTTGTTTTAAAAGAAGAAAAAACTCGCTATGGTGTTCGTTTTAATGGTCTTAAACTAAAAGCTCCTAGACGTTTGCAAGATAAGAGCTTTTTTTCAATCGCCAACTTTTATTTTTATTACACAAACGAAAAGCTATATTTTGCAAAAACCGCCGACATTGTTTTTTCGGGCATTAATTGCTATGACGTGAGAAGCGAGTGCAAGGGAAGTGAATATCCTAGGTTTAATAGAAATACTCGCATTTTGTCTAAAGTAGACACAGATGATATCACTATCTTAGATCCTCCATCAAAGCCTCAAAAACCAAAAGGAAATATTATATTGCAGCTTCTTCCGGCTGTTGCAATGCTTGTGATTACGGTTGTTTTGCGCAGCACTCTAATGCAGTCTGGAGGTTCGTTTGTTATTCTTAGCGCGGCGATGATTGGCATTGGTATTCTAACCTCGGTTCTAGGAATTATAAACGACCGCAGAGGTTTTAAAAAAGAGGTTAGAGAGCGCAAAGAGAAGTACTCAAATTATTTAGAGAATAAGAAAACAGAAATTGAAGAAGAGCGAGCTAAAGAGCTAAGAATACTCAACAATATTTATCCATCTTTAGAAAAAGAAGCTCAGATGGTAGATCAGTTCTCGGGTGATTTGTTTGAAAGATATTCTAGCGACGAGGATTTTTTGGATGTTCGCTTAGGAATTGGAGCGCGGGAGTCGTCTCGCAAGATTAAGTATAAAGATAAAGAATCTTTAGAAGTAGATGAACTGGCAGCTCTGCCTCTTAAAGTAAGCGAAAAATATCAATGCATAAGCAACGCTCCTATCGTTGTGCCAGCGCATTTGGCAGGAGCTATTGGAGTTGTGGGTGCGTATAGCAAAACTCGTGCCATCTTAAAAACAATGGTTATAGATATATGTTTGCGCCAATATCAAAATGATGTAAAAGTGTTTTTTGTGGTAGAAAATCAAAACTTGCCTGCAATCTATTGGGCAAGAAATATGCCTCATGTTCAAAATGAGGAACTTAATTGCAGAAATATAGTTTGCGATGATGAGAGCAAAAATATAATTTTTGAGTATCTCTACAAGTTGATTTCTTTTAGGGAAACAAAAGAGGTAAGCAAACTTCCTCATCTAGTTATTTTTGTAATTGATGAGTGTGGACTAAAAAATCACCCGCTCAGTCAGTTTATAGATCATGCCGCAGACCTAGGGGTTACATTTGTATTCTTTGAGTATTTTAAAGAGCACTTGCCACAGGGCTGCAACTGGCTAATTGCACTAGATCGCACAGAAAATGAGGGAGTTTTGGTTGACAGGTCTGGCAAAACAGATGAGGTTAATTTTGTTTATGAAGCAATAGACGAAAATGATGCGTTGGCAATATCGCAAAGGCTAGCCCCCGTATATTGCGAAGAGGTCACCCTAGAGGGTTCACTCACAAAGAGCCTCACTATGTTTGAAATGCTCGACATTATTGCCGCAGACGATTTGGATTTGTCTAAGCGATGGGCGGAGTCGGCAATACATAAATCTATGGCTGCTCCTATTGGTGTTACAAAAAGCAAGACCATAAATCTAGACCTAAGCGACAAAGCTCACGGACCACACGGACTAGTTGCAGGAACAACTGGTTCTGGAAAATCCGAAATACTACAAACATATATCTTGTCTATGGCAACTCTTTATCATCCATACGAGGTCGGTTTTGTGATCATCGACTTCAAGGGTGGAGGCATGGTCAATCAATTTAGAAATCTTCCTCATCTTGTGGGCGCCATAACAAATATCGATGGACGAGAGATAGACAGGTCTCTAAAATCCATCAAAGCAGAACTCCAAAAGAGGCAAAAGTATTTTGCTGCTGCCGACGTAAACCACATAAACAACTATATACTCAAATATAAGGCGGGTGAGGTTAGCGAGCCTCTTCCTCATTTAATTATAATTGTTGACGAGTTTGCCGAGCTAAAGGCTGAACAGCCAGAATTTATGAAGGAGCTAATTAGTGCATCGCGCATTGGTAGAAGTTTGGGTGTGCATCTGATTTTGGCAACTCAAAAACCTGCGGGACAGGTAAGTGAGCAAATTTGGAGTAATTCTCGCTTTAAGCTTTGCTTAAAAGTTCAGTCTAAAGAAGACTCAAACGAGGTCATTAAATCACCTTTAGCCTCAGAGATTAAAGAGCCTGGTCGTGCGTATTTTCAAGTTGGCAACAATGAGATATTTGAGCTTTTGCAATCTGGCTTTAGTGGAGCTCCAGAACGCGCAGATAACGACGATACCAAGGAGTTTGTTATCTATCAAGTGGAGCCATCTGGAAAGCGTATTCCTGTATATGCTCGCACTAAAAATCGCAAAGAAGATGAGCTTCAAGAAACGCAGCTTGATGCAATAGTAGAACATGTTTCATCTTATTGTTTGATGGAACACATACAACCTCTTGCAAGCATTTGCTTGCCTCCGTTGCCTAGTGTTGTTGAGTTTCCAGATCAGTTCTTCGAACTTTATAAAAATGGCGAACTTGGATACCCACTTGGCATATATGATGACCCTGATAATCAATACCAGGGACCTGCATATTTTGATTTGGCTAATACAAATATGTTTATTGTTGGTTCTGGTCAGCAAGGAAAGACTAACTTTTTGCAGACTATCATCAAGGGCATTGCGTCAACTTCTACGCCATTGCAGTCTGCAATTTATATACTCGACTTTGGCTCTATGATTCTCAAAAATTTTGAAGAACTCAACCATGTTGGAGGGGTTGTAATTCCATCAGAAGACGAGAAGCTAAAGAATTTGTTCTCGCTTCTTTCAAAAGAAATTGTTATAAGGCGCAAAAAACAGCTAGCCGTTGGCGTAAGTTCTTTTGCCTCGTATCTAGAGGCTGGGCACACAGATCTTCCTCATATATTTTTGATACTAGATAACTTTGCAGTATTTAAGGAGTTGTATGCCGAGCGATATGAGGATCAGCTCTTAACTTTGTGTAGGGAGGGCATAACTTATGGAATTTCGGTTATTATAGCCAACTCGGCTACATCTGGATTTGGTTATAAGTACATTTCTAACTTCTCAACTCATGTTGCTTTTGTGTGCAATGATTCTTCAGAATACATGGCGGTTTTTGACCGCTGCCGCATGGAACCAAAACAAACCGCAGGACGTGCGCTTTTCTCCAAGGATAAAAATATATACGAGTTCCAAAGTTATTTGAGCTTTAATGGCGAAAAAGAAATAGAGCGCGTTGAAAACATGAAGAAGTTTGTTGCAGCACAAAGTTCTATTCATGGAGATGTGAGAGCCAGACGTATTCCAAGTGTTCCAAACGATTTGACTCTAGATTACCTTGAGAAAAACTATGAATGTGAGAATAACGAGATGGTTTTTGCAATGAGCTATTCTAAAGTTGCCCCTCTAAAGATAGATCTAAACTCGCAGTTTAGTCTCGGTTTAGTTGGCAATAATCATAGCTCAAAGGTCCTGTTTATAAATACTCTACTTGCAGAAATTGAGCAAAAAATATTTGACCGCAGTGTAGAAGTTAGAATTTTAGATGATTTAAATAGAGAGCTTTCTTCGTATTCTAATAAACCATATGTTTGTGAGTATAGCAGCGATTTTGGTGATATAGAACCGATGATGTCGTTTATATGTGAGCAGGCAATGTTTAGACATGATTTGGTTAAGGTGCAAGGCTTTGAAGCTCTAGAAGATCTGCCCTATCTAATAACTATTGTTAATTCTTTGGAGGCTATAGAACATTTTTCGGAGATTTCTGATCAAGTAGAAATGTTTAAAAAGACTTCTAAACAATGTGCAGCTATGCGAATTTTGGTTGTGTTTAGTGGATTTGGTGATGCGACTGTGGGATATTCGTCTGCTGCCATGTTAAAAGATTTAAAAGAAAACAGGCGTGCCTTTGTATTTAGCACCTTAGATGAACATAAATTCTTTGATGTTACAGCAGCTCAAGTGAGAACTTTTAAAGGTCCACTCGAAGAGACCCAGGGATTTTATGTATCTGGAAACGAGATAGATAAAGTAAAAATTGCCATTGCGCAATAGATTTGTGCTCATACATGAAAAAATTTATTGCATATTTGAGATGTTTATTTAACTGATGGAGATAAGCATGAGTGCAGATTATTATGGAAGTATCCAAAGCTTAAAGACAGAAAAATTTGGTCAGGCCGAAGTTGACGCAAGAAATCTGGCCGAGCAAATAGGCAATTTAAAGAGTGAACTAGATAATTGCAAAAACGCACTTTTGGCAAACTGGGTGGGAAGTGGAAGATCTTCGTTTAAATCTACCTACGATGTTATTGCACGCAATATTAATGATATTTCTGAAGAAGTTTGGGACTTGTTTGATTCGTTATGTAATGCAGAAGAGGCTTACATAGAGGCTGATCAGGGCATCGCGACTGCAATTACGCAATCTTTGGAGGGCGATGGCGGCAGCAGCGACGGAGGCGGTGGTGCTAGGTAGCAGCAATGGCGGTAGGCAGTAGTAGTCCTAATGATAGCAGCTAATAGTCAGGGGATTTTTTTATGGATAATAATGTTGAACAACAAATAAATAATACAACAGCTGAGCGCAATAATGTCGTAAATCAGATTTCTTCATATCAATCTCAGCTTAATTTACTTAATGATCAAAATGAGGAGTATCGTATTCGTCGCGATGCAGTAAAAAGTGTTAAAGACAACATTCCTTGCAGTTTTGACCCTAGGAGTATTTCAAGATTCCAGAATAGATCTTTTAATGGGTTACAGTATGGCATAAAGGCAGATGGAATAAACAGCAAACAACAAATTATTGATGCTATGCGTGAAAGATATGAAAAAGATGTTCATTCTGATGCCAAAATGTCAGAGATTCTCTCATTGCTTGGACAAGAGATATCACGCTTAAACCAACTTATTAGTCAAAATGAAGCTTCTATTCAGAGTTGTAACAACAGCATTAGCAACTATGAAAATCAAAAGAATAATTTAGATAAACAAATTAATCATTTAAATTATGCTAAAAATAATTGGAATTAGTTGTTACGGAGTCAAACCGGTGCTAAATAGGGGCAACCCGGTGTATACCGATGCAAACCGGCGGGCGAGCAGGCACAAAATTTGTCAACTGACATAACACAAACTTTTCGCCTATGTTAGTTTGCGATAAAATAAATACCTGTGCCTCCGTAGCTCAGGGGATAGAGCACCGCTCTCCTAAAGCGGGTGCCGCAGGTTCGAATCCTGCCGGGGGCACCAGTTTTTCTTAAGTTTCAAATGTTTGTTCGAGAATCCAAAAATCCTAAATAAATGCAGGTGACTTAATAAAGCTTTTTGCATAGTAACATGCTGAATAAATCGGAAAAATTTAACACTTTTTTCTAGGTTTTGAGGAAAAGTGGTACTAAAGTTGCCAGGCATTGTTAAGGCTAGATACAGTTAGACTAATATGTTAATAGAATATCTATGCTTGCCTTAAGCAGTTAAAAGACAGCTTAAATAAAAAAACACCCAAGCTCGTGGCCTCCGGGTGTTTTGCAGATTCAGCTGTTTATGCGTGCCTGCACGCCTATGCAAACGCACGCAAAATTTATGCAAGTTCGTCTTTAGTAATATACTCTGTGCCATTCATATATGGAACTAGCACATCAGGAACTTTGATTGTTCCATCTGCTTGTTGGTAGTTTTCGATAATAGCTGCCATAGTGCGACCAACTGCTAGTCCCGAGCCATTAAGGGTGTGAAGATACGCGGTGCCGTGTCCATCGGCTTTTTTGTATTTGATGCTAGCGCGTCTTGCCTGAAAATCTCCACAACAAGAGCAAGACGAAATCTCTTTATAGTTGTTATAAGAAGGAAGCCAAACTTCTAGGTCGTATGTTTTGGCTGCAGAAAATCCCATGTCGCCTGTGCATAGAGTTATAACTCTATATGGAAGCTCTAACAATTGCAAAATGTTTTCTGCGCTTTGAACCATAAGCTCTAGCTCATCATAAGATGTTTCAGGAGTTGCAAACTTGACCATCTCAACCTTGTCAAATTCATGAACCCTAATAAGACCGCGGGTGTCGCGTCCAGCACTTCCAGCTTCTTCTCTAAAGCATGGTGTAAATGCACAATATTTGCGTGGAAGAGTCTTTTCATCAAGAGTTTCGCCTCTATGTATGTTTGTTAAAACAACCTCAGCAGTTGGAATTAAATAGAGCCCGCCGGTTGTTTTGAACAAATCATCTTCAAACTTAGGGAGCTGACCTGTGCCTGTGAGTGTCTCAGCATTTGCCATAACCGGACACCACCACTCTTTAAATCCACGCGAAAGATGCGTGTTTATCATAAAATTAATGAGGGCTCGCTCAAGCATGGCACCTTTTCCGCCGAGAAGAACAAAACGTGCCTGCGCAATCTTGACCGCACGTTCAAAATCTATGATCCCAAGCTCTGGACCAAGATCCCAGTGGGGCTTCATTTCAAAATCAAATTCCCTAGGCGTGCCCCAGCGTCTTACCTCAACATTTTCGGTCTCGTCTTTGCCCGCCGGAACCGACTCATGTGGAATATTTGGCGTTCCCAACAAAATTTTGTTTAGAGCTTCTTCTGTTTGGGAAAGTTCAGAACCTAGCGTGTCTATCTGCGCATTTATTTCTTTGACCTCAGCTTTTTTAGACTCCGCCTCGTCTTTTTTGCCCGCGCCCATAAGCTTGCCAATTTCTTTTGACGAAGAATTGCGCTTAGCCTGATATGCTTCTACCTTTGAGATAAGCTCACGCCTTTTGGAGTCTAGATTTATAAAAGCATCTGGATTCCAAGCATCAAAATTGCGTAGCTTCATTGCATTAGTAACTGCATCAAGGTTGTCGCGCACAAATCTGGCGTCAAGCATAGGTTTTCCTCCTAAAACGAATTTATATCAACTACCAAGAATAACACCTAGGCGGCACACTTTTATGAATAACCCACGCTAAAGGCATGAGCTTGAGACATGGAGCAGGGACCGTAACTGTAATGTTGCAATTAGTCTGGAAAGTTACGCTTATCTAGGAACAATAAGTAATAAACAAAATAAACTATAAGGGTAAGACCACAAAAGTTAACAACGACCTCTTCATCAATTGCGCTGCAAACAAACAAGTTTGCTTTTGTTAATATAGACATAGTACAAACGCGTGTAGATATAACCAACAAAGGGAGAGGACGTGTAAAAATGGCGGGAATTAACCTTGACACAGTTGTAGATTCAGTTTTAAAAATCGACGATACAGCAGACTTGCATAGAGATATTAGCATTCAAATTTTGGTTGACGAGAGTGTTGACTCTAATCTTATAAGCCAAGCGCGCAGCGCATTAACTCCAAATACAGATAATGTGGAGCTTTCGGTAGGCTCTTTTTATGACGATATTGCCGTTGTAGACTCAGAGGCAGACTTGGTTATCATTTTGGCAAACACATCTATGTGGGTGGGGGCAACTGCAGCGGTAGCTGAGGCATCTGAGGTTGCGTGCGTAGTGCTTGCTCAAAACGTCGGCGTAGCTGTGCAAAATGCAGAAGTCATAAGCTTTCCTTTAGACCCACAAAATTTAATTGCAAAAGAGCTCTTGGGTCAAGAAAAATTCTTTGGTGGAGAGCTAGTTGATATTGCAACCGATGCGTGTGCGGAGGCAATTTCGGAGACATTTGACGTAGTAACAAAAACTATCCCCAAGTATTTGACGGGAGCCCCTCTAACTAACAGCACATTAGATATTGAACTTCCACGTTTTGGTGCTCAGCCAGTTGAAGACGACGAACTTTTTGAAGCACTAGGATTTTGGATTATGCAAAATTGTCCGGATTTTAGAGACGCGTTTGCTACTGCATTTGACTTTGCTAAAATGCCTCAAATAAAACAGATTGCCCAGCGTACTGCATACGAAAATGCGGTTACAGGTGCAATTTTTTTTACACCAGGAGCAGACTTTCCGGTAATGACTCTCAATCAACTCAAAATGCTGGTAGAAATTGGCCGCGCCAACGGCATTTCTCCCGATAAACAAACAGTGCCAGAAGCAGTGTTAATTGTTGCGTCTGCATTTGCGTCGCGCACATTTACACGCATGTTATGCAGGGCATTTCCGCTTCTAAGCTGGTTTATAAAAATAGGAGTTAGCTACTTTGTGACCCTCGCAATTGGATACGTGATCAATTCTTATATGCAAGCTGGGCGCGTATTTCCAATTGAGCGAATTGGAAGCTTTGAGCTAAACACGGATCAAGTGCCTAGCGTTCAGGGCGTGGTGGAATAAATTGAGTGGCACCAAATCAGCTTCTGTTTGGGAGCAAATAGAACCGCTGCTTTTAAAGTGCGACAAACCCACGCGATATATAAACAACGAGTTTGGCTCAACATATAAACCCGATGCAAACTACCGGTTTACGCTTGTGTATCCCGACACATATGAGGTTGGGCTCCCCAATCAGGGACATGCAATTTTGTACCGCATAATTAACTCAATCGAGGGTGCATGTGCTGAGCGTTCGTATGTACCTTGGACAGATATGAGCGACCTTATGAGGCAAAATGGGGTGCCTCTATATTCGATGGAGTCGTTTGAGCCGCTTTTGGCTTCGCAGGTTGTTGGTTTTACGCTTCAACATGAGCTTTGCTATACCAATGTGTTGGAGGCTCTCGACTTAGCTGGAATAGAGTTTTTGGCAAAAGACCGCGGTGAGGACTGCCCTTTGGTGGTTGCGGGGGGACCTGCGACTTATAATCCAGAGCCCATGGCTGAGGTTTTTGATGCCATAATGATAGGCGAGGGCGAGCAAGTAATTGTGGAGTTTGTGCAAACTCACATGCGTATGTTGTTTGAGGGTGCGACGCGCGAACAAATTGTGATGGAGCTTGCAAAAATTCCTGGGGTGTATGTTCCATCGTTGTATCGTGAGGTTGACGCGGGGGTTTGTTGTGGCGACGGGACTTTGTGCGATGGCTTATCGTGCGACGACCATTCGCATGATGAGCTGCGTGACGACCCTTCGCGCGACGGCTTCGCGCACGGTGACTCAGCACACAACACCTCTCACAAATACACAGTTTTAGAGCCCACGCAAAGTTGGGTTCCTCCACAAATTAAAAAGCGCGTGCTGCAAGACTTTGACGCAATGTCGCCGAATACGCTGCCTATAGTTCCATATGGTGAGCTAATTCACGACAGACTCGCGGTTGAGATTTTGCGGGGGTGTTCGCGCGGCTGCAGATTTTGCCAGGCTGGAATGACTTATCGACCTGTGCGCGAGCGCGATGCAAATTCCGTTGTGTCGGCTGCATTGTGTGGACTTGCTACCACAGGTTATGATGAGGTGTCGTTAACGTCGCTCTCTTCTACCGACCACTCTCAGATAGAGCAAATTTTGCGACGTCTAGATGCGGCAGTTGATGGTAGGGGGATCTCGGTTTCGCTTCCGTCTCAGCGTCTTGACGGGTTTGGTGTTGAGATGGCTCATCTTGCGGCTGGAAGCAAAAAGGGGGGCTTGACTTTTGCCCCTGAGGCTGGAACGCAGCGCATGCGAGACATTATCAACAAAAATGTTACCGAGCAAGACCTTTTTGATGCAATTGCAGCGGCCTTTGATGCAGGTTGGCGCAGGTTAAAGCTCTACTTTATGATTGGTCTTCCTTATGAAACCGATGAAGATGTGTTAGGAATTGCAGACTTATGCAACCGCGCATACAAGTTTGCTAAGGAGTGCACTCCGGAGGCCGAACGTGGAAATGTGCGGCTAACTGCATCGGCTTCTATTTTTGTTCCAAAGCCGCAGACTCCTTTTCAGTGGTGCGGACAGGTGTCGGCGCAAGAGGCTAAGCGCAAGGTTGACCTTATTTTGGGTGCGCACATGCACAAAGCAATCGACTTTAATTGGCATGACCCCAAAACCTCATTGATAGAGGGGGTATTTGCGCGTGGAGGACGCGAACTTTTGCCTGTGGTGATTGGTGCTTGGAACAAAGGGTGCAGATTTGATGCTTGGCACGAATGCTTTTCGATGGATAAGTGGTTTGAAGCTGCTGCGGAGGCAGGAATTGACTTGCAAGAAGCGGCTAGTCGTGAGTTTGAGGTTGGAGCTCCACTTCCATGGGGACACATTTCTGCTGGAGTGTCTGAGCGATACTTGCGCAAGGAACTCAAACGCGCAAAAAGCGGTCAAACAACTCCAGATTGCACATTTGAGCATTGCACTGGGTGTGGCGTTTGCCAAGACCTGGGTGTAGATATAATTCTTGGAGGCTCTAAGCGTTTGGGAGGTAAGGCGTCTGCTGGGTTTGCTGGGTCTGCAGAGTCTGCTGGGTCTGCAGAGCAAGGCGAGGCAGCAGAGTCGCAAGCTGCTCATGAGTGCGAGTTAGGATTGCAACTCAACAACAGCAGCGACCTCAAACCTAAACACAACAACTGCGGCGAGCACATAACGGAGGACTCTCATGAATGAACAAAAGTTTAGACTCCGAATAAGCTACAGCAAAACAGGCAGACTCAAATATCTATCTCATTTAGAAACCATGCGATGCTTGGAGCGCAGCATTCGCCGTGCAAATTTGCCTTATTTGGTGAGCCAAGGATTTTCTCCACATATGAAGGTTTCGTTTGGCTGGGCTTTACCAGTTGGTGTTAGCAGCCAGTGCGAGTATATTGATGTGCTAATAGGCGAGTATATTGAGCCAGAAGAGATTTGTGGGGTGCTTGCGTCTTCTCTGCCAACCAACATGCAGGTTAAAGATGCATATTATGTGGACCCGTCGGCGTGTTCTTTAGAAGAAGCATTTCCTTATTCTGTATATGTTTGCAAATTTGCACTAGATTGCGACCATGAGGATGAGAGCGGCGACCCCAAAAACGAGAGCGGTGACCAAAATCCAGCTTCTGTCGGTGTTTTTGATAGAACAAAAAAAGCTCTGGATAAATTGTTAGCCCGCGGAAATATGGTTGTCCATCGTAAGAAAAAAGACAAAGTAGTTGAATTTGAAGGACTTTTGGTCTCTACCCCCGAGCTGACTTTAACTAAAAGCGGTAGCGGCATCAACAACTACACTCAAGAGCTCGTAGAAATGCAAATAATCACATTTACCGAGGGCAAAGGTTCGCTTAGGCCCGACCTTTTTTGTGCCGAGCTAGTGTCTTTTGATGACAGCTTAAAAGTTCACTCCGTTGAGCGTGTTTTGCAAAGTTTAGAAAATCCTCGCAAACCAGATCATCACTCCTCCTTAAACCCCTAATGCTTAACTCCATATTTATCGCAATAGCTTTGCACAGCAAATACAATTGACAAAATAAGACGCTGCTCAAAGTTATGGCATAGTTTGGTGTTGTTTGTAAGGCAGGTAAAAAAATGGGCGAGAAGAACTTGATCACTAATGTTGATGTTGCTGGATTGCCAAGGTTGGTGTTGGCATCTAAGTCGCCTAGACGAAAAGAGCTATTGCAAGGCGCAGGACTTAACTTTTGTTGCTTAGCATCAGATGTTGATGAAGAGGTTGAACCTTGCAAGAATGCCGAGGAATATGTAGTTGCTGTTGCTTCTAAGAAGGCTTATGCTGCGTTGAATATGCTTGCGGGCAACTTGGGACAGTGTGCCCTTTTAGCTTGCGACACAGTCGTTGTTGTAGGCGGCGAGGGCGATGTTGTTGAGACCTCACGTGAGCCCGCGGTCAGCCAGTGCGATGCTCAACTCACAGGTTCTCCAGAACAAATACTAGGTAAGCCAATAGATTCTCAAGATGCTAAAAGAATGCTTAAACTGCTCTCGGGCAATACTCATAGAGTCATAAGTGGAGTAAGTATTTTGAAGGGTTCTCTCGACACCAACAGTGATGGCAATGCCAACGTAGCTGCAAACAATCCAAAAGATATCCCCGAGCTGCCAAACATCCTAAAAACCACATTCGCACAAACCACATATGTAACTTTTAGAGCACTTGATGATCTAGAAATTGATAAGTATATACAAACGGGTGAACCCTTTGACAAGGCGGGAGCCTATGGAATACAAGGAGCAGCTGGTAAGTTCGTCGAAAGCATAGAAGGAGACTATAACAATGTGGTTGGACTTCCTCTCTTAAAAACCCTCGATGTTTTATCTAAAATATATGCTTGCAAAGACCTAAATAAACAAAATAATATGCACCAAAATCCAGACGCCAGCAACAAACCAAAGTTCGACGACTCCCCAAAACCTTATGTTCGCAAGCAACTAAAAGCCATAAGACAAGCAATTCCACAAACCGCAAGGGCTGCTGCCTCGCAAGAGGTTTGCAAAAACCTAATGCACACCCCCGAATTTGAAAATGCACGCGTTATTGCGGCATTTTGTTCCTTTGGCAGTGAGCTTTGCTTTGACTATATGGCACAACATATGCCAAAAAACAAAATTTTCGCTGTACCAATCACTATGGCAAATCACAAAATGGAATTTGTAAAGATCGAGCCAACAGAAATTCTTCCGCAAAATCGCACGCTTCCATTTATAACAGACCCTGCAGGCATAACGTCTATTCCCGATGACGCTCAAGTTATTGATGCCAAAGACATAGATTTGATGCTTGTGCCTGGGCTAGGCTTTGACGACCATGGGTATCGCATTGGATACGGTGGTGGATACTATGATGTGTACATGAAGCGCGCTGGGTTTAAGGCTGCATGTTTTGGAGCTTTTTTTGAAGAGCAGCACTACTTTGGCGAGCTGCCTTGCAATTGTGATGATGTTCCGCTCGATGCAGTGGTTACGCAAAATGGAGTGTTGAGGTTTAAGTGAGGTCGAAGTTACTTAGACGAGCTGCGCAGAAGCTGAACGAATGTGACTACACGAAACGCTCGTAAAAAAACGTATACCAAACTAGACGGTTGCGTCGACCAATATGTACGCCATACAACTTATATACAGTAGTTGTCGCAAGCTATTTCGTTTGATTTATCGAGTATATCTTGAAGCGATACGCCAGAGAGATAATTCTCAATCATGCTATATAGATTTTGCCATACAAATAATTCTTTGCATCTGCAACCAAAGTTGCAATCAATTTCTCCATCGTTGCCAAGACACGAAGCAGGTGCAAGATTTCCCTCTGTTACGCTCAAAATATCAAATACCGTAATAAAATCTGCATCTTTGGCAAGTTTGTAGCCACCAGATGCGCCCCTAATCGACTTTACAAGATGAGCCGCAGCAAGATTAGGAACAATTTGTTCAAGATATTTCTTTGAGATTTGTGTTGAATCAGAAATCTCTTTTAGCGAAACCACGTCGTCTTTGTTGTGCTCTGCAAGACAAAGCATCATTCGCACGGCATAGAGTCCTTTAGTAGAAATTTTCATGATAGTTCCAATCTTTAGCCAAAAACGTGTTGCAAAAATTATTTTATATCAAAATTCTGTATTCATTGGGTTTTAGTAGGTAATGAGCAGACAAGAATAAAATCCCACAACTAAAAAACAGCTCTGAAACGCAAAGGACCAAGGTGATAAACTCGCCAATTAGTGTCAACTCAGCAAAATCTAACTCGCCAAAATCCACCCATGCTGCTACCCACCGTGATTATTGAACATAAATGTTGTATATGGTAAATAAGATGGTATACTACCAAATTGCAGCTTTTGAGTTTTAGAAGTTGCAAGTGAGATGGTGGGTGTAGCTCAATTGGCAGAGCGACGGACTGTGGCTCCGTAGGTCGAGGGTTCGAGCCCCTTCACCCACCCCATTTTAAATCCAAAAAACAAACTCCCGTATAAAAACAGCCCCACATTAGCATTTAGCCGTGCGCAGCACTAGCCCATTTGCGTATTGCACATACTGCGTTTATAAAAAACCGCACACATGAGCCGCAAAAACTGGTAATGTAAATCGGTATGCAAAAAAATGTAGGCGATGTTTGCGCAAAGTTGTGCATCAAAGGTTTCAAAGGCTTTAAGGGCTCATAGGCTCAACGGTTCCAAAGTCCCACGGTTCTAACGACCTAAAGGCTGCAAAGACCCTCGATCCCAACGACCCAAAAGCCCTAAACATCGACCAACAACAATTCAACACTTCTACAAAAGAAGGGATAAAAATTGAACTTTGACGCCATGGCGCAATATTTACCCTTATATAGGGATGCTGCGCTACTGACGCTAGGCATAGGCTGGGTAGGAATTGCTGGCTCAATATTGATTGGACTAGTTGTGGCTATGATTGTGCATTTTCGCATTCCGGTGCTTCGTCAGATTAGTCGCGTATATATAGAGTTGTTTAGAAACACACCGCTTTTGATACAGCTCTTCTTCTTTTATTTTGGATTGCCGAGGCTAGGCGTCTCCATAACTCCAGAGTTATGCGGAATGATTGGACTAGCCTTGCACGGCGGAGCATATATGGCTGAGTCGTTTAGGAGCGGACTTGAGTCGGTGGAGCCCATTCAACACGAGACCGCCGAGGCGCTTGGCTTAACAAAGCTCCAAGCAATGCGCTTTGTGATTTTGCCCCAAGCTGTGTCTTTGAGCATTCCATCATTTGTGGCAAATGTGATCTTCCTCCTAAAAGAAACCAGCGTGTTTAGCGCTATCAGCTTAATGGATCTTATGTTTGTAACCAAAGACTTGATGGGTCTTTACTACAAAACAACAGAGTGCCTCACAATGCTAGTGCTGTTTTATCTAGCTATTCTAATTCCGGTTTCGCTAATTGGCTCATATATAGAGAGGAGGATGCGCTATGCAAGCTTTGGGTCTTGATGTTTTGTTCATGGGGTCTAACGCAGCTAGACTCCTCCAAGGACTATGGGTGGCAGTGCAAATAAGCGCAATCTCTGTTGTGCTAAGCATTGTGCTGGGCTTGTTGTTCGGAATTTTTATGACTTGGGACAACGTAGTTGCCAAAGTTATCTCGCGCATTTATCTAGAAATTGTGCGCATAATGCCGCAGCTCGTGCTTTTATACATCGTGTTTTTTGGAGCAACTCGCGTGTTGGGCATTAACTTGTCGGCTGAGTTGTCGTCGGTGATTGTTTTTACATTTTGGGGAGCAGGGGAGATGGGAGACCTTGTGCGAGGAGCTCTAACCAGCATTCCTGTACACCAGTATGAGAGTGCCGAGGCTCTAGGCTTATCACGCGCCGATGTGTATAGATACATTGTTATCCCCCAAGCCATTAGACGACTTATTCCAACTTCAATTAACCTCATTACACGCATGATTAAAACAACGAGTTTGCTGCTAATGATTGGCGTTATAGAAGTGATGAAGGTTGGCCAACAAATTATTGAGGCCAACAGAATGACCTCGCCAAATGCTGTTTTTGGCATCTACGGAACCATAATGCTTTTGTATTTTTTGGTATGCTGGCCAATCAGTATGCTAGCTAGCCATCTTGAGAAAAAATGGAGCTAAACCATGAGTGATACAAAGTCAACCACCACGCCCACATTGCTTTCGATTGAGCATCTAAAAAAGGCCTACGACGATGGCAATAATGTTGTTTTAGACGACATAAATCTAGAGGTTTCTAGAGGTGAAGTTATTGTTGTAATCGGTCCTAGTGGCTGCGGCAAGTCTACGTTTTTGCGGTGCATAAATGCTCTCGAGCCAATACAAGCAGGAACAATTAAGCTTGAGGGCAAGGTTGTGTCGGGTGATGATGTTAATCTCTCGCAGCTCCGCCAAAAGGTGGGAATGGTGTTTCAGAGCTACGACCTGTTTCCGCATATGACAGTGATTGACAACATCACGCTTGCCCCAGTTAGGGTTTTGGGCAAGTCTAAAGAAGAAGCTCGCCAGCTTGCCCGCACTTTGCTTGCACGCGTTGGTCTTTCGGATAAAGAGGAGAGCTTTCCTAGGCAGCTTTCGGGAGGTCAAAAGCAGCGTGTTGCAATTGCAAGAGCGCTAGCAATGGAGCCAGAGGTTTTGCTCTTAGATGAGGTTACGGCTGCACTTGACCCTGAGATGGTGCGCGAGGTGCTAGACGTTATCTTAGACCTTGCCAAAGAGGGTAAAACGATGATCATTGTTACTCATGAGATGCAATTTGCCCGCGCTGTAGCCGATAGGGTTTTATTCTTTGACGATGGCGGCATAGTTGAGCAGGATATTCCGGAGCGCTTCTTTGACTCTCCAAAAACGGATCGCGCAAAGCGTTTTCTAAATACATTTGAGTTCGATGCGGTGCGTCATCACGAAGAAAACTAGGCATGTGCAAGATTGCAAAGACCGCTTATCGGATGTGTTGACTCAAAATCTATAATTCCTATTGACTTAGTAGGCAATAAGGTTTTTACTTTTCTGCACAGGAATTCCTAAAGATGGGAATTCAAGGGAAGATATGTAGGAGAGTAAAAATGCTTAAGAAGAACACAAAATTTTTGCTAGCGCTAACACTAGCGGTTGTTTTATCGTTTGGAAGCGTGATGGCACTTGCTGGATGCGGATCTGGCAGCTCGGGCAGCTCATCAACTGGAGGCTCATTTAAGACTCTAGATCAAATTATAGAGAGCGGCAAAATTACCATTGGTGTATTTAGTGACAAGAGTCCATTTGGATATGTTGACGCAAACGGCGAGTATCAAGGTTACGACATTGAGCTAGCCAAACGACTAGGTCAAGACCTAGGCGTAGAGGTAGAGCTAGTTTCTACAGAAGCAGCAAATCGTGTGGAATATTTGCAAACTTCTAAGGTAGACGTGATTTTGGCTAACTTTACGGTTACACCCGAGCGTGCGGAAGCCGTTGATTTTTGTTCTCCATATATGAATGTTGCTTTGGGCGTTGTGTCGCACAAGGGCAATGTGGTTACCGACCTAAGCCAAATTGGAAGCCGCAAAGTAATTGTTATTTCTGGAACTACAGCCGAGACTTATCTCACAGAACACAACTCAGAGCTAACTCTAGAGAAATATGACACATATGCAGCTGCAAAATCTGCATTTGAGAATAATGCTGACGCTGTATGGGCAAACGACAATACAGAGGTTATTGCTTTTGCAAACCAAGATACAACCGGCGAGTATGTTGTAGGAATTGAGGCTCTAGGACAGGCGGATACAATTGCTCCTGCTGTATCTAAGGGCAACACAACTTTGCTTGAGTGGATCAATGAGGATATGAAAAAATTGGGCGCTGAGAATTTCTTCCACAAAGACTATGAGAAGACACTTCTATCTACTTATGGTGCCGACTATCAAAACACCCTAGTTGTTGAGCCAGGACAGTAGGATTTTGGGCTGCTTGTTTATAAGTTGATAGTGGTTGAGAGTTTGTTAGACATGCGCTTTACGCGCAGGATTTAGAAGACAGGCTTGCGCTATAGAGATTTTGCATCAAAGACTGAAGTGGACGTATACGACCGAGTTTAATCTCTTGTAATAAAAGGCGGTGGTTGCAATTTTGCACCTGCCGCCTTTTCGTTTTGTTAGTTGTTGTTGCTAATCAAATTTTTGAAAGTCTGAGAATATGCAAATTATGCGCATACATACGTGCGCTCTTATGCACACTCACACACGCACGCCTAAGTATAAGCCCACGCGCCAGCCAAACGCTTAAGCAGGTTGAACTTGCACGGCAGCTTGCGCTTCTGCTGCCTCACGCGCTTTGCGCTCGCGCTCCTCTGCTCGCTTAGCTGCTGCTTCTGCCTTAGCTCTCTCAGAGCGCATCTTAGCAATTTCCATAAGCCTGTCGTATTCTTCTTCACCAACACACGCCTTAGCATACTGGCACCATTGCACGCAGTCGATTGCGTCGTTATATACAGGAGTACCACATTTTTCGCATTCAATAGACGTATCAATTGAGAATACTTCAACTTCGTTTCCGCATTTTGGGCAATGTTTAACCGCAAGGGTAGGTGTGCGGTCGCGTCCTTGACACCCAAACATTTGCATTGTCATGATGAGACCTCCTTGTTTAACTCAAATAATTTATACACTCACTATATACTTTTATTTTAAATAAAATGTTTAATTTTCAACATTTAAACAAATAATCTATAAACAAACATTTGCATAACTTGCGAACTTATCAACTTGCGAACTTGCGCATACGCTCAAAGCTGCGAAGCCGCAAAAAGCGCTTCAAACCCGCAAACCCCTCATGTTCGCAAAACCTTAGAGCCCTCACAAACCCTCAAGCGCTTTAACTTGCATTATACAATTTGTCACCAAATTGCCACACAAAAAAAGTGCCAGCAAAAACTGGCACTTCACCCATCTTATATGCAATGGCAAAAATACTAGAGTCCCAATGCCTTTTTTAGAGCCGACACACGACGGCGCGAAACAGGAATTTGAACATCCGTACCAGCAAGGGTTAGCAGCAAAGTGCCTCCGTTGACAGGAGTTACCTCCTCTACACATGCAAGATTTACCAAGTATCCTCTGTGTACTCTAAAGAATCCATGCAGCTCTAGCTTGCTCTCAAGTTGTGCCAAAGACACGGTCGACAAGTAGCGCTCTGAATCTGTGTGCAGATATGAGTAGTCGTCTTTTGCCATAATATAGAGAATTTTGTCGGTAGAAATGAGAAGCTTTTTGCCGCCTTTTTCAACAGGAATGCGCTCCGATGGCGAGTTTTTGTTAATCATCGAAACGAACTTCTTAACCTTCTCAATTGCTTGACGAAGCCTAACAGTCTCTACTGGTTTTACGAGGTAATCTACAGCATTAACCTCAAAAGCCTTAACAGCGTGCTCTGCATAAGCTGTAACAAATACAACCGCAGGTGGTCTCGAAATTTTATTAAGAGCATCTGCAAGTTGTAGTCCCGATGCGCCTGGCATATTAACGTCAAGAAACATAACATCGCAACCATTGTCTTTTAGATTCTCAATGGCCTCGCGCACACTGCCAGCTTCAGAGACAACCTCAACTTGTCCCGTCTCTTTGAGCATAAAATCAAGCTCCGACCTTGCCGGTGCTTCATCATCCACAATCATTGCTCTAATCACAAAAAGCCTCCTTCATCCATATCTTCCGAAACCAGATTGGCAACTGCACCACCTAGCACAAGATTTACAGTCGTGCCAACATTAAGTTCCGACTCAATGCAAATTCCCGATCCAGTATTAAAACAGCTTCTCAGTCTGTCGTCAACATTTTTAAGGGCAATACCCGCGCCTTGCGAGCTGCCCTTGTTTACAGCTTTGTCGCGCTCCGTAGATTCCATACCAACGCCATCGTCGGCAACTGCAATAATCACATCATTGTCTTTCTTATAGACTTTAATGTCAATATGCAGCGGCTCTCCGGTAGGACGCATAGCATGTCCAACTGCGTTTTCCACTATTGGCTGAACAATAAACGCCGGAACCGTAAGCTTTTCGAGCCCCGGCTCAATATAGTTTGTGAGCAAAATTTTCTCTGCTCCAAATCTTGCACGTTCAAATCCTAAATACCTAAGTGTTTGTTGCAATTCTAACTCTATTGTAATTGAATCTTGCGAACTTTCCAATGTTCTGCGATAAAAAATAGCAAACTCTCGCAATAAAACCCTTGCTTGTCTTGGGTCGGTTCTAATAAGAGAAGCAATTGTGTTGATTGTGTTGAACAAAAAATGCGGATTGATTTGCGCCTGCAGAGCACGCAGCTCCATTTTTGTGGCCAACTCGGTCTTTGCATCTAACTCATGTAGCGCAAGCTGTGTGGACAGCAAAACCGCGAACCCCATGGCGATGGCTTGCTGGGTTTCGTCGATAGCTTTGTGCTTTGTATAATACATGCGCAGTGAGCCAACTTGTTTATCTTGAATAACGAGAGGAGTTTCGATGCAAGCTTTGAGCTCGGTGGGTAGGGGCTGCTCGTCTGTTTCTTCTGAACAGATTACATATTTTGCTCCATATTCAAACTTTTGCTTTGCCCACTCCATTGGAACTGGATTGCTGTTAACTTGCCAAATGTAGCTGTTTCCGGCATGACCGAGTAAGTTCTCATTGTCATAAATTGCAACAGACGACGCACCTGTTACTGGGAGCAACAGGTTGCATACTTCTGTTGCCGAACTTTCGTTAAGACCCTCTTGCATAAAGTTTAGTGTTTTGCCCGCTAAGTCTAGCATGCTGCTCGTTTGATAAGCAGTGAGTTTATCGGGGCTTTTAGAGTATCTTCCAAAGATAGTTGAGCTAACAATTAGACACACAATTCCAGATATTTCGAGTGCTGGAATCGAAAGCACGCTTCCAAATGCAAGGATTATAGCAAAGACAGCCATGCATATAAGCATAATGCCAGCAATCGTTTTATAGCGAGTGCTGATGTCTTTTATAGGATGTATTTTGTTGTCTTTTTGCTCGTCCATTTAGCTTGTCCTTGTTGGATATGCTTGCATTTATTTGGAGTTAGTTGCTTTTGTGGTTTGCGTCGGCTGGTTTTGTGCTGGAGGATTTGGGGTCGTTGGATTTGTCGCTGTCTTGTGTTTCGCTTTCTGCCTCTGTGTTGTTGGACTTGTGGTCGCTAGACTCTGTGTTTGCAGGTTCATCGCCAGTAGGCTCTGCGTCCGTAGCCTCAGTATCTACTGACTTGTTGCTGGTAGGTTCATCGCCTGTAGCTTCAGCGTTATCGGTCTCATCATCGACAACCTCATTACCAACAGCCTCACCATCATCTAACTCAACATCATCTAACTCGCCATCATCAACTTTAGAACTCAGATCATTCTCATCTGCAAGCTCAGCATCATTTGCACTAATATCTCCGCTGCTGCTCAAAGCACCCTCATTATCTTGTGGCTCAGATACTTCCAAGTTGTCTTCACCTAGTTTTTTGCGCTTTGTATAGCCTTTTAGTATGTCACCAAAGCTTTCTTTAGAAGAAGACGTACCCTTACTATTTAACACATTTTCAGTATCATTTTGAAGTGAGGCATCATTTTGTAGTTCGGGATTAGTGCCCTCACCTGTAACTTGAGCCATAATCTGAGCCTCGATCTTGCAAGAGTCAACCTTTTCAATTTGCTCTTCTGTCATAGGGATAACTGCAGCGTTTTCAAAAATCCCCTTTAGCTGAACATCTTGCTCAATCATCGTTATAATTTCTGGCCATCTATTTTGGAACGCAAAATAGTTTGAGCAGTTGTCTTTTGCATAGGTTTTAGCCCCGCGCCTAGCGCTCATTGCTGCATTTAGGTATCCTTTGCGTTGTCCGGCTTTTCCAATGGACCTCAAAATTGCCGTCATAAAAGTATTGAACTTAATAGACGACTCCATAAAAGGACCTGGATATGGATTTAGGTTTTGATACTGAATTTGCAGCAGGTCTATCTGGGTTGCAGAAAACTCTAGCTTGCTCTTTTCGTAGAACCATCTATAAATGTCTTGAGCAAACCTTTTGGCTTCAACTTTAGATATAGCAGGAGGAAGATGTCGGATCTTCCACATGTTGTCAAACCAGATCTCGGAGCCATACATTCTTACGTTAAACAAGAAGTCTAAGTCTTCGCCTCTTGCAATCCACGGGTCAAACGATACCCTGCGATATGCCTCGCGGTGAATTGCCAAAAGCCCCCCGCATGCAGTATTTGAAGACGACAGCCTAGGACCATGCATAGCATGTTCAATCCACTGGTCAAATCCACGATGCTGCTGCCAAAAGCGGTCGTACCAGTTGCTCCTTGCTTTAGACTTGTAGCTGCCATTTTTGTCGATATAAAAACCTGACTTAATTAAGATAGGCACGCCGCGCTGTGTTAACATTCCTAACCCATAGCAAGCATTTTCAGCAAAGTCTAGGTCTTCTACAACCTCATCATCGTCAATGAATATAACTTCTGTATATCCCATCGAAGCCGCATAGGCTAGACCAAAATTTTTAGAAGCACCATATCCGCTAAGTGCAATCCCAGAAGAAAACTCGCCTAAGCCTAGATTTTTCATTCGCTCGTGCAAGCCTTGCTCCTCAGTGTGTGCAACAACCGAGATATTTAGCTCTGGATAGTGTGCAGCTTGATCGCGAATTTTATCTTCAGCTGCCTGTTCAGCGCCTTTCTCAGCAACCACTAAAATTGCAATAGGCAGCTCAATTTTCATATCGCGAAGTGAAGACAGACACCTCACTAGCTCTCCATCTCTAGAAATGGGATTCATGTGATCGTAGGTGTCTATAACGCCAGCACCTCGCGGAGTCATAGAATTGCTCACATAAGTAGGAATAATTATAACCGTGTTCATTTTTGCTCCATTTTTGAGAATATTTGTGGTTTTATCGCATGCGCATTGCTGTAAATATGTACTGCTTGTAATTAGGTATGGTTTAAAATCTCAAATATTCCCGTAGTTCGTTTTGTCTATGTTTTTAGGTTTATGTATGCTTTTAATACCTCAATGCGAGTTATAAAAGCGTTTTTTGCATACGTCAACTAGCATAACGCGTTTTAGACTTGTTTTCTACCCCTTGTTCGGTTATTTGCATTGGGCTTCCAGCTATACATTGTTGCGCATGCGGGTTAGCAATGTGTCCGAAGAACCGTGGAACTCGTTATATTCTTCCACTAAGCTAACAATGGCTTTGTCGTTGAGATTTTTGCCAGAATTGTCATCATATAGCGCACAAACTTCTTGTGTGCCATCTGTGTATTCTAGCTCTTCAAATTCGCTTGCAAATACAACGGGAGTGCCTGCGATTACTTGCATAAATTTAAGCCATATGTCGTCTGCAGTTGGAGCAAGTTGCATAAATTTGGATGCATTTTGAGTTTCGGCAGGCATTATATGTGGAGGATAAAGGGTGCCTCCACCATTGGTTGCCAAAAGATCCATTCTGGGCTCACCAATATAAGAGGTGTGCTCGACGCCCCAAGTTGGGTAGGGGGCAAGCGAACCATCGTCGTTAAACTGCATTTTTCTTACACGATGAGCGTTTATCGCGTTAGGATGTTTGCTATATGAGGTCAGCAGAGTCTCCAAGCAATCTTCTCTATACTTTAGGTCGTCATCAAAAAATACCAAAATATCATCAGGGAAAGCCTCAAACGAACAAATACTTCGCTTATAAGATTTGATGTCTTGCTCACACCACATAACTTCTAGTCCCAAATCAAATAGCGGCTCCATACTTTTTGGAAGATGTTGATCTGGAAATTGAGATTTTGCAAGCCATAGCACAATTCGGTCGAACTTTTGCGTTTGGTTTGCAAGACTTATGACAGTGGGCCCTATTGTGTCTAAACGCATGGGGTAAGACGTAAAAGAAGCAATGACCTGTGGCACACGTTTTGCAACAGTTAATCCTGAGTGCGGTGTATGTTCTTGCCTGTCGCCTTTTTCGTGATTGCAAGTTTGCTGCTCTGCGTGTTGAGTGTTGTTTTGAACTGCCTGATGGCGGTCTGTGTTGTCAGATCTTGTGCTGCCTAGTTTTACGTCGTCTGTCTTTGCGCTATCTGCTTTGTGTTGTGTGGAGCCCCGCATGGTGCGCTCGTGCTGTTGTGCGTCTTTAAATTTTCTAAAGGGAGCAGTGACAGCAAGCCCCGCTTTCATAGAAGTGCTGTTTTGGAGCTGCTCTATTTCTTGGTTTTTAGCTGCAATTTCTGTGTCGTATTTCCACCTAGCAACAGTATTGCGCAGCAAAAAGATACCGAGTGTAGTTTCAAAATCTGTGTTATCGCTTGCTTTAAATACGAGCTCTTCATCTAGTGGAGTAATGCCTTGCTGGATCTTGCTAATACACTCAAATAAGGTTCTCAAAAGACATTTTGTAAAGTTGTTTTCTAGCTCACTACTTTGAGTGTTAATAAAGGCACCTATATTTTTCATAAATGCAAGTAGTTCTTGTGTTTTAGAAACCGCATTGTCGATCATAAGATTTTGTGTAGGCTTTAAAGTTAGGGGGGCGAACTCTAATTTTTGTGCGCTGTTATGTGCGCTAATAGATACATCGACACCTTGATGCTGGCAAGTGTTCGCGTTTTCATGTTCACTTACGTCGGTGTTTTCCGTGCTGCACACTTCATTTGCAACGATTGTTCCATCTGTGTCATCGCTAAAAATGTCTACCCCAACCTCACCGTCTTGGCAAAATGGATTTTTGCAAGTCATAACGCGCTTTGCAAGAGTAATACACTTAATTCCAAAAGCAATTTCTGGTAGTCCCGAGTCAGCTTCAAAAGCTACATTTTTATCTTTCAAAAAATACGTGCTAATCATCGCAGGCCAAGATTGTGCACAATATTTATCTGCATAGGTGTGCGTTTTAACAAAAAACTGTTGCCCGCTAAAAAGTCCGCAATATTCCTCATTCGATTGAGGGTCACCAAAAACAAGCATGTCTAAATTGCATTGCATGCATTTGCTCAAAAGCATCACGGCTGCGTTGGTGTCTAAAACACCGTTATATGCAGCCTCGGCAAAAGACCAGACTGTCACATCATCATCAATCTGAACATTCATATCAGAGCCAGGCACCAATGCATCGTCTACAAATTCTTTTCTCAAAAATATCAAGTAGTCAAAATCTGTGCGCTTAATCACAGAATTTAGTTCAGAATATTTTGAAGACTCATATATAACAATACCTAGCGAGGGCATGACGCTGTTTTCGGCTGCGTTTTTGCGCATACGAACGCCAGCCTGCACTCCCGTGGCGCAGCCCCCATCGCTTTCGCTGCTCTTGCTATCCAAAACTTCAAAAAAAGAAGACTTTATCTCATCAATACTGTTTTTTATATCAAGTGCTGCCATCTAAAAATGTGCCTTTCAAAAACGTTTGTCAAAAATCTATATAATAATCTAGCACGCGAACGCACATAAGCATACAATCATACATGCAAATACACAAACATGCTAAACAAAATACAATATATACACAAAAAATTTTAAAGAAACAACAAAGATTATAAAGACCACAAAGGAGAAAACTCGTGCTTTTAAATCAGCGTTCTTATGATAGACAGGCGGACGAACTGCGCCCCGTCAAAATTGAAAAGGGTGTTTTAAAAACCGCGTTTGGCTCATGTTTGATTGAGTGCGGAGACACCAAGGTCTTATGTGCAGCAACAATAGACGACAATGTTCCTGCATGGATGAGGGGCAAAGGCAAAGGGTGGGTTACGGCAGAATATGCCATGCTGCCTGCGTCAACTGCTAAGCGCTCTCCGCGAGAGACAAATGGCAAAAAGGGACGCTCTCATGAAATTCAGAGACTTATTGGAAGGTCACTTCGCAGCGCGGTGGATATGAAGCTGTTAGGAGAGTGCACAGTTACTGTCGACTGCGATGTCATTCAAGCAGACGGAGGCACCAGAACCGCATCTATAACGGGTGCTTGGGTAGCACTTAATGAGGCACTCCTAAGGTGGAAGCGGGCTGGCAAAGTTCGCGCTAATCCTGTAATTTCACAGATTGCCGCAGTAAGCGTTGGTATGGTTGACGGCAAGCTTCTTCTAGACCTTGACTACCACGAAGACTCAAGGGCAGAAATAGATATGAACCTTGTTATGAACGCTAATAGGGAGTTTATTGAAATTCAGGGAACAGGGGAGAGAGCAACTTTTGATAGAGGTAGACTAGATTCTCTTTTAGATATTGGACAAAAGGGACTAGATGAGCTCCTAAAAAAACAACTTGAAGTTTTTGAAGATGAGAAGAATGGTGGTCAAGCATAATGGCAAGCAAAGTGTCTGCGGAGAATACAACCTGCAACAAAAATGTAAAAACCATAGTTGTGGCTACTTCTAATGCGCATAAAGTTGCAGAGATTATGCGAATTATAAACATTGATGGATACAAATTTGTGCCGCTAAAAGAGATAGGCGAGTTTGCATCCCCTGTAGAAGATGGGCAAACATTTGTAGAAAATGCACGCATTAAGGCACTGGCTGCCCACCAGGAAACAGGTCTGGCTGCCATTGCAGACGACTCGGGCATTGTGGTGGATGCTCTAGATGGTGCTCCTGGAATTTATTCGTCGCGCTATAGCGGAGACGAGGGCAACGACGAGGCTAACAACGCAAAACTTCTACAAGAAATGCAAGGCAAGAACAACCGTGCATGCAGATTTGTGTGCGCAATTGTTTTTATTGACGAAGATGGCAAAGAGTTTGTGTCTCAAGCTTGCGTTGAAGGGCAAATTGATGACCATTTGCATGGCGAGGGCGGCTTTGGATACGACCCCCTTTTTTTGCCAGATGAATATGATGGAGAGCTTTCTATGGCAGAGCTTTCTATGAATCAAAAAAATGCAATTTCGCACAGGGGCAAGGCATTGCGCGAAATGCGCGAGCAGCTGCTGGGTGCTAACTGACAGCTGCGGGTTAATGCGCGAGCAGCGACTGGGAGCAAACCGACGATTGCAAAAACATTCGACCTCAGCACAAATTTAATGTTTCTAGATGTAATAACCGCGAAACCAAGTGGAGAAATTATGATTTCAGTTCTATCTATACAAACACTTTTGGCATGCCATCTCGCTGCCTTTATAATAGGATTTGTGCTTGATCATCTAATAGGCGACCCGTCATGGTTCCCCCATCCCGTGCGTGCAATAGGAAAGTTAATTGCTGTATTGGAAAAACGCCTCAATACCTCTTCTAAAAGTCCTAAAGAGCAACAAAGAGCCGGAACTTTGCTAGTGATAGTTGTTATTTTTGTAACAGCTGTTGTTGTTGCGTGCGTTTTAGTGGCTGCATATATGCTAGGAATTTGGATAGGAATTATTGTAGAAGCTGTGTTAACTTGCATGGTTTTGTCTATGCACGACTTGCGCAAGCAAAGCATGAGGGTCTACCATTATTTGATTGATGGAGATTTGGCAGGTGCAAGGCATGCTGTTTCGATGATTGTGGGACGCGACACCAACGTGCTTGATGCAACTGGAGTTGCAAAGGCAGCCATAGAGACTGTTGCAGAAAACGCAGCTGATGGAGTTATTGCGCCTATGATATACACTGCTATAGGTGGTCCTGTTTTAGGATTTATCTACAAGGCAATAAATACTATGGACTCTATGGTGGGCTACAAAAACGAGCAGTTTTTGCATTTTGGACGCACTGCTGCCAAGCTCGATGACGTTGCAAACCTTTTGCCCTCTAGAATATCTGCCTTTTTAATGATGGGAGGTAGTTTGTTGCTCTCTCCAATTGGAGGGGTTGAATCTAGCGTGACGGAGGCGGATGGAACACCTAGTGCAGACGTGCCGAGAGCAAAAGCTAATTCGAGAACTGCAAGAACGTCACGAAGCCACGACGCATCGCGTGCCCATAACGCACCTGTAAAAATATTCAGTGTGTCGCGTGCTTATGCAATATTTAAACGAGATCGCTTTAAGCACAAAAGTCCCAACTCGGCGCAAACAGAAAGCACATGCGCAGGAAGCTTAGGTATACAGTTAGCAGGCGATATTAGCTATTTTGGAGTTATGCAAAAAAAGCCAACTATTGGTGATAATCTTCGCAAAGTTGTTCCGATAGATATTTTGCGAGCCAACCAACTCATGTATGGAGCCGCCTTTCTTTGTGAAGTTATATGCGTTGCTTGCATACTTGTAGTATGTGTGTCTGCGGGTTCCTCTCTCGAAGCTTTGCTTGCGTAAATTTTTAGTGTGTGTATATATTGCTAAACACATAAATATTTGAACTAGCTATAAAAACTAGATTTACGTGTGCTTTTGTGAGCTTGATATTAGTGTCTTGAGGTTCTTATGAGAATCTTCTAGGTTTCTTTAAAGTGAGATTAAGGTCATTTGAATCGTTCGCAAGTCGTTTAAGAAGATAGTTTGCATCGCTCGCCGGTTAAATTCTTGATACTTTGCAGCATTGGCGATAAACTTATTGTTTGTAGCGCGGTTACACGCATACAAGTCGGGGTGTGGCGCAGCTTGGTAGCGCATCTGCTTTGGGAGCAGAGGGTCGCTGGTTCGAATCCAGTCACCCCGACCATTTTTTTGCGGCGATAGTTCAATTGGTAGAGCATCAGCCTTCCAAGCTGATTGTTGCGGGTTCGAGTCCCGTTCGCCGCTCCATCAAAAATCACATTCAGCCCCAGACCTTGGGGCTGTTTTTTATGATGCACAAAAATCAGTTAGATTAAATACGGTTAGATTAAACATAAAAAGCACCTTTATACTTCATAAACCCACCACTAAAACATAGTAATATCTCTATATGAAACGATTGTTGATTAAATGAGAGAGGACTTGGATATGAGAGCATTTATTGCCTTAGATATTCCAGATGAGTTTGCAGATGATGTTGCAGCTCTTTCGCGCCAGTTGGGAGCATATGTTGATGGACGTTTTATGTCACGCGATTCCTACCACATTACACTTGCATTTTTGGGAGAGATATCTGATGCAGAGATTTCTGCAAGTATGGAGGCTATAGATGCAGCATGCAACAGCGTATGTGCTGATGGCAACAAATCAGACATCATATTAAAAAGTGACGGGCTAGGAAAGTTTGGGAGCAAAAGCAAAGTTACTCTATGGATGGGGGTTGCACCTGTGCCTGCTCTTCTGTCTTTGGATGATGAACTCCGGCTAGAACTAGATAAACACAAAGTTCCATACGAATCCAAGCCTTTTAAACCCCACATAACACTTGCTCGCAGTGCTCATATTGGTAGCAAGTCGTTTTCTGCGCTTGCATTTCCAGAAGAAGCTCAAGCTCGCAGTGTTACTTTATACAAAAGCACGCTCACACAAGATGGCGCGGTCTATAAGGCTTTGTATACAGCAAAATTATCCCTCCAAAAAAATCAGAGGGCCGCTGGTTACCCAACGACCCTCTTTTGTCCCTGCCTCACATAGAGTCCACAAGGACTGTTTCACTAACGTTATTTTAGACCATATTTGTATTTTGAGTAGTTAGAAATTAAAAAAATAATTCAATGGTTCCAAGTTACTGTTGCGGTTAGTTTGAGAATTTACAATGCATTAATTTGCGTTAATTTGTTGGTGTTACAGTGCAATTTTACTCAAACAACAAAAAACCTTCAAACATTTGCTGCACGCTTTCCCACACTGAGCAGTAAAATAGCAAGTAAAGGTTCTTGACTTAAGAACTGCCAATATCTCACACAAATAAGGAGCAAAACAATGATGAATGAAACACTCAAGACACTAGAAACAAGAAGAAGCTGCAGAGCATTTAAGCCAGATATGATTTCAGAAGATGAACTTAAGGCAGTCATTAAGGCTGGAACTTATGCACCCACGGGAATGGGGAAGCAAAGTCCAATTATTATTGCTGTGACCAATAAAGAGATGCGCGATAAGATTTCGGCGGAGAATGCAAAAATTATGGGGGTTAGTTCTGATCCATTTTATGGAGCACCGGTTATTCTTATAGTTTTAGCAGACAAGAGCGTTCCTACTTATTTGTATGATGGCTCTGTTGTTGCTTGCAATTTGCTAAATGCTGCAGAGAGTTTGGGTCTTGGAAACATTTGGATTCACCGCGCAAAAGAAGAGTTTGAGTCTGACTTTGGAAAGCAAATTCTAAATGACCTTGGAATTAAGGGCGACTATGAGGGAATAGCGCACTGCGCCCTAGGTTATAAGGCAAAAGACGCAGGCGAACCTGCTCCAAGAAAAGAAGATTACGTTTATTATTGCTAAAACATGAACTAAATAAATCTAGAGTATTTTGCAATTAGAGGTACGAACTAAAGAGGCTCACTGAGGGATTCTTGGTGAGCCTCTAGAATTTATGCGAACTGAGACAGCTAGATTAGCCAATACACAAAGTCACTATGCGGGCTAGCAGCTACACAGGTTAAGCAAAGACACTATGGGAGTTAGCAGCTACACAGCCAATACAAAGCCACGAGCACGCAAGCATCACTCGCGCTAACTACTCCCCAAAACCGTTTGGATTATGCGACTGCCAGTTCCATGAGTCGCGGCACATGTCGTCGATGTCGTTTTTTGCCTCCCAGCCCATAAGCTCGCGAGCTTTGGAGCAATCTGCGTAGTTGGCGGTAACATCTCCTGGACGCCTAGGGTCAACAACATAAGGAATATCCTTTTTGCATGCACGACCAAAGGCATTTATGATTTCTAAAACAGAGGTTCCACGTCCAGTTCCGAGGTTAAACACCTCGACCCCCTTACGGCCGTTCATCCAGTCGAGTGCGGCTGCATGACCTGCGGCAAGATCGCAAACATGAATGTAGTCTCTAACGCCTGTTCCATCGGGAGTGTCGTAGTCGTTGCCAAACACGTGGACCTCAGAGCGCTTGCCAATTGCGGTTTGGGCAACATAAGGCAAAAGATTGTTGGGGATACCCTTAGGGTCTTCGCCGATAAGCCCTGACGGGTGAGCTCCAATGGGGTTAAAGTAGCGAAGCAAAACAACGTTCCACTCAGGGTCTGAGGTGTTTAAATCGCTAAGTATTTGCTCAATCATCCACTTGGTCCAGCCATATGGGTTTGTTGCCATCTTTTTGGGACTAGCCTCTGTTAGAGGCAGCGAATCTGGGTCTCCATAAACAGTTGCAGAGCTTGAGAAAATAATTGACTTGCAGTTGTGAGAGCGCATTACATCAACCAAAACTAGTGTATTTCCAATATTGTTTGAGTAATATTCGATGGGCTTTGCAACCGACTCACCAACAGCCTTATATCCAGCAAAGTGAATAACTCGCGAGATTTGGTTCTCTTCAAAAACACGGTTAAGCTCATCTCGATTATTAACATCTGCACAATAAAACGAAAGCCTCTTATAAGCATCGCAGCCAACGATTTCTCCTATGCGCTCAATTGCTTTTTCAGATGAGTTAGACAAGTTATCTACAACAACAACTTGATAGCCTTTTTGTAAAAGCTCAACTACAGTATGAGAGCCAATAAATCCTGCGCCTCCTGTAACCAAAACGCAAGTATCTGAAGCTGCAATTTTTGTAGCCATGTGCATGTCCTTTCGCTTTATAAAAATCTCAAGTTCAAATATCAATACATTAGTATAAGCTAGAAAAGTACGCAAATTATGCATGCAAACCACGCGTGCGCTGTATCAAATGAATATATATGCAACCGGCGGCGCATATATATTTACATATTGAATATAAACGTTGCAAACCTTGTTTTATAATTACCAAATATCAAAGGATAGTTTTTAGATTTGTTGAGAGGGTTTATAGATGCTTTGTCCAAAGTGTGGTTGTCATGTGCCAAATCGGTCTAAGTTTTGCTTAGAGTGTGGCTGCGACCTAACACAAACAAAGCACGATAAACACTCACATAAATTAACTGCTGGAAGTGTGGGGTCTTCTAGTTCTCAAGGTGCTACTGATATTGATGAGGAACCAAGTGCAGATTTAGGTTTTGACGAAAATGATGACTGGGCAGCAATAAAACCCATGTCTTCTGATGGAGATTTGGTATTTAAGCCGCTTCAGTATCCCGAACCAGTTACTCTAAAAACTTTGAGAAACAAAATACATCCAACGTCTGAAGACTCAATTACAGTAAGCGATACCGCAAGTGCTGATGAGACAGCAAATGTTGATGAGACAGCTACAACCAACAGCGCAAACGCAGAAAACACTAACGAAGATGCAAATGGCAACAACGGTGAGGGTGCCAACAACATAAATGGCGACATTGGCAACGACGTTGATACTAACAAGCAGCCCAGCATCAACGCCGATGACAACTCAGATTTTGAACCCATCTACTTTGAACAAGAAACAGAAATCATAGGTTCTGAGGTTTTGGAGACAACGCGTCAAAATCAGCGAGGCAAGTTTCCATATGTTGTGGGTGGCGTGATAGTTGGCATAGTTGCTCTTATTGTTGTGATTAACATTTTTGCATTTATAAATGCGCCATACGAAATAAATATGAAAACGTTTCCGGATGAGGGTTTGCGCAATGCTGTTTTAGCCCTAGACGATGATGGCGATGGCAGGCTACGCAGAGATCAAATACCACAGATAACCAGCCTTGAGGTTGAGTATGCGACTGATATTTCTGGACTTCAAATTTTTGATAACCTGCAATATTTGGAAGCTTATGGAGAGCATTTGAAGTCTGTAGATGTTTCAAATGTTCCTTCGCTTAAAACTTTGGTTCTGCGAAATTCTGGAGTAGAAAACGTTAACGTAACTGGACTTAGTGAGTTGCAATCGCTTGATGTTCAAAATACGCCTATTGCTACTTTGGATTTAACGGGAACTTCGTCGCTTTCCACCCTAAATGTTCATTCCACAAAAATTGAGCAGCTAGATTTGTCGTCTTGTTCTTCTCTTTCAAATATTCAAATGAACGACAACCTCATTTTAACGGGAACCGAAAACACACAGATATTGCAAAATTGGTTTGTGACCAGCTATTCTTGCGGTGAGGGTGCTGAGGGCGATAAGCCCACTATGTCGGCAAATACCAAATATAACGAAGATGGCAAAATTAGCGAGGTTGAATACTCGAGCTCAGACGAAAGCGCAAACTATGTTTACTCATACGACGAGGGTGGTAAGCTCACATCTTTAAATGAGTATCCATCTAGCCGTTGGAAGTCAGGTGCTTCTTATCAGCTCGCATATGACGAGGGCGGCAAGCTCGTGTCTTCTCAAAATGCCACAACAGGCGAGAATTATCAGTATCACTACGACGACCAAAATCGCATTTCAGGATTTGATGCCACCATAAATAATTCGCTAAAAATTGCAGAAAAGTATGCACGCGGTTTTGAGTATAACGAAAATGGATATCTTTCTAAAATCACCGGCAGCGATGCTTCTTCGCTTGTATATGACCAAAGCGGCATGCTCACAAGCTACACAACTGACGATGGTAAATATGCATATAAGTTTGTTTATGATGAGCAAGGTCGATGCATAGAAAGCAATATCAAAACAGATAACGGAGCTTGCAGAGAAACATATTCGTATGACGAAAATGGCAAGATGAATAATGCAACGCGTGCTTTGAGTGACAATGTGAATAAATCGTTTGAACTACCAGCGGTTACGTCTACTCAGTTTGGCTATGATGTATATGGAAATCTAACATCTTTGGTTATGTATGACGGCGAGACACAAATTGGATGGTGCCATTTTAGCTATACGCGCACTATTACAAGCAAAGATAAGGCGGTTGTGGGAACTGTTCCTACACAAACAGATCCACTATGGTATACCACAAGCACGAGTTGCATTTGGACACCATGGTTGTTTAAACGTCAATCCGCAGAGTCTCAAGATGCCCTGCTAATGGTATTTAATGAAGATCAAGTGTGGAGCGCAACGCACAATCCGATTATTAGGTAGATTGTGAGCGCTTGTAAACGGGGTATGGGCACGCGAAACACTAAGCGTGCAAAAAGAACCTAGTCGCTTGTGAGATGAATATCAAATCCACAAATTGGTTGCTCAAGATAAACCAAATGAGTAGTTCCATCTGCTGCCAAGCGGCGAGATGTTTCGTCTATTGCAAATCCACATTCTTGCATAAAGCGCTCGGCTGCTGGTATGTTGTCTGCATGAATTGCAATATGTCCATTTTTGCCGCGCCCCAAAGGTTTCATAACCTCAACTTGAGTTCCAACCATGCAAGAAACAGGAGTTTGCATGACCTCGACTCCCAAAATTAGAGAGAATAACCTTGTTACCTCATCAAACTCAACATCGCTTTGCGGATTAACTCCAATGTGAGAAATTTTTAGTCCTAACTTTTTTGCAGCACTTGCGCTTGCATTATTTTCTGTATTTTCCACATTAACCTCACAATCTCAAAACCTGCTCCAGACTTAAACGCAACCTCAAGCAAACGCCCTATTGCTTTGCGCTCATAACCAGCTCATCGTTGTCGAGTTGTTTTCCGGTTGTAGTTTTGTATTTTTGCATAAGATCATCTGGAGTCATGCCGCGTCGCTCGTCTCCGCTAATGTCTAGCACAATTTTGCCTGCGTCAATCATAATTGTTCGGTTTCCACATGTTAGTGCAGACTGAATTGAGTGCGTAACCATAAGCGTAGCCAAGTTTTGTTCGTCCACAATATTTTGTGTAAGCTCCAAAACGTTTTTTGCGGTTAGGGGGTCAAGCGCAGCAGTGTGCTCGTCTAGGAGCAAAAACTTTGGATTTCCAATTGTTGCCATAAGAAGCGTTACAGCCTGACGCTGCCCCCCGCTTAGCTGCCCCACTGGGGACTCCAACTTATCCTCCAAGCCAACATCTAGACCTAGGCTTTGTATCTTTTCTATAATGTCGCGCTTGCGCTTAGCACTAGTTGGAAAAGACAAAGGCTTATGCCTAGACCTTGAATATGCCAGCGCAATATTTTCTGCAACAGTTAAATTTGGAGCAGTGCCGCGCATGGGATCTTGAAAAACCCTTGAGATTTGATGAGCGCGTTTGTGCTCTTTTTCAAATGTAATGTCGTAACCGTCTAGTTCAATAGTTCCGCGCTCGCAATAAAATTCACCTGCAATCGCGTTTAGCAAGGTAGATTTTCCAGCACCATTAGAGCCGATCACGCACACAAACTCACCGCGCTTTATATCTAGGTCGATGCCTTGCAGAGCTTTGTGCTCAAGTGGAGTGCCCTTTGCAAATGTTTTATGGAGGTTATGCACGCTAAGCATATAGTTCTCAGCCGTTTTATCTATTAAAGACTCACCCGTCCCACTCATTTATGCACACCTTCTCTCTTTGCGCTCCAAAATCCAGGTCTTAATTGCAGGTACAGACAAGAAGATGCCCACAATTAGTGCAGATACAAGCTTTACGGCGTTAGCAGACGATGTGCCTGATAATACGAAGGCCAAAATCACACGATACACAACAGAGCCTGCACATGCACAAAATAGTCCAGCTGTAACACTTTTTCTGCCTCCAAATAGCTCGCCTATGATAACGGAGGCAAGTCCTACAACAATCATTCCGGAGCCGGAGCCTATGTCGGCAAATCCTTGATATTGAGCAAGCAACGCGCCTGACAAACCAACTAGCGCATTTGCCAAGGCAAGTGTTGCAATTTTTATGCTCGTAGTTCCTATTGAGCTTGCTCTAACCATAGATTCGTTGTCTCCGCAAGCTCGAATAGACAAACCAATTTCTGTGCGAAAAAACACGGCCAGCAACGCGCAAATTCCAAGCGCAATTATTATAGCGATCACAAATTTTGCAACATCTGTGGGCATATCCATAAACAGTGCAGAGAAGTCTGTGAATATTTTAGGACAATCCATAAGACTCAAGTTTGGACCACCAAGTATGGTTATGTTGATTGTATACAACCCTGTCATTGTAATAATGCCAGCAAGCAGCGGATTTATCTTTGCATATGTTATTAAAAATCCAGTAATAACACCTGCAAGACCTCCTGCCACAAAACCTAGGAGCAATCCCAGCTCAGGAAAACCAGCAACGCTCACAACTCCAGATACAACCATGCCCAAAACAAAGCTTCCATCAACCGTAAGATCGGGGATGTCTAAAACCCTAAACGTGATATATACGCCTACCGCCAAAAGCGCGTATTCGAGTCCTAACAATATTGCACTTGAGATAATCATCGATTGTCCTTAAAAATACTCACACACATTTGCAAACATCTAAATACTTATAAATCGCTTACTAATTTATATCTAGTCAATTGGAGTTAGAGATCCATCAGTGGGAAGCGTAATTCCTAGAGCAGATGCTGTCTTGGAGCTAACGACCTTTTGATATTTGTCTAGAGCAACTGCAGGAACTTCCGACACGCTCTTGCCAGACAAAATCTCATGAGCCATCTGTGCACTTCCTTGACCTAGCTGTGTGTTGCTTACGCTTATGCTTGCCAAAGCACCCGACGAAACCATTACAGGATCCGAGCCATACACGGGTATGCCAGCTGATGTAGCTGCTTCAACTACCTGAGGCATAGCCGATTGAACTGTTGAGTCTACAGGTATATAAATCATCTCGCAGCTTTGTGCAAGAGATTGTGCTGCTTGTTGTACCTCAGAAGAATTTGCAACTGCCTTCTCTTCATATGTGTAGCCGTTGCTCTCTAGATATGTCCTGGCTTTTTCGATGGTGATGGATGCATTTTTCTCACCGGAGCAATACAAAAGTCCAACTTTTTTGGCATTAGGCGTTAGTGTATTGGCTAGTTTAAAGATTTCATCAATTGGAATAATGTTTGAAGTGCCCGTTGCGTTTTTATCAGGAGTTGCCATAGAGGTCATAATTCCTGCTCCAACTGGGTCGGTAACCGAGATAAAGACCACGGGGCAATTTGGACTTGCATTAACAACAGCTTGTGTAGCCGGTGTAACTATTGGGACTATTAGACTGTAGTCGCTATTTGCAATCTCGGCGCAAATGCTGTTTAGTGTAGATGCGTCGCCTCCGGCGCTTTTCATGTCGTATACGATGTCGGTTCCCTCTTTGTAGCCTAGGGTATCCATCTCGTTTTTAAATGCAGTTGACATCTCGCTAAACGCATCATTGTCCGCTAGTTGAACTATAGCCACTTTATACTTTGCACTTGCGCTGGAGTTGTTTGACCCACAACCCGCAAGTGCAATGCCTGCTGCAATACAAAGCATCAGCGATAGTGTGATAACAGCTGCTTTTTTGAATTTGCCGGATTTGTTGTGCTTGTTGAACTTGCCGAACTTACTACTATACTTGCCTGTTTTGTTTTCGATCGTTTTCATGCGATCCCATCCTTTCTGTTGGATGGGCAAAATAAAACGCCCATCCTTGGTCTAATCGGACTCAAGGACAGACGATAAGTCTGCGGTGCCACCTTGATTGACGCACTTGCTTTTTTGTGCGCCCACTCAGCGGATGCATTCACATCCCTCTTCTATAACGGGAAGAACCCGTCGTGACTTGGGTGCTTATCTTAAAACTCATGCACTCATGCTTTGCATGCGTTTTGCACTTCTTCACGCCCTCTGCGGTCCATTATTCCGAGTCTTGCTACTGGGATTTCAGCACCCCCAGCTCTCTGAGAACAAGATGATTCGGTTTTACTTCCGCTTCATCGGTTTGCTTGTCGAATTATAATCTTCATTTTTAATAAAGCTTCCCAAAATTTTTTATAAAATTGGCAAGCGGAGTTTTGGCTCAAAAAGGGGTGTATGCAAAAAGAGGCAATAAGGAGCTTGAAAGCTTAGGGTGTTTGTGATGCCCATATATAAAAATACGCCTTGTGTTTAGTTGCTGTGTTTTTATGAGGAGAGTTGCCTAGCGTGTTATACTAGATGCAAAAACGGGCGCAATTTATAAAGGCGTGTAGTTTTTTGTGGGAGGAAGAAATGCTACATTATATCAACGCACAAAGTTCTAAAGAAGCATTTGAAAAACTTAGAAAGTCAACATATTTTGTTGACAAAACTGGTTTGATTAGTGCCCTTGTACCATATATAGGAACTGAACAAACATATATTTGCATAACGCGTCCACGTAGATTTGGAAAAACTATAAATGCACGCACACTAGCATGTTTTTTATCACACGGACTTGACGCTGCAAATCTTTTTGACGGTCTAGAAGTTTCACAAGATGAGCAAGCTATGAAGCACCTAGGTGCACATGATGTTATTTACATAGACTTTAGTGCATTACCATGTCGATGCAAAAACTACGAACAATACATTGATGCAATTATAGATGGAATCATCTCTGATTTACGTGAATTTTACCCACAAGCAGGGATTTCATCTGAAGAACAAGATTTATTCTTTGTCCTAGAGACTGCATATGGTGAGGCAAAAACAAAGTTTTGTTTTGTTATGGATGAGT
>CAVLCC010000009.1:0-50821 GCA_963661535.1 Senegalimassilia sp.
CACCCCTAGCAGTAGGAATTGCATGGGATCCCAAAACAAAAGCGCATGAGTGCATTGTTGAGGAGTTGTAAGACTTCGCATTACGCGCGAGCATGCAGGCGCAAAAAAATGTGCGAACAAACCGCAGATGCACAAGCGAACAATGCGGATGCACCCTCTGCATAAAACTGGTAATGCCATTTAGAAGGTTTTCATACAAGAGTGTGTTTTTGCTGATTCACAATGAGTATTAAACAGAATAAATCAAATGAGCTGAATTGACCGATTTTCTCTTATCTCGCTAAACGACTGCTTGCTTGCTAATCGCAAAACTGTTAATTGTCTAACGATTACGAGATACTAAGCCAGTTTTGCCTATTAAAGATATATAGTTTATAGACAGATTTATCAAAAAACCGATTTAAAAAAATACATGCATGCGTCAAGCAAAAGTGCGTGCAATAAAACGATTGATTGGATTTAAGTTGAGCAAAACAGCAGTTCTTATTCCTTGTTATAACGAAGAAAAAACAATTGCAGCTGTGGTTAAGGATTTTAAAGAAAATCTGCCTAGCGCAACTATTTATGTTTATGATAACAATTCGTCTGATCGCACGGCTGAAATTGCTCGCGAATGCGGGGCGGTTGTTAGGCATGCTTATAAGCAGGGCAAAGGCAATGCAGTTGCACAAATGTTTAGAGAAATTGAGGCAGACTGCTACATTATGGTTGATGGAGACGACACATATCCTGCAACCTTTGCCAAGGAATTTGAGCAGCTTGTGCTATCTGGCGAGGCTGATATGGTCGTTGGCGACAGACTTTCATCAACATATTTTACAGAGAACAAGCGTCCTTTCCACAACTCTGGCAACAGGGTGGTTAGGTTTTTAATCAACATGCTCTTTGGAGCCAAAATCGACGACATTATGACCGGTGCTCGCGCATTTAGTCGCGACTTTGTAAAAACTTATCCTTGTTTATCCAAGGGTTTTGAGATAGAAACTGAGATGACCATTTTTGCGCTAGATAACAACTTTAGTATTGTTCAACGCCCTATTGATTATAGAGATCGTCCTGAAGGAAGTGAGTCTAAGCTCTCTACTGTAAGCGATGGCGTAAAGGTTTTAAAAACAATTGCAAGGCTCTTTAGAGATACTAGACCCCTTGCATTTTTCTCACTCATCGCACTAATTATTTTGATTGTGTGTTTAATTTTGTTTATCCCAATATGGATTGAATTTTTGCAAACCGGACAAGTTCTTAAGTTCCCAACTCTTATTGTGAGCAGCTGCTTGCTTGTGGTTGCGCTGTTGTCGTTTTTCTCGGGCATTATTTTGTCGGTTTTAAAGCGCAATCAGCAAGAGAGTTTTAAGCGTTGGGTAAACATGATGCATTTGATGGCTCCGCTAAACAATGGCAAGGATACCGTTGTTGACCAAAACGACGATCAGAACTAGCGCATCTAGCGATTTGCATTAAATATTTTAGGCGAGGCGACGAAAAACTCACATGCAATTTAAATTAGATAAACACCTCATTATTCAAATATTACGCTTTTCTGTAGTAGGGGGAACTGCATTTTTAATTGACTTTGGGTTCCTCTGTCTGTTCAAAGAAGTATTTGGAATTAACTATTTGATCGCCAGTGGGCTTTCGTTTACTATCTCGGTAATATATAACTACATTTTGAGCACGCATTGGGTTTTTGATGTTGACGAAAATCACTCTAAGATAAAAGACCTAGTTGTGTTTATTGTTTTGTCTGTTATAGGTCTTGGAATTAACCAGCTAATGATGTGGGTTATGGTTGATTTTATGGGCGTGTTTTATATGCTGTCAAAGATTGTTGCAACAGCAGTTGTTATGATATACAACTTTGTTACAAGAAAGATTTTTTTGGAAGCGTAAAGGCTTGCACGTGCGGGATATGTGCTTAGGGCGCACGTTTGGTTCGAGCGTTCGGCTTTAACGTTTAGCGAGATTGCCTAGTTGTAAAGTTGCCAACCCCAAGTTATTCATCTGTCAATCTATCTCGCTATCTAATCGTCTAGTCCATAGAACCTAGCAAAGTTGTTGTAGAAAACGTCCTCAAGCTCAGCATCCGAAAACCCAAGCTTAAGAGTGCGTGCAAATTCCGCAACATGGTTCCACATTGGAAAATCGCAACCAAACATTAGTTTATCCACACCATATCCATGAGCAATTTCTGCTGTGCGCTCTATGCCCAAAACCGAAGCGCAACTAGAAATATCATAATATGCTTGCGAACCCTTAAGGCAAGAATAAGCCTCGTCCCATCTAAGCCATCCGCCTAGGTGCGCTGCATCAATTTTGAGATTGTCAAATCTCTCCAAAACACGAGCTAGCTTAGATGGAGCAGAGTAGTCATATCTGTCGTCGCCCATGTGCATTAAAACTTGCATACCGCGTTCTTCTAGCGCGCTGTATAGCGAGATTAAACGGGGGTCATCTATGTTAACCTTTTGCAAATCAGGGTGAACTTTTACGCCTCTTAAGCCCAACGACTCCACCTGATCTAAAAGCGCGTCTAAATCCTCAATATCTTCGTGCCAAGCAGCTAGTCCAACAAATTCGGGATGTTCGGCGCACTCAGCGGCTATAAATTTATTGATAGAGTCTACTTGCTCAACTTTGGTCGCAACAGAACACACCAAGTATTTATTGCACCCAATAAGATCTCCATGCTCTAGTAATGTATGTGAGTCGCCACTTACACTGTTCATCGGGCGTCCATAAAATGAACCCACAGCATTAGCCGCTTTAACAGCAATCTTTTGCGGATATATATGACAATGTGCATCAGCAATTCTAAATTTGCTGGCTTTTTGTTTGAGCTCGTCGCTAAGTTCACATGCGTCAAAATCTTCGTTTGGATTATAAGTTGTCATGGGTGCTTTCTCTTTTGTTTTTAAAAATCGTGAATATAAATAGAGCTGCCAATGCTTCTAGGCTAACATCAGCAGCTCTATTTTACTCCATTTTACTCAAATGCCTAATTATTTTAGGCAGCAAAATTATATGTGACTACTCTTCTTCGTAATCGGGAATGAGTAGTTGGAAGTACGACTCTGGATGATTGCATACAGGACATACTTTTGGAGCATTTTGTGCATATACGATATTGCCACACTCTAGGCAAATCCATGCTTTTTTGCTATCGCGAGAGAAAACAGTCTTGTTTACAACACGCTCGCGGAGTTTGTTATAACGCTCCTCGTGATGCTTCTCAATAGCTCCGACCATTTCCATCTTTCTGGCGATCTCGTCAAAGCCCTCGTTGCGAGCAGTCTCTGCAAACTCTTTATACATTTCTGTCCACTCAAAGTTTTCTCCACCAGCAGCAGCTGCTAGGTTATCTTCTGTTGAAGGATAGTCACCACCGTTGAGATACTTGAACCATAGTTTTGCATGAGCGAACTCGTTGCCAGCTGTTTCTGCAAAGATGTTGCCAATTTGTTGATAGCCATCTTTGCGAGCTTTAGATGCAAATGCAGAATATTTTACGTATGCTTGTGATTCACCTGCAAATGCAGCCTCGAGGTTTTTCTTAGTCTGGCTGTTTTCAAAATCCATAATTTCCTCCTGTTGTGTTGTTCAAGGCTTTTGTAAATCCCCTATGATTTATTGGTGCGCCTTGGTTTCCAACTTTCCATGTACCTCATTTTAACCCAATTTAAGATAATTAAATGTATAAAATTTGTGAAAGTATACATTGGAGGTGTAGAATTAAGCAACGATTTTATCGGATGAATTTACTCGAAGAGATTAGCCTTATAAATCAAGGAGCAAAAATAATTATCAGAAAAAGCAAATTATGCGTATCAATACAAAAGACAATGCAATATCAGCAAAAATAGCGATAGCAATTTTTAGAGGTCGATTTCCATCAAATACAGAAGACATGCGTATGCCTCCAAGATTTATAACGAGCGCATAGATAAATCCCAGTAATGCAAACGCAAGCCAAAAACGGCTAAAAACTGTTTGCCACATATGCAGGTTGCCATGGTTAAATCCTGACAAAAATGGTGCGCTAACACCTATGATTGCAATTGGCCAATAAACAATGCTTGCAATTATGGCTGCAATTTTATGCACAGAACCTGAGGATTGTCTTGCCGTAGCTTGGTTGTATTCTAGGTCTGACTCCACATAATTTTGATGGTATGCAGAGCTTGGTCGAGCCGAGGTTGTGTCTGTGTTGTTAGCATAGTTTATATGATTTGTTTGGTATGATTGCGGGGCGGTTACTCTCGTATGTCCCGTGTTTGTGCGTGCATTTGTGTTGGACGTATGAGTGTTGCTTACTTGGGGGATATTTACTCTTGTGCGAGCCTCATTTGCATGTGCGCCATGCGTGCCATGTGCGCCATGTGCGCCATGTGCGTTATGCGAAGCATTATTTGCATTGCGTGGGTTATGCATGTTTTGCACGTTATGCGTGCCAGTTTGCATTCTATCTTGTGTGCTGTTCGTTGCATCATAATTTGTTCTGTGAGCTTGTGGTGCATATCTGGAATACTCATGCTCTGAATCTCGAAAAGATTGTGTGTCATAATCGTGTTCACTATATTGGTCTGACATAGTTTGTTTTGCCTCGCTGCCCGTGCAATATTTGCTATATTTTAATTTGTGAATATAACAAGTTTGCTCTTAAAAAATTGTATTGCTAAATCGTATATTATCTGCGGCTAACAATGTTTGTATGCATAAGGCAAAAGGGAACTAAAAAGCGAAAGATTATCAACGAGATAATTAGAAAGCAAACCTCACGGCTAGCAAACTCTTAGCAAATAGATTCAATCAAGCAACCCCCCGCAAGTAGACACGTCGCAAATAAATCCCCACAAGTAACGCTGCAAGCAAATCCCGCAACTAATTTCCATGCGCTCAGCTCGTTAAATTTGCTCCACTTGTCATTTACATGGTCAAACTAGACGAATTATGCTATTATGTTCAACTATTGTTCATATATCAAAAATCTGAACACGCTATTACAAACAAGTCCATAAACATGCCTTCGCATAACAGATTTATTTTTGCTAAGGCAAATTTATGCACAAAAATACAAAATTAGGGGAGGTAGAACAAACAAAATGCTAACTGCTCAACAATTTAGAGTGTTGCATTGTTGTATGAATGCACGCGGCGATCTTTTAACCATAGACACCGCAAACAGCACAGATACCGCAAGCAACGCAAGCACTTCTTTAACGCAAAGAGATATTGTTAAAGAGGCCGACTTATCACTCGGCACTGTAAATACAACTCTTAAAGAGCTCAAAGCAGACAAGCTGGTCAACAGCAACAACCAAATCACAGAAAAGGGAATCAAAGAGCTTGAACCTTATAAGGTCGACAACGCAGTTATTATGGCTGCAGGGCTTTCGTCTCGCTTTGCTCCAATTTCTTACGAAAAACCAAAGGGTGTTCTAACAGTTTTGGGTGAGGTGATAATTGAACGTCAAATTCGCCAACTAAAAGAGGCGGGAATTGATGACATCACCGTTGTTGTTGGTTATAAAAAAGAGGAGTTCTTCTACCTAGAAGACGAATTTGGAGTAAAGATAGTTGTAAATCCAGATTATGCATCTCGCAATAATAATTCCACAATTAAGTGCGTAGAAAACATTTTAGGCAACACTTATATATGCTCGTCAGACGACTACTTTACTGCAAATCCGTTTGAGCGCTATGTGTATCGTTCTTATTATTCGGCAGTATATGAGGAGGGGGACACCCAAGAATATTGCCTTACTGCTAAGGGAAAAAACGATGAGATAGTTGGTGTTAGTGTTGGCGGTGCTAATGCGTGGGTTATGCTTGGTCACGCTTATTGGGATAGAGAATTTTCAAAGAAGTTTGTTCAGGTTCTAAATGATGTTTATGATTGCCCAGAGACAGCAGGCAAGCTTTGGGAAGATATCTATGCCGACCATCTAGACGAGCTCCCCCTAATGGTTATGCGCAAATATGCACATGGCATTATTTGGGAGTTTGACAGCCTAGACGAGATGAACGCTTTCGACCCCAACTTTATCGACAATATCGACTCAAGCATAATGGACAATATATGTAAGGTATTTGGGTGTTCACGTTCAGATATAACCGGTATTGTGCCAATTAAGCAGGGGCTTACAAATCTATCCTTTAAGTTTGAGATTAAGGCTGATGCAGATGGGGTGGCAAAAGAAGCTGCTGTTGATGACGGAGCAGTCGCAGGTGAAAGCACGAGCGCAGGCGCGGTCGAAGATGTAGGCGAAAGCGCAGACACAGCCGTGGACGAAAGCGAAGGCGCGGGCGAAGATGCAAGCGCAACCGCAGCCGCAGCAGCCACCCAAGCTAACCGCAAGTATGTCTACAGGCATCCAGGAGATGGCACAGACGCAATAATCAGTCGCGTGAGCGAAACCGAGAGTCAAAAGATTGGCCACTCGCTAGGCTTAGACAACACATTTATCTACGAAGATGCCAACCACGGATGGAAAATCTCGCGCTTTGTTGAGAATGCCACCACCCTCGACTACCACAACTGGACACAGGTAAAAACAGCGATTGGAATGGCTCGCACACTTCATAATTGTGATGCAGATACCGGATTTAATCACGATGTTTATCAAAATGCCCTCGATATTGTTGAGCTCCTAGACTCTCATCACAGAACCTCATTTAAAGATTTTGAGACACTTCTTGAACTTGCAAAGACTCTCGTAAAAAAGGCAGACGAACATGGGGCAAAGCGTTGCTTGTGTCACGTAGATTTTTATGATCCAAACTTTTTGGTTACATCAGATACCGAGATGCAGCTTATTGATTGGGAGTACTCCGCGATGTCGGATTACGCAGTGGACCTTGGCGTATTTATCTGCTGCTGCTCCGACTACACGCTAGACGACGCAAACAAAATCATCGACCTATATTTTGAGGGCAATGCAAGCGACACCGACCGCTTCCACTGCATAGCCTACACTGCGCTATCGAGTTTTTATTGGTTTGTGTGGGCTCTTTATAAAGATGCGTGCGGAGACCCTGTGGGGGAGTATCTCTACCTTTGGTATAAATACACAAAATTGTATGGAAAAGTGGCTTTGGAGATGGCTGAAAGGCTGGGATTTTAACATGGAAATGGTAGGAACTGTTGTTGTTTACATCATTATGGCTTGCGCTTTGGTGGGCTGTATTACAAGCGTGATTAAGCCCGACCACCCCTTGGGGCAGGAGTTTGTTGCAGGTATTGATTCGATAGGTCCGATCTTTTTGCCAGTTGCAGGCATTATGGCATCCGCACCTTATCTAACTGCATTTGTTAGCAGCGTGTTTGGCCCGGCTTATGGGGCAGTTGGAGCCGACCCGTCTATGGCTGCAACCACATTTATCGCGGTCGACATGGGAGGATACCAGCTGGCAGAGGCTCTCGCTGCCACAAAAGAGAGCTGGATAATGGCGATGATCACAGGCTACATGGGAGGCGCAACTATTGTATTCACAATTCCGGTAGCCTTAAAAATGCTCGAGAAAAAGGACCGCAAGTATCTAGCCCTAGGCGTCATGAGCGGACTTTTGGCTATCCCCATCGGAGTTTTGGTCGGCAGCGTAATAATTGCTATCTCAAACCCTGTTATTAGGGAGGTCGTTTCTACAAATGCGGCTGCCACTTATCAGCTCGCGCTCACCTGGGGGCAAATTGGAATAAACCTAGTTCCTCTAATTATCATTTGCGTTGCCCTTGCGGCGGGTCTTAAATTTATCCCAGACCAAATGATTAAGGGCTTCATTGTTTTTGGCCGCGTTATGGAAAGCGCTCTAAAGATTGTCTTTGTTCTTGTGGTTATTGAGTACTTTACCGGCGTATTTACGCTTGTATTTGGAGGGTTTGGGTTCGATCCAATTATTGCAGATGAACAAGACATATTCCGCGCTCTAGAAACATCCGGCGCAATTGGAATGATGTTGTGTGGAGCTTTCCCGATGGTTTGGCTGATCAAGAAATACTTGGCTAAGCCTCTAGCTAAGATTGGCGGCGTATTTGGACTAAGCTCCGACGCTACTGCGGGCTTGCTTGCTGCAAGCGCAAATGTTTTGGCAGCACTGTCGATGATTAAGGATCTAAAAGCACGCGACAAGGTAATAGTTTTAGCATTCTCTGTTTGCTGCGCGTTTTTGTTTGGAGATCACCTGTCGTTTACGGCTAACTTTCAGCCTACAATGATTGTCCCCGTGCTGATAGCCAAACTAGCTGCGGGTATATGCGCAATCGCATTTGCATATTTGCTTGCAATTAAGAAGGCAGAGCAACTAGAGGCAGCAGACGAAGCATAAGGGCAACTACAAGGCAGCATCTAAGAGTTGCTGTGTATAAGACGAGTGAGGGTTGCTAATAACTTGCTGCGTTGCGCCCTCCTCCACAATTTGCCCCGACTTCATAACCACCATATTGCTGCATATATTTGACACAAGAGCTAGGTCGTGGCTAATAAACAAAATGGTTATTTCTTGGCTATCGCGCAAGGCGGCTAGGAGCTCTACAATTTGATATTGAGTTGTTGCATCTAGTGCGCTGGTAGCCTCGTCGCAAATAAGAAGCGAGGGTTTTGTTATAAGAGCCCTCGCAATAGCGGCGCGTTGACATTGCCCGCCGCTTACTTCGTGCGGATATCTGTTTAAAAGCGAGGGCTCAAGTCCGCATTTTTGGGACAGCTCGCGTGCGGTCTGCAGGGCTTCTTGCTTGCTTGCTCCGCTTCTGATCATTTGCTCGCTTATCCCGCTCATTAGTGTTTTTCTGGGGTCAAACGAACTAGTTGAGTTTTGAAATACCATCTGCACTTTTTCATAAACACGCACTAGATCTTTGTCTTTAAGCGGAACAATGTCTTGTCCATCAAGCCAAATTTGACCTTCGTCAACACTAATGAGTTTGCAAATTGCACGCGCTAGTGTGCTCTTTCCGCATCCCGATTGACCAACAAGCCCTGTGCAAGTTCCTTGTTGAATAGCAAATGACACACCCTTAAGCGCACAAATTGCTCTTTGATTGCTTGGGGTGCCAAAGGGCAAGAACCTTCTAGAAGCGCCCTCGGTTTGAGGCTTATTGCTCGCAGAATTAGCAGAACCAGCGTTGCTTGAGTCGCTTGAACTCGCTTTTGCATAAAAAGTTTTGCTTACGTTTTTTATGTCTAGTATATTTTTCACTTCATGCCCACATATTCATACATTCTAACTTGCAAAACTGCTGCTTCCTAAAAAATTCTTATTAAGGTGAGGAAGAGCGCGAAGAAGATTTTTGGTGTATTCATTCTTTGGATTGTTTAGCACATCGCAGGTAGGGCCAGACTCTTCAACTACTCCATCTTTTAGAACAACAACTTGATCTGACAGCGCGCGAGCCACACCTATGTTATGAGTTACCAGCACCATTGCAGGGGTGTATTTGCTAGTTTTGCTAGTCTTGCTAGTAGCAGTGGAATTTGCGTTGTCGTTGCCACTGGTTGAGTCTTTGGGATCGCCATGCGACAAGTCCAAACGGTCGTTGCAGCTGCTTTTAATCTTTAAGAGCAGATCAATAACCTGCTTTTGAGATACAACATCTAGTGCGCTGGTTGGTTCGTCAAGCAATAGAACAGATGGCTCTAGCAAAAGAGCCATCATAATTCCAACACGCTGTCCCAAACCACCAGACAGCTCAAAGGGGTAGCTATTCAATACGCGCTTAGGGTCATCAACGTTAAGGTCGGCAAGCAGTTGGCAGGATTTGTTAATTATTTCGCTTGTATTGCTGATGCTAGAACTGCTGTTAATATCGTTGCTGCAAACGTTGACATCCTTATGAGCTCTAACCATCTCTAACACTTGCGTGACAATTCGTCTGGTTGGTGTCATCGAAGCTAGGCAATCTTGAAACACCATTCCGATCTCAGCTCCGCGCAGAGCTTGCATATCTTTAGGAGTTAGCTCAAAGATACTCCTTCCGCTAAAACGTATATCTCCGCTGCATGAGCACCCTGCGTAGTCTCTGCTTCTTTCATGCCCACGAGTTCCCAGCAGTCCCATAGAGGCACGCAAAAGAGTGCTTTTGCCGCTGCCCGACTCACCAACCACAGCAAGTATTTGACCAGGAGACACTTGAGCACATACGCCTCTTAGTGCCTCAACGTAGTTAGCTTGACCAACATTGCCATAGCTTATGCTTAGATTGTCAAATTGGAGCAGCGGGTCTTGCATGAGTTGCTTTTGCCTTTCTGGGTGTCTCTGTGCATCTCTGAGTTTTTCTAGATCTCCTAAAAATCTTCCTGTATCTCTCTAGGTCTTTCTAAATCTACTGCGTTTTGCAGATTTTCAGCTTGTCTGCTTCTCTCGCCACGCAGCGTGTCCTAACAGCAAGCTTTGACGCCCTAGCACATCAATCCTATTCACTAATATCAGTATCCACAGTAATCTCATAATAATCGCAAGGGTGAGCCACGAGCCCCGTAACACCCGACTTAGAAACAAGTCCCATCGTGAGGTGCGACGCAAAGAAATACCCATAGTCACTCAACAACTCTTTTTGCATCGACACAGCCAGCTCCGCCCTTTTGGCAGTATCAAATGTGTTGTGGAGTTCATCTGACATAGCGTCTAAGCTAGAGCTAGAATAACCCCCAAAATTTTTGGAGGAGTTGCTCAAACACGTAGTGCCAAAGAAGTATTCGGGATCTCCTGTTGGAGCAGTAACCAAAGCGCTGGCATAAATATCCCAAGACGAGGTATCTTTGCGGATTGTTGTGTGATTAGCCGTGCTGTTAACCTGCACTTCAATTCCTACATCTGCAAGTGTTGCTTGTGCCGACTCAGCAAGCAGGGGCAACTCGGGACGTCCTGGATAAGTTAGCCATCTAACACTTAGCTTCTGTCCGTCTTTTTCCCTAATGCCATCTCCATCGGTGTCTTTCCAACCCGACTCCTCCAAGAGTTGCTTAGCACGCTCAGGGTTATAAGAGCCCAGGCTCTCGCTGCCCTCGCCAGTCCTTAGAGCATCATCACCAAATTGCATAGAAGTAGGAAATGCCCCAATAGCAGCTTGTCCCTTGCCATTAAACAGTGTTGAGATAAATCCGTCCTTGTTTATGCTCAAACAAATTGCCTCGCGCACAGCGCTATCCTGCATAATTGCAGACTTGTAGTTTATTTGCCCAAAGAATGTTCGAGAAGTGTTGCAGCTGCTCACGCTATATTTGTCTGTGTTTTCTACCAACGAATAGCTTGCGTAGGGCAAACCATAGCACGCATCAATTTGCCCAGACTGCAAGGCGGCTGTTAGTGTATCGCCATCTGTGATTGACCTAACAATTATGCTGTTAAGTTTGGGGGAGCCGTTCCAATAGTTAGTATTTGGAACCAAGCTAATCTCTGTATCTGAAACCGAAGCTGCCTTATAAGGACCTGTTCCACTCACATTATTGTCGCTGGTTATGCCTGCTTGCATGTCAATTATTGCGCCATATGGATCGCATAGGTAGTGGATAAGAGCAGGGCATGGCTCTGAGGTTTCTATAACAATTTGCTTTCCATCATCAGAAGCGGTGATTGAGGAGATTTTTGTATCCGATGGCGCTCGGTCATTTGTGGCTATAAGGTCGTCCAAACATTCTTTGACGGCTTGAGCGTCCATCGCACGACCCGATGTAAAACTAACCCCCTCGCGCAGATTTATCTTGCAGTGAGTTTCATCGATGAACTCATAATCTGTGGCTAGCCAAGGCTGCGGTTCCATGTCATCGCCAAATTTAAAGAGGGTCTCACCAACCCCGTATCTAACAGCACTCCAACCAGAATAGTTTTGGTGTGGATTGAGTCCGGCATCGTCCATTTCTACGCCATATCCTGTTGTTCCATAGATGAGTTCTTTGTTGCCAGGTCCGTTGTTTGAGCTTGCACCTGCACTGGTGTCGCCCCCCGAACACCCTGCGCACGCAAGCGCGAGCGCAAACATCGCCATACAAGCCAAAATAACCGCTAATAAACAAAGTCCGTTTCTTTTTTTTGTGATGCTTTTCATGTTAGTTCCTTCCTGTTAAAAAACTTTATTCCACAATGTCGCCCTTTGCGACACTGCTTTTTGCTAGGTTCAATGTAGTCGCGCATTGTATCTCCTAGGAGATTAAAAATTGCAACTGTTATAAATATTGCAACGCCTGGACCTATCATCGTCCAAGGAGCGCTTTGCAGCAGGCTGCGGCTGTCGGAGAGCATCGAGCCCCATTCTGCCATAGGGGGCTGAGCTCCTAGCCCCAAAAACGAAAGCCCAGCTAGCTCCATCATCATGGTTCCTATGTCGAGCATTGCTGTTACTATTAGAGGCCCTGCAATATTTGGCAGCAAGTGAGATGTGATTAGCTGAAAAGTTGTGCACCCACTAAGACGTGCTGCGTCTATGTAGGGGAGGGTTTTTTGCGTGAGAGTTAGGCTCCGCGAAAGTCTAGCATATTTTGGCCATGCGATTGCGGCTAGTGCAAGAACTGCTCCGAGCATTCCCCCTCCAATTGTTCCGGCTATTGCAAGTGCAAATACAAGTCCTGGAAATGCTAAAAATATATCTGAGGTTCGCATCAAAAGCGAGTCGAGTTTGCCGTTCTTCCAACCGGCGATCATTCCGATGGTGCTTCCAAACGTGGCAGAAATTACCACAAGCAAAAACGTGTAGAATATCGAGGACTGCGCCCCCATTAGTATTCGCGAGAATAGATCGCGCCCGTATCTGTCGGTGCCAGCTAGGTGCTCACCACTAGGCGGCAGCAAGGCAAGAGATAGATCTTGAGCATACGGGTCATAGGGAACAATTATGGGAGCCAGTAGGGCAACAAGAACAATGACACCAGCCAGTATTGCCAACACTACCAGCAATACCGAAGGACTGGCAAAGCCCCTCATACGTGCGCTTTTGTGTTCGTTCGTTTCGTTTTTCATCTCATGTGTCTCGTTAATCCCATTTATCCCATTCATCCCAAGCTCCCCAGACACCCTAACCTACGCTTTTGCCTCACACAGCGCAAGCCTCGGGTCAAGTTTTTGATGAACAATATCTGCAACAAGATTTATCACTACATATATGATTGCCATCCATACAACATAGGCTTGAATCATTGGGGAGTCGTGCATAGATATTGAGTCTATGGCAAGTTTGCCCACGCCGTCCCATTCAAAAATTGTCTCAACTATTGCAGTTCCTCCCAACAAGTCTCCAATAGATAAGGCAATGAGCGTAACTATCACAGGCATGCACCCGCGAATCACGTTTTTGAACAATATGGTGCGCTCGCTTATCCCTCTTGCGTGAGCGCCTTGAACATAAGGTTTTGACAGCTCGTCTAAAACAGTCGCGCGTATTTGACGCGTGTATTTTGCCGACATCGCAATTGCCAAAGTTAAAGTTGGAAGAACGGCGCCTTGTAGGGTTATTGAGTCTAGTCCGCTTTTGCCAATTGTCGAAGACATCACAGGCAGCCACCCTAACTTTATGGAGAACAGCAAAATCAGCAGCAGTGCTACAAAAAAGTTCGGCATGGAGTTGCCTATAAATCCCAAAAATCTCACTATGTAATCCACAGCTTTGTTGTGCTTAACCGCGCATAATACACCTAGTGGTATGGAGATGATGAGAGTGAGAATCATTGTAGATAATGCCAACACAACAGTGGCGGGCAGCTTTTGCAAAAACGTAGACAAAACATCATTTCCCGACACATAGCTTTGCCCCAAGTTTCCTGTTAGAAAGTTGCCTAACCACGAAACATATTGAACCAAAAATGGTTGATCTAGCCCGAGTTCGTGCTTTCTGGCATCGATGATATCTTGCGAAACTGTAACCCCTTGGTTTTCTATTAGAGAAGTAACGGCGTCTCCTCCAGAAATCCACATAAGAAAAAAAGACAGCAGAGTAATTCCCAACAAAATAGGAATAAGCTGAAGCAATCTTTTGGCTATGTAGTTTTTCATAAACATTCTCCGCGCTGCATTTGCAAACTCAACTTGCGCTGAACAATCAAACTCTGTTTGTCCGGCATCATCAGCAAACCTAGCAAAAACCACTCACATATTAAACATTTGCATAAATCCAAATTATTAAGCACACAAATTTGCCCTGAAAGCAAATTTGCTGATATAGTAGTAACACAAATTTTAAATTCGTAACACTTCAGAGATAAATTTTTTCGAGAAGGGACACAAAAGTTTTGAGCCGCTGCAAATGTTGTGAACAAACATATAGCGCACAACCTAGAAAACCCAGAGAGGCAAGAGACCTCTCGCAAGGTTCAATTGCACGCGGCATAGCTGCATTTGCCCTTCCGCTTTTGGGCACGAGCATGGTGCAGCTAATGTACTCGATGGTAGATGCCCTGTTTGCAGGCAACGTTTTGGGAGTAGACGCAATAGCCGCTATCGGTTCTAGCTCACTTGCCGCAATTTGTTTGGTGAGCTTTTTCTCTGGACTAAGTGTTGGCGCAAACGTGCTGGCTGCAAACAGGTTTGGTGCCAAGGATTTCAAAGGAATTTCATCAGCTGCTCTAACAGCAATTTTTGTATCTGTAATAGGTGGAATATGCGTGGCAGCAGTTGGCTTTGCAATTTCTCCAGCACTATCTAGTGCGATGTTGGTTCCGCAAAATGTATTTTCTGCGTCAACGCTATATTTGCAAATCTATTTTCTAAGCGTGCCATTCATAGTTACATATAACATGGTAGCTGGAGTCTTTAGGGGGATGGGAGATTCCAAAACTCCACTAATGGTTCAAGTTATTGGAGGGGCTGCAAACATTGCCTTAGATGCACTTTTCTTGCTTGCATTTAATTTTGGAATTGCAGGAATTGCTTGGGCAACTTTTATCGCACAAGGGCTTGCATGTGCAATTGCGCTGGTGCTCTTGTTTGCGTCAAGCGAGCGCTGCATTTGTCTCAAAGGCGCACATCTAGATTTTGCTTGCCTGCGCTATATATTAAGAGTTGGCCTTCCGTGCGCTTTGCAAAGCATGTTCGTAACTTTGTCCAACGTGTTTGTTCAAAGTGCAATAAATGCTAGCGGTTCTGCTGGAATTGCGGCATTTACCGCATACTTTAAGCTCGAAATGTTTATATACGAACCCGTGATTGCAATAGGACAAGCCGCTACAGTCTTCAACGCGCAAAACATAGGCGCCAAAAAGCACGCGCGGATCCATAGGGGCATCAAGTGCTGCTTAGCCATGGCTTGCGGCATAGCAATTTGTATATCGATGGCTCTGCTAGTTTTTTCTAACCTTGCATTTTCGATGTTTTCAAGCGACGCAGAAGTTGTGCAGCTTGGGGCATCCATATTTGCAGTCTCCTTGCCATTTTATTGGTTGTATGCATTTGTTGAGGTATATGCGGGTGCATCTAGGGGGGCAGAGCACGCTGCCGTTCCTATGGCAATCATTTTGGTATGCTATGCGCTAGGCAGGGTTGCTTTGCTCTATGCAACTCCTCTTGCAGGCTATGGAGTGAGTGGAATTGCAGCTGTTTTTCCAATAACGTGGGGTGTAGCAGCTGTTTTGATGTTTTCTTACTACCGCTTTAGCGTGCATCCAAAGCTCCATAGCAAAATCGCGCAAGACAAGTTAGAAGAGATACACAATAAGGCACAACTTTTAGAAGATAGTTTTGATTTGCAAAGAGATACTCAACATGAGGCACCGTGTTATTTGTCTGTGTCAAATGTGGCGAGTGCGTCTGGTGTTAAAACAGAGTAAATTTGGTTTTAGGGGGATTTGTTAATGAATGCAAATGCAACAGCAGCAGCAATAAATGTGGATAATGAGGAAATACGCGCATATCCACATGCCAAGCACGGCGACATAAGAGTGGTCAAAAAATCCGGCGAGAACAAGGTCAAGGACGACAATATCGAATACTGGACAAAACGCGCCGCTAGCTACTCTCAACAAAATCGCACTGAACTATTTACAAGCAAGAGGGGTTTATGGGAGCGCGAGCTTGTGGGTTCTCTTCAAAATGCTCTGCCAAACAAAAATGCTTCTGAGGTAAAGGTTTTAGATATTGGCTGTGGTCCTGGAATATTTTCTGTCATGCTTGCAAGCAATGGCTATCATATGACTGCAATCGACTACACTCCCTCTATGATTGAGCAAGCGAGGCAAAATGCTTCCGACCTTGAAAACCCTGTTGATTTTCACCTAATGGATGCCGAAAATCTCGAGTTTGAAGACAACAAGTTCGATGCGATAGTTACCAGAAATCTTACTTGGGATCTTCCGCACCCTGTTGCAGCATATAAGGAATGGAACCGCGTGCTCAAACCTAGTGGAGTTCTAATTAACTTTGATGCTAATTGGTATAACTATCTATACCAAAACCAAAATTGCGAAGACGCAAATACCACTCGTGACCTTGTGGCCCATAGCGCAATAGATGGCACATACATAGATACAAATGTTGATGCAATGGAGTCTATTGCGATGCGTGTTCCGCTTTCTAAAATTGTTCGCCCTGCTTGGGACGCACGTGTTTTGCAATCTCTGGGAATGCAAGTAGAATGCGACCAAGATGTTTATTGCAGAATTTGGAACAGTGACGAGCGCAAGAACTTCATGAACACTCCCTTGTTTAAAATTGTTGCTACGAAGCTATAATCGCGCTTTCACAAGCAACTAGAGTATCTAAATTAGGCAACGCAGCGCTAAAGAAAAATCCCGCCCCTAATAACACTGCTGTTATTGCAAGGGATTTTTTTAGTGCAGCCACATCGGTTGGCTTGCCGCGTTTTAAGGATACAAAATCTACAATCAAAGGGATGTAGAAAATAACGAACGCATAGTTATATATGTTGGCAGCAGATATTGCTATTGGAAATGCCAAAAGCCATATCATGCAAAGAGCAACAAAAGTAGCTTGAAACATAAGTGCGCCTTTAAAGCCCGCAGATAGAGGAACTGTTCGCCTAGGTTTTTTTGTGTGCGACATTTCTACGTCGTATTTTTCGCTGCATAGGTCGCGCATGTTGGCAACAGCAACTCCAAGGCATGCAACTGCCAGTGCTGGATATAAAGACACAATTACAAATGAACCCAGCAGTAGGTTAAAGCACCCAACTGCACTGCTCACTATGAGAACAAACAAAATAAGGCTGCCATAAGTTCTGTATCCAAAACACCACGCTCCAAGATATCTTGCAAACAAAACCGCTACTGCCAATACGTAGCACGAAAGGGCAGCCATTGTGGTGTAAGTTTGAAAAAATCCCGTGCATAAAACTATAAAACCATAACCCAAAACTAGTGAGGCGGCAGCGGATGCTATGAGCATATATTTTAGGTGCACTGCAGACAGATCAACAGTGGCACCCTGCATAGGGGAGCCGTGTTTTTCTATGCTGTTGCTTTGTTTGTTCTGTCGTTTGTATTTTTCGAACTTAAGCTTGTAATATTCTGTGCGGGTTTGATGCCTATCGATAAGATCTCCATATACTTTGGCAATGTTATTCATCAGCTGCAAGGCAAAGCCCAAAAAGATAAGCAGCAAAAATTCTAGAATGGTTAGTTTTCCAAAATACACGCATGTGCCTGCAATTATAAAAGAATATGCAAGTGGATACGCAAACGAACACAGCTCCATTGTGCTGCGAAGAGAATTAGATGAGGGGTTGTTAGCTTGCATGTTCAGCTCCCAAAATTTGTTTTGCAAATGCGGTATTGCAATGCAGATTTAGATTCTACCAAATACAGTGAATAGCTTGAGATACAAAAATTCCCTCATGTCTTTTGTGGCTATAGCAATGCAGCAAAAATGATAGAGTTATGCAACAAGTCCATTGCCAGCATGTGCAATACGTGGAACCTTGATGATTTTGATTTTGATAGTGCTGGCAATGCTAATAATGCGAACAATACGATGGTTGCAAAATAATTGCAGCTTTTTAATAAGGAGCTAAGGAGACAGAAGCATGAAACCCAAAACAGCAGTTAAGTTTGGAGTGGATATTTTGATGACGCTTGCATTGCTGTTTGTAATGGGGTACCAGTTTTGGGGCGACATGGCTCACGAGTGGGTTGGCACTGGAATGTTTATGCTATTTATCTCGCATCATATTTTAAATTTGCATTGGTATAAGCACATATTCAAGGGCAGACACACCCCTATGCGCACCTTGACTTTGTGTGTGGATATTTTCGTAATGCTATCTATGCTTGCACTAATGTATAGCGGCATCGTTATATCTAACTATGTGTTTGTGTTTCTGCCTATAGAACACGGAATAACTTTGGCACACCACCTGCACACCTTGGGTGCTTATTGGGGATTTATTTTGATGAGTGCACACCTTGGACTGCATTGGAACATGGTTATAGGCATGGTAAAAAAGCGCGCGAAGCTCAAGCCTTCAAAAACAAGAAGCATTGTGCTTTTCTGCATTTCTATTGTTATTGCAGTCTATGGAATTTATGTTTTAATTAGTCGAGATTTTGCAAGCTGTTTGTTCTTAAAAAACGAGTTTGTATTTTTGAATTATAACGAGTCGATATGGAGCTTCTACATTGATTATTTAGCAATTATGGGGCTGTGTATTTTCATAGCGCACTGCGGCTCTAAACTGTGCAGCAAAAAGAGAGCGTTGTCTAGTTGATTGAGAAATAGCAAAGCATCCATTTCTATAATCAAAATTAAGAATGGTAATGTGCGCGCTGGTTGTATGTTTAGTGTGGCATTAGCGCAATCTAGTGCAATATAGTGCGCGTTTGCCCGTATTTACGTAGAAAATGCGTGTATAAAACTGCAAAAACCATTCAAGAGGGAGTATACTATAAGAGATTGTATATAAACGAATCGACGCGAATAACACACAGTCTTACATTTAGGGAGCTCCCAAAATGGGTAACAAAACAAACAATAAAACAAAGCTTGAATCGAGTAGATTCCAAATAGAAAATCAGGATGCGCCCCATAATCTTACGGGGGGGGCGGAAGTAATTCTGATTTAGGTACTAGGCATAAAACCCGCCGACCATCAGGACGCTTCTTAGGAATAATTGCAGCAGCTTTAATCCTAATCGCTGGTTTTTCAATTTGGGCTATAGCCTCTCAAACAAATGTTGCCTATGATGAGTATGCTCCCGTAACTATCACCGAAACAATCCCTGAAGCAGCACTTCAAGATAACTGGTTTACACTTCAGTTTAAAGATACAACATCTAGCGAAACTTATCGTCAAGCCATAAAGATAGAAGCAGGCAAAACCTCAGCAGAAGTAAAAGTAATGCTTGAGGTGTACAGAAGCTACGAAATAACAGCCATAGATATGCAATCTAGCTGGAGATATAAAAACAAAACAGTTGCATATACAAATTCAACAGATGATGGCGGAAACGATACATGGACTGCCACAGCTTCAGATGGCGACACCACAAAACTCCCCGTTACAACTCTAAAACTAGGAACTGTAGACAAACCTGTATATGATCGCAAAATCACTCTAACAAACGAACTTGTGAGCGATCAATATATAAGTGATACAACAGATGTTCTAAATACAATAACGGTCCCAGAAACAAAGACCATCGTATTCAACAATCAAGGTCATGGTCTAGAGATTGCTAATCAATATGTTGAAGCAGGCTCCACAATTACAAAACCCACAGATGCACAAGTTGGAACCTCGGCAGGCTTAACTTTTGAAGGATGGTACACAGACTCAAAATGCACAGAGGCCAACAAGTTTGACAATGACGATTTTGCAACAGCAGTAACTGATGTAAAAACTACACTAACTTTATATGCAAATTGGATTCCTGCAACTACTGAAGATGGTGTTACAGGAGATCAAGATGTATATTGGATTGCTCCTGCAATGAGCATAACATCTGGCAATACAGCAGACACAACTGCTCAATCCAACTCTGCAAATTATGTAAAGCCAGAGTGGAATGTCAAAAAGTCTTCTGCAGAAATTCAGGCAGATATTGCAGTAATCGAAGCCGGAAACACCACGGGAAATAAAACATATTTTGAAGTTCTTAATCAATACAAATCGTTTATGCAAAACGACAACTATCATCTATATACAAAGATAGGTACAGGAACAGACGATAACGACTACGCAGAAGCTCGAATTATAAATGTGGGAGACCATGATGGCGATGGTTCTACAATCACTTTTCAATTAACACATGCTATACCCACTGGATATGCAATGTATGAAAACAATACAAATGTGGGTGGTTGGAAATATTCTGATTTGCGTGCCAATATGCAAATAGGCGGAGAAATTTATAACACCTTTAATGCCAATTTTACAAAAGATCTTGCTGCTGTTGATAAAAAATCAACCTACGGAGGCATGTCAACAGAGGTATTAACAACCACAGATCTTATGTGGAATTCGTCAGTTTCTGAATATACTGGTGGGGAGTCAAATATATTCACCAAAACAGAAGGCAGCCAATATGCTTTTTGGAAACAACTCGGAGTTGGCGCATACACTTCTGCCTCACAAGGCTCAAACTATTCACTTACTCCATTGGCTCTAAAACGTGACGGTACCTCGGTTCCAAGTGTTGCCACCGCAACAACCAATGCAACAAGATCGCCAAATATTACAAGTAATAGTTTGTTTATTGATATTTATACAACTGGAACAAGCAGAGTTTTTGGAACTGGCAAAGGCGGTTCTGCTGTTAATCCTGTTAACTTGTGCTTTGCATTTGGAAGCAGAAAAGCTGTATTTTTTGATGTCCAAAACCACGGTGAAGAAGTAGCAGCGCAATACTTCTACGGAAATTCTGGCTATACGCCCACAGCGGTAGAAACTCCTACAGCAAGTGATCTCGACTTTGGTAGTTGGTGTACAGACATTCAATGCAAAAACACGTTTAACCTAGGAACAGATACTGTAACAGGCAACACAGTTTTGTATGCATGTTGGAAAGCTAACAGCACTCTACAAAATAAATATTGGATCGCACCTTCGTATAAATATATAGAAAAAGCGTCAAACACAGCGGCAGTTGAAAATTCGGAATGGTATATAGACGAAATCTCAAATGTTAAAAAAACAGCGGCTGAGATTGACGAAGATATTGCAAAAATACTAACGGGTGATACAAAAACAAAAAATGAGTATCTATCATTTATGAATGACGATAAGTGGCACTTATATACGGCATATAAAGGTTCAGATGCCACAGCAGATAAAGATAAATTTTTAGAAGCACGCATAATTCAAGTAGGCGCACACGATAGCGATTCGAGCGCCCTAACATTTATGGCTACACATACAATGCCAACGGCTCTTCAGATGAACACGACTGCTACCAACGTTGGTGGTTGGGCTGCCAGTAGCATTAGAACAGAAATAAACAATATGGCTGCAAGCACATCTTATTTCAATTCTGCATTTTCAGATCGCGTGTATGCTGTTAAAAAAGTGTCCGCAAATGGTGGAGGAACCTATACTTCTGGAGTAACAGAAACGTACGATAAAGTTTGGCTTTTGTCGATAGGAGAGTTTTATACAGGCTCTATCGTTAGAAATGGAAATACTATAGCTCCAACATACGGAACAGAAGGAACTATATATTCATGGTTTAGTCAAAGGACAACCATAGCTCCTTTCCAAAACAATCCATGCATTGGATTTAAAACTCGCAATAATGCAAATCCTGCAAATCATTCCTTTAATAGTTATTCATGGAGAACCAGATCTCCTGGAATAGAAGACGGAAGCGGCTCATTTCATACCGTATATCAAGTAGGTAACTTCTCAGACGATTGGACAGCAACAGAAAAACATGGTATTGTTCCCTGCTTTGCTTTTGGAGGGACTGCATATAACGTTACATTTAACATGAATGGTCATGGAACGCAGATTCCAACACAGTCGATTATGTCTGGAGAAAAAGCAACTGTTCCAACGTCGGATCAGTATGGCACAGTTGAGGGTCTAAAACTCGAGGGCTGGTATACCGATGCTGCATGCACCGAAGCAAATAAGGTGGATTTGTCTACAACTGCAATAACAAAAACGATGACGCTTTATGCTAATTGGGTACCAGACACAGATGCAGATAAGTATTGGCTTGGTCCCAGCTTGTCAAAAATTACAAGCAATACTGCAGCTGGAGTAAGCGTTACAAATGATATTTATGTAAAAGACGCTTGGAATGTTAAAAAATCATCTGCGGAGTTACAAGCAGACGTTAAGAAAATTCGTGAGGGCAACGCAACAGTTATATCTGAATATACAACATATATGAAGGAAGATAAGTACCATCTATATTGTAAAGCAGGTACAGGTACCTCTACAAATGACTATATAGAAGCACGAATCATAAATGTTGGCACGCACGACAGTGATGGAACGGCGCTTACATTCCAGATGACACATGCAATCACTACTGGATATCAGATGAACTCTACCAACCAAAACACGGGAGGTTGGGCAGCCACAGAGCTTAGAGCTAAGATGCAAGATGGTGGAGAAATATTTACGTCGTTCTTCTCTCAAGGTATTCAGTCAGATGTAATGACTGTAAAAAAGACTAGCAACAAGGGAGGAGCTACCACAGATAAGGTAGATTCTGCAGATAAGATGTGGATAACCTCTGTCTCAGAACTAACTGGAGCGGCAACCTCTAATGGAATTAGTGATACTGGCGAGGGTGGTCAGTACGGATTTTGGAAAAATCTGAATATTGGCGCATATGCCGTAGCTACAGAGGGGAGCAACTATGCATTAGGACTCTTGGCTCTCGAACGTGATGGAAGTTATGTACCAAGTGTTGCCACAAACACAACGTGGGTATTAAGAAGTGCTCGCCTAAATAATGCTGCTACTACATTTGTTGATAGCTGTCTATCAAGTGATGCCAGAATCTTTGGATCTGGCAAGCCTTCAAATTCAATTAATCCAATAAACATTTGCTTTGCATTTGGAGGATACGCTGTTACATTTGACACAGGCGATGGTGGCACAGATATAGATGCACAATATGTTGACTATCTTGCCAAGGCCACCAAGCCTGACGACCCAACACGCGATGGCTACGAGTTCAAAGGCTGGTATAGCGACGAAGCCTGCACAGATGGCAACGAGTTTAACTTTGACAACACGCAAATCACTAAAGATACAACCATATATGCTAAGTGGGAAAATGTTTCAGACTCCTACTGGCTAAACTATGCAAACTCAGATAGCCCAGAGACTGGAGTACTAAAGACCAAAAGCGAAATCCAAGACGATATTGCTACTCTGCAATTAGGCTCTGGAGACGACTACGATCGCGTATTAGCAGAATATACAAAGTATATGAATGGAGGCTCAGACACCCTAGCTTCTGAGGTACACCTTTATACAAAACTAGCCGATGGAATAAATACAACAGGAGATACCAAAAACGACTATACAGAGTGGCGCATTATCTCTATTGGAGAACACGACGGCGACGGCACAACTATCACCTGGCAGATGACACACGTGCTGCCAGATGCTCAGCAAATGAACACAACAGACACAAACTCTGGAGGGTATACACAATCTAGCCTACACACCTCCATTGCACAAAATGGCGATATCTACAACATGTTTAAAGACGACTTTGTTACAGATATCCTAAAAGTTGGCAAAGCATCTAACACAGGAGATAAAGGCACAGGTATCACAACTTCTGCAGATAAGCTTTGGATTGCTTCTGCTGAAGAGATATATGGAGATAGCGCTAACACATCAGGTGCTGTTAACACAGATGGAACAAAGCAATACACCTACTACGCTCATAGAGGAGTTACCAAGAGCGATGATACAAATGAGTGCATTGCATATCGCACACGCTCAGGGGGAATACCAACTGACCAAGATACAGACTATTCCGACTACCATGGAGGAACTTCAGGCTCAGAGACCTATGTGAGCTGGTGGCTGCGCAGCCCAAGCACTTACAACGAAAAAACCTACACACGCGTCTATAACGACGGACGTCTAGATCACAACTATGCAACTGTTAAGCGAGGTATTGCACTCACATGTGCTATGGGAAGCGAAAGTGTAACTTTTTCAACTCTAGAGCATGGCACTATGAAAAAATTTAGCAAAGCGATATCTGGTGGCAGTGTAATAAATGTACCAACTGCCACAGATTATGGAACATCAACCGGTCTAACACTAGAAGGTTGGTATGACAATGAGGCGTGTTATGGAAATGCAATAGATCTAACAGCTGGCACACTAAGTGCAGGAGATGTTCTATACGCCAATTGGGTTCCAACCACAAACTCAAGAGATGGAAACCTAAGTTATTGGATAGCCCCATCATATAAGTACGTACAAGCTTCTTCTGCAAGTGCTCTGCAAGACAACTCGGCAGCTACACAAAACAATGCTAGAGACTCTTATGTGTCAGAGGAGTGGAATGTCTTAAAGTCAAGCACAGAGATTAAAGAAGATATTAAAAAGATTATTCAAGGAGATACAGACACTATCGCGCAATACAAAGAGTTAATGGCAAATGATAAGTACCACCTCTACACAAAATACAACAAAGGCACAGGCAAAGATGCCTATATGGAATCTCGCATAATCCAAGTTGGAAGCCACCAAGCAGGAGCAGACGAAGCTACAACAGATGAGTCGGTTCTAACCTTCCAATCTGTATTTTCTCTAATCGAATATGAGCAAATGAATAGCGAGGCTACAAATGTTGGAGGTTGGGCAACCTCAGATTTGCGCACACTCCTAAACAACTCAGATACAGGTTATCTAACCAGTTCGTATTTTAGCGATGCATTTATAAACACTCTATCTTCTACAACAAAGGTTACAACTAATGGAGGAGATAGCTCAGAAGAGGTAACGCAAACTCAAGATAGACTGTGGCTACTATCTTTTGGAGAAATTACAGGTAGCACAAATGAGCAATCTGCTCCAGCATACCCAACAGAAGGTACACAATATGATTGGTTTTCACAAAGAAGTGTCTCTGCTACTTCTGCAACAGATATGTTAAAGGTGACCACTAGAAATGGTGTCTCTAGAGATGTATGGCTAAGAACCTCAGACACACAATCTTCAGCAAGATTTTTATCAAACGGATCAGATGGACAATGTTGGCAGGTCACAAATGCAAACAATACTGCACAATATGTGATGCCTGCGTTTAGTTTTGGCAAGCCTCAGGTAACATTTGATACCCAAGAACACGGAAGTGCTACCACATGGACACAATCTGTAAACGATGACTTTACAGCAACAGAGCCAACTGCTGCACAAAGTGGATCTACAACAGAAACTGGACTAACTTTGCAAGGCTGGTATACAAACCCAGCATGTTCGGGCACAGCAGTTGACTTTAGCACAGCAACCTTTAGCTCAAATACCACACTTTATGCAAACTGGATTCCAACTGCCAACTCAACAGATGGAAACTTGAGCTATTGGATTTCTCCTTCTACGACCTATGTAGAGAAAAACAAAAATGTTGAAGCTGCCTCAAATGACGCTGCCACAAATGATAATGCTAGAGACTCTTATGTTTCAGAAGAGTGGAATGTTTTGAAATCTTCTAGTGAGATTCAAACTGATTTGATAAAGATAAAAGCAGGAGATACAGATACGATTGCAGAATATAAAGATATTATGGCAAATGATAAGTATCATCTCTATACAAAATGGAATGGAGGAGACGCTTCTAGCTCAAAAGACAATTGGGCAGAGTTTAGAATTATAAATGTGGGTGAACATGATGGGGACGGAAGTTCTCTAACCTTCTATGCTCTACATTCTTTGCCTACTTTTTCGATAATGAACGAAGAGACAACCAAATCAAATGATTGGGCTAGTTCTTATATGAGGACAACTCAGATGAGCTCAACTGGATATGTTGGCGCAGGGCTAAGTGGCATATATGATGCTACTAGTTCGGTTTTGAAAAAATATACAACTTCAGGTACCAGCAAAACAGTAGAAGAGATAGGCGACAAGCTTTGGGTAATATCTTATAGCGAGATCGTTGGCTCTGGACTAGACCCACTATTTAATGCAGAAGGCTCTCAATATCAATGGTTTAGCCAAAGAACTATCGCAGCCGAAGACAACAACGCATGTCTTGCAAAAATGCACTATACACGAGGTGAAAGCGTTGATTGTGAAAGAGCTGTTACGCGCACTAAAACAATAACTAGTACTGATGATGATACTTTTGCCTATATTGATTATGTGGGCAATCCATCTTCTAACTATGTTTATTCTTATAATGGATATGGTGTAGCTCCTGCGTTTGCAATGAGCGCTCCTGTAGTTACCTTTGATACACAAGGTCATGGAAACGATAGCTATACAAAAGATGTTGAACTAGACGGAAAAGTAAGTACAAGTGAAGCTGACTATGGAACATTTGATGACCTAACATTTGAAGGTTGGTATGATAATGCGGCTTGTTATGGTGATGCAGTAGATCTAGATACTAAGACATTTTCTAAATCAACTACTCTTTATGCTAATTGGACTCTAACTGCTGATACAGAAGGCGGAAATTTGAGTTATTGGATAGCTCCAGCTTCTAGTTATGTGGCAGACAATACAACTTCTTATCCACAAGATAACAGTGCAACTAGTACTGTGTGTGCTAGGGATAACTATGTAGGAGAAGAGCGGAATATCTTAAAGACTTCAGCTGAGCTAAAGGCAGACATTGCTTCAATTTATGCTGAGGCAGCTGCAGGAACAGCTGATAATGAGGGCTCTGTTACAAATGAATATAAAGAGATAATGAGTGGGGATAAGTATCACTTGTATACAAAATATACAGGTAGTGATGCCACTACAGATAAAGATAAATATGTTGAGTTTAGGATTATAAATGTAGGTGCGCATCTAAATACAACAGGAGATGATACCACATCTGATGGTTCTGCTCTAACATTTATGGCAACACATTCGCTTCCAACTGCACAGTTGATGAGCACAGATGCATCTACAACTCCAAATGGCTGGGAAGAAACCTATGGTAGGACTCTTATGCAAGAGGGTGGATATGTATATAGAGGACTTGGTAACATTATCGGAGACATAAAAGAAATAACCAAAAAGGCTTACAAGGGTTATATGACAACTGCTAGCACCACCACTGCTGCAGTTTGGACAGGAGATGGTTTAACAGACTATCAAGAAAAACTTTGGCTAGTGTCATATACCGAGTTATATGGTTTAAGAGCAGCTTGTGAGTCTGATTTAAATGAAGCTGTAGATGATGGATCTCAATATAGTTGGTTTTTAAACAAAGTGGATGATGATAATGTTTGGGGTCCAGTTCCGTCTTTAACAAAGCATTACCTTACACGCAATGGGGATTTGCCTACTGATATTTCAGAAGTCGATTTTGAATATGACCTTGGCGCAATATATTATTGTTGCTGGTTGCGTTCATCATCTTTGATATATAACTATGGTTGTTTTGATAGTAGTGGTTTTGGTATTTATAATCATCTTTCAGAACATGATGGTGTTGTGCCAGCATTTGCGATGTAGGTGCGATGGGGGTTAATTCGAACACCTCACTACCTCTCACTAAATATTAACCTCAAAAAATCATCACAAAATTTTTGTAACAATTGCAAGCTATTTAGGGATAATCTGTGTTAAGCTAAGCAGTGGATTTGGTCACTATAAATAAAGATAAATTATAGGCTACGTAGTTGACTTTAAGGGATTGCTTATAAATGGCAGATTCTACATATAGCAAATATGGACAAAACAATATTCAAGCAGGTGATAATGGCGATGGTGTTGCTGCGCAGCACGCTAGCTTGCGCAATATTCCAAGTGTTACACAAGGTGCTTCAAATAAGTCTTTACCTGCAATTAACTATTCAACTTCATCAGCCAAAACAATTGCTTTTAAAAGTGTGAGCGTGCGTAGCATAAATCACTCTCATACTCCGAGCAAAAATGAGCGAAAATTAAACAACTTTACCCAAACAACTAGGCTTAAAGTTGTTAAAGGAAATCCGAGCAAAACTTCTGCTAATAATTACAAAAACACACCCGTATCGCATCGCAAGAAACCAACGGATGCGCAACGTGCTTTGAGGTCTCTTGATAAAAATGAAGTGTCTAGTGACTTAGTGGAATATAAGGATCAACCAGAGTCAAGCGATACAATAGAGGCTCTAAAATATGCAGCTGAGTTGTTTGCTCAAGATGCACCTTCTCATACAAGCGACATGCAAACAAACTCAAAAGTTATCCAAGATGATTCAGGATTGCGTTCTAGCAAAAGGTCTGTCACAGGTGAAAAGGCTGCATCAAAATATTTGCGTGGATTGCATGTGTCTGATAAAGGTAAGTCACGCAAAAAGCATAAAGAAGCCGGAAAACATTCAAAAAATAATAAAAATCTAAAACGAGCCAATGAGGATTTTGACAAGTTTATCACTACAAACTTTGAAGACGAGCAAAATCAAGAAGATCAAAATTTAGCACAGCAAGACGACTCAATAAACAATGAAGGCGCAGACACCTCAAGAGAAGATGGATCTGCAGCTGCCGCACGCTATACAAATCGCAAGAAGAAATCGCGCAGACAAAAACGCAAAGAAGAGCGCGAACGCAAAGCAGCTATTGAGGCTAATAAAAAGCCTTTGCTAGAGTCTATGGATTCAGCCACATCAAGATCTGGACGCAAGGCAAGCGAAAAGGCAAATTCTTCTCAGCGAAAGATTGTTCATTCGTTTGCCAGAACAGCTAAAACGTCTATGTCTGCAGCAGACTCTATTGCAAGACGTGCGTCAAGATCAATTAAGCTTAAGGGTGTAGCCGTCGTAGCCATTTTAATCTTGGTAGCTGGCGGAATATTATATCCGGCAGCTCGAGAGTATTATGTGTCTGTGCGTAATTTGGATAGGGCAAATATCTACCTAGCTCAACTTCAAGAACGAAATGACCAGCTTCAAGAAAATATAGACGCCCTAAGCACCGACGCTGGTATAGAAAATTATGCGCGAGCTCAATATGGTTGGGTTAAAAATGGCGAAGAAGCAGTATCTGTGATTGGACTTCCAACTAACTCGCAAACAACAACTTTATCTACCGCTGCAACGAGCAATATTAAAGAGAATAAGTCTGCTATCACCGCATTTTTAGATGCAATCTTCTTTGTTAATTAGGCGGATTTGCCTCTAGATTTAAGTACGCTTAATCGCAAACGTCATGCACATGTCGCGAAACTTCTTTAAATCCATTATGCCAGCTATCCGCGCACAAGCACTCAACTTAAACCAATCTACAGCCAAAGCAGCCAACGCAACGCAACGCATACCCAATCCATATGCAACCAAATCCTCCAATCGCCATGTGCGAATAAGTTTGCGCCCATATCGCGCATATAATTACTAGACATTAGGCTTGTTTTTTAATCTGATTTGCAAACAATCAAGTTACAAAACATCATCATAAAAATTCTAACGAGATAAGGCGCATAGAAAGTGGCGAAAGATTACAAAGACACAATGAATTTGCCCCAAACCGATTTTCCTATGAGGGGCAACCTTGCTAAAAATGAACCAGTTCGTCTGCAATGGTGGAACGAGCACGACATCTATAATGCAGTTTTAGAGCACAACCGCGACGGAGAGCCATTTGTTCTGCATGACGGTCCTCCTTATGCAAACGGACCTATCCATATTGGTCATGCTTTTAACAAAATTCTAAAAGACTTTGTTATAAAATCTCACGCACAGCGCGGATATTACACTCCATATATTCCTGGCTGGGACTGTCATGGTCAGCCAATTGAGCATATTGTCGAAGAAAAGCTTGGTTCTGAGAAGATGGCTAAGATCGACAAGCCAACTCTTCGTCGCCTTTGTCATGAGTATGCCGAAAAATGCGTGGATACACAACGCGAAGGTTTTAAGCGTCTAGGGGTAAATGCCGATTGGGAGCATCCTTATCTTACATTTCAACATGAGTTTGAGGCTGGCAATGTTGAGATTTTTAAGGAGATGTATCTCGATGGCTCTATATATCGTGGTCGCAAACCAGTGCATTGGTGCAAGCATTGCCACACAGCCCTAGCCGAGGCTGAGATTGAATATGGCAACGAAACCTCACCATCAATCTTTGTTAACTTTAAGCTAAAAAGCGTTCCTCAAGCATATATAGATGCAGGCGTAGACCCAGATAATGCTTATGTTTTGATTTGGACAACAACTCCATGGACTCTTCCGGCAAATACGGCTGTGTGTATGGCTCCAAATGCCGATTATGCGTTTGTTGAGGCAAATAACAAGTTCATGTTATTTGCTCTTGACCTTGTAGAGGATGTTGCACAAACAGCGGGCTGGGAGAGCTACAGCGTGGTTACAGACGAAGACTCAAAGCCGGTTACCATCAAAGGCAAAGAGCTTGAGGGCATAAAATACGACGCTCCCATAAAGCAAGACTTTGAAGGAACAATTATCTATGGCGACCATGTTACTCTAGACTCAGGAACTGGCGCAGTGCACACGGCTCCAGGACATGGTCAAGACGACTACATTGTTGGTATGAAGTTCAATATTCCGCTGCTTATGCCGGTGGATGCAGATGGGTGTCTTACGCAGGAAGCTGCTCCATTTGAGGGTCTAGATACCGATGAGGCAAATCCCAAAATTATCAAGTGGCTAGACGAGCGTGGAACTTTGGTTGCACATGTGGACATCGATCACAGTTATCCACATTGCTGGCGCTGCCATGAACCTGTTATTTTTAGAGCTACCGACCAGTGGTTTGTTTCTATGGATCAAACTGACTTGAGAAAAAAGGCACTCAACGCTATCCAAAATGAGGTTCGTTGGATTCCAAGCTGGGCACAAAACCGCATTGGCTCGATGGTTGCTGAGCGTCCAGATTGGTGTATTTCTAGACAGAGGTCGTGGGGCGTTCCAATACCTGTATTTAGATGCAAAAAATGTGGAAGCACTGTAGCATCGGCAAAAACATTTGACGCAGTTATTGATCTGTTCAACAAAGAGGGTGCAGACGCATGGTTTATCAAAGAGCCCAAAGACTTTTTGCCTGCAGACACAAAATGCGAGGTCTGTGGATGTGACGACCTAAGTCAAATAGTTGCAGAAAACGATATCTTAGATGTTTGGTGGGAGAGTGGAGTCACTCATACGAGCGTTTGCAAAAAGCGTGATGTGCTGCATTTTCCAGCAGAAATGTATCTCGAGGGATCTGACCAGCATAGAGGCTGGTTCCAGTCGTCTTTGCTAACAAGCGTTGGAACTTATGGGGTTGCTCCTTATAAGTCTGTTATGCACTGTGGCTTTACGGTTGATGAGCAAGGTCGCAAGATGTCAAAGAGCTTAGGCAATGGCATCGACCCTGCTGATGTAACCAGCAAATATGGTGCAGACGTGCTTCGTTTGTGGGTATCGAGTGTTGATTATTCTCAAGATGTGCGCATTTCTGACGACATACTAAAGCAGGTTTCTGATACTTATAGAAGGTTTAGAAACACGTTCCGTTTCTTGCTTGGAAACCTTAGTGATTTTGATGACCAAAAAGATTGCGTAGAGTGGAGCGAGCTAACTCAAGTTGACCAGTGGGCACAGGTTCGCTTGCTAAAGCTTCTAAAAGACGTTGACGCTGCATATGAGTCATATTCTTTCCACCAGGTTTATCGCAGTATCTATGAGTATGTTATAGGTGACCTTTCGGCTGTGTATCTAGACACAATCAAAGATCGACTCTACTCTGAGGCGCCTACATCCATTAAGAGACGTGCTGCACAAACTGTTCTTGCAAATATACTTGACGTTTTGGTTCGTGTGCTAACACCAATTTTGTCTTTTACAACCGAGGAAGTTTGGCAAAATTATCCAGATAAAATGCGTGCTCATGAGGGTCGTCCATTTAGCGTTCAGCTTGCAGGTTGGCCAAGTGCTAGTGAGTTTATGCCTCAGATTCCTAATGGGGAAGACGAAAAGGTTGCCTCAGCATTTGAATATGTGCTTCAAGCTCGCGACGCAGTAACAAAGGCTCTAGAAGATGCGCGTGGAGAAAAAATCATCAACAAAAGTCAAGAAGCTGCAGTTGAAATTTGCGCACCCGCAGATGTGTGCGAATGTCTAAAGACTCTTGATACACAAGCACTTGAGGAACTCTTCATAGTTTCAAAAGTGGATATAGTTGAGGGTAGTGAACTAACTGCAAATATTAGCGTGACTAATTTGGAGAAATGCCCTCGTTGCTGGAATTATCGTGAGCTATTAAGCAGTGGAGAGCATGCTGGTGTATGTGCTCGATGCGGCGAGGCTCTAGATAATATCTAAGTTGTTAGAAGATTTTAAGTGACTGAGTTTAATAGCACAAAAGACTTACGGGACACGTGTTTAGAAGATGATGCACGTATCTCGCAAGTCTTGCGCGAAAATGATTCTTTGCGCGAAACGTGTGAAAAGCATGAAACAGGCAACCCAAGTATCAACGAAGGTTCCAGCGATACCAACGATACCCACAAATCTAGCATCGGCAACAATCTCTCACTCATAAAAGTTTGCACAATATTTGCCATTTTTGCAGTTGGTCTTGCAATTATTGATAGACTCACAAAAGCATGGGCAGTTGCTAACACAGCTGTCGGTTTAGACTTTATACCTGGTTTTATGAGCTTTTTTCTGGTGTACAACAAAGGTGCGTCGTTTGGATCTCTCCAAGGAGCTACTGTATTTTTGATAGCAATATCGTGCCTTATATGCGTGGCTATTCTTATCTATTTGTTAAAGTATAAAAAACATAGAGTTTATGAAGTTATTGGCCTAAGTGCAATTTTTGCAGGGGCAATAGGAAATGCATACGACAGAGTCTCCGCTGGTCAGGTAACAGATTTTTTGCAACTAGATTTTATGCACTTTCCGGTCTTTAATGTTGCGGATTGCTGCATTACCGTAGGTGCTATATTGTTTTTTATATTTTTGCTTTTCGATAAAAATAGTCCATTTGCGATGCACGACAAAGACAACAACAATGATGCTAAGTCAACAAATTCATGTGAGACCAAGGGCGGCGAGTAGTAATGTCTCTCACTCGAGGTCATTTAGTCTTAGCAGAGGAGAGCGGAATGCGCCTAGATACTCTTTTGGCAACCATGCCTGAGTTTTCGAGTCGCTCAAAAGCTGCTAAAGCTGCTGAAAATGGATGCGTGTATGTTAATGGAGAGGTTGCAGCAAAAAAATACTGCGTAGAGCAAGGGGATGTGATTGAGTACACTGTTGACAACAGCCCTGCAAACGCACTCGACCTGTCTGCATATACTATCAATCTAGATGTTCGATATGAAGATGAGGGGATGCTTGTAATTTGCAAACCTGTGGGTCTTGTATGTCATCCATCACCTGGACACAACGCAGACACCCTAGTCAATGCCCTAATTGCCCACTGCGGCAAAGACAATCTCGCTAACCTGCAAGGAGATGACCGCCTAGGCATTGTGCATCGTCTAGACATGGATACTTCAGGACTTATGCTTGCTGCCAAACGGCAAGATTACGGTCTGATTTTGCAAGATGGAATTCGCACTCGAAATATTGATCGCAGATATATGTGTTTGGTGCACGGTTATATTGCAAAAGACACCGGATATATAGATGCTCCCATTGCACGACATCCTAAAGTTCGCCTTAAGATGGCTGTGCGCGATTGCCAGTCGGCACGCTCTGCTGTTACAACATTTAGTGTGCTAGAGCGTTTTGAAGCTGGACGATACGATGACGGCTTCACTCTCATTGAGTGCAAACTGTTCTCTGGTCGAACTCACCAAATTAGGGTTCATATGAACTACATTGGACACTGCGTTGTTGGAGATCAGATGTATGGAAAAGGCAACGCTAATGCCAACATGGGTTTAGAAAGGCAATTCTTGCATTCTTATCGTTTGAACCTAGAGCATCCAATTACCGCACAAGAAATGAATTTCGCAGACAATCTTCCGCAAGATTTGCAGCATGTTTTGAGTGAGCTACAACCACGCTCACTTGGCAAAACTGAGTACGGTTTAGAAATTCAAGAACTGTTAGCAAAGTCTAACAAAACATGTTCTTATGAGGAGCAAAACTATGCCTCACACTAAAACTCCTGTTGGAATTATGCTTGTTAACTTCGGTGTTCCAGATGGCATAGACGAAAAAAGCGTAGGCAAGTTTATGCGTTCATATGTTGCTGACGGTCGCGTCTTTGGTTTTTTTGGACTTTTGCTCCATGACATTTTGCACTGGACCCGCAGACGTACTATAGAAAAAGAATCCGCCGCTAGATATTATGATCTTTACGACAAAGATCACTTTCCATATACAACAATTAGCGCAAGTTTGAGAAAAAAAGTCGATAGCTGTCTCAAGAGTATAGGCGTTGATAACGCAGAGGTCATTATGTCATTTAGATATGGCGAACCAAATATGCGTGATGGCTTTAAATATCTCGAAGACAAAGGTTGCAAGCGTATTATTGTGATGCCTCTATATCCACAATCTTCATATGAGTTTACGGCTTCTGTTCATGATGAATTTGCTCGTGAACAACGTGGGTTTAGTCGTGGCATGGAATTTAGGTTTGTTGATAATTTCTATGACAACCCGTTATATATAAGTGCTGTTGTGCATACAATACGCGAGAGTCTTGACCTGAACAATTCAAACACCAAGGTAGTTTTTGCTTTTCGTGCAATTCCCCTGCGCGATATTGCACATGGTGATACCTATGAGCTGCAAACATCTGCAACCGCACTATCTATTGCAAATGAGCTTGAACTAGAGCGCAAACGTTGGACAATCTCTTATATTCCATATAGTCACTTAGATGATTATGAGACCTTAAAGCCAGACATTGACGAGACTGTAGAGAGATTTGCGCTAGGCAAAGTTAGAGATGTCGCCGTTGTGTGTCCAGGACAAATAGTTGATTCTGTGGATACTCTATATGAGGTAGATGAGAGAATGCGCCAGCGTTTTGAGGCTAGCTTTGCATCTGATTATGAACGGTGCAATTTTGTTTATGTGCCTGCTTTAAACGATAGCGACATGTTTGCACATGCACTAGCCAGTATTTTATTGGAGAATATGGGTGGTTGGGAGTCACATTATTGTTTGGATTATCAAAATGATTCTCCCAAACATGCTAAAGTGCAAGACTATGAAACTAAATATGATAATTCTCGAACTGGCGTATCAACAAATTCTGATGTGCCCTCTCATGGTGCAAATGCATCTAAAAACTTGCCAGAAATATAAAATGCGAACTCCGATATTTTCGAGTCAAAGCTCGCATTTGTTAGTTTAAAATTTTTTGTGCAGCTCTCACTAAGCTACAGGGCAATATGTTCTAGTGTTTAGGCACGCTATTTGGGTGAACTGACATAACTGCAAGCCCCATAAACCCTCACGATTTAGCTACAAAAACACCAAGCTCAACTTATTCATATTTAGCCATATTAGCCAGAATATCGGCTGCCTCATCAATAGAAAACTTGCTAGTAGAAATTGCAACATCGTGCTCAAAAACATCACACCATTTATTGCCAGTGAACTGTTCGTAGTAGAGTGCACGTCCTTTATCTACCTTTTTAATTCTTGCCATAGCGCCTTTTTCGGTTAGCTCATTGCGTTGCATAACGCGAGCAATACGTGATTTTGTATCGGCATAAATTAACACGCGCATAATATCTGGTTCATCTTGCAAAATGTAGTCTGCAGATCTACCAATTATTACACACGGACCCTCGTTTGCCATCTCTTTAATAACTTTTGCTTGCACCATAAAAATACGATCTGGCAAAGGCAGCGAGGCATCATCAGAGGTACCATGCGCAAACGACAAAAAGTACGAAAATGAACTGCCAACATTTTCGTCACCTTTTTCTAGAAGCTCTTTGCTTATTGCACTCTCATCAACTGCACGGCTAATAATCTCCTTGTCGTAGTAGGCATACCCGAGTTTCTCAGCAAGTTTTTTGCCAACTTCGCGACCGCCACTTCCATATTGACGGCTAATGGTGATAATTTTGGAAGGCATATCAAACTCCTCACTATAGTTTTTATATGCGGAAGCTCCACCCCGTTTGCTCCGCATTTTTTGTTCCTCATTAAAACTACCACAAAATCACAAATATATGTTGAAATAGCCAAATTTTGGCAAAAGAACTCTTTGATTGTTCTATGCAGAAGGATATAGAAGTATCACTTGTGCCGTAGACTTCACAGATGCGTCGTGAACGCACAAGACGCTGCAGTAGCGCACCAAACCGCAAGCGAAATTCCTCGTAGAATGTCAATCAACATTTAGGCGCAATAAAATCTTTGTGTTTTTTGGTAACATTAAAAGTTGGATTGCTAAAAAAGTGCTATTTTACTATGAAAGCATACAGTAGCGAACATACCTTGCATACGCATAGCAAGAGATTTAGCACAAAGCGCAGCAAGAAAGCTAGCAATTGATATTGCGTAGCGTTAGGAGATAATATGTCAAGTGATGAGACGAGCATCCAAGTTCCTGGAACCGTCGAAGTAGATGAATGTGTTATACAAGATATGGTTGGCTATATTGCTCTTACCAGTTATGGTGTTGCAGGAATGGCTAATCCAAATATAGGCGACGGAATTGCCAAGATGCTTCCAATGGCAAGGCTTCGTAGAGGGATTTTACTCCAAAATCATGAAACAGCGGTGTCGGTTGAACTCTACATTGTCGTTCAATATGGGGTTAATGTTTCTACTGTGGCAGAAAATCTTGCAGATACAGTTAGATATGCACTAGAAGAATACTTGCAAATTGCAGTAGATGATATATCAGTAAACATTCAAGGCGTCAAAATTTAGACGTGCTACAACAAAACAAAATAAGCGCACAGCAAACTGCAATTTAGATATTTGTATCCGTTTTTATGAGGTTATATAAAAGATGAATATACTCGATAAAGTCAAGGCAGCAACCATAGCGGCTGCTAGGGCTGTAGAGGCACACCAAGAAGAGATAAACAAGCTCAATGTTTTTCCTATTCCAGATGGAGATACCGGAACAAACGTAACGCTTACTATGCTCAATGTTGTAAAAGAACTTGAGGCTTTGCCTGCTAAGGCTAGCAAGGCTGAAGTTTTGCGAGCAATTAAACAAGGTTCGCTTATGGGAGCTAGAGGCAACTCGGGTGTTATTACTAGCCAAATTTTGCGAGGCTTAACAGAGGGCGCGGCTGAGCTCGAGGAGTTTTCTTCTAAGTCTTTGGCAAGAGCATTTACGTGTGCAAAAGATGTTGCTTATAAAGCTGTTCGCAAGCCGGTAGAAGGCACAATGCTTACAGTTATTGGAGATATGGCACAGTACGTTTGCGATGCCGAGAAAAATGGCGATTCGGTTATCCAAATTTTGCGCGGAGTGGTTGTTGAAGCAATGGAGTCTGTTAAGCGAACTCCAGAGTTAATGCCCACCCTAAAAGAAAACGGAGTTGTAGACTCTGGCGGTCTAGCCTTAGCTGTTATGGCTGAGGGTTTTGTAAATAGCTTGCTAGATGGTGCGTCTGACTGGAGCATGGATAGCTCGCTTTTCTCAATAAAACCTGGAACCAAAGTTGCTATTGAGCAGGTAAACGACTGGGAAGATCATAACTATAGATACTGCACGGAATTCTTGTTCAAAAGCGATACACTAGATGTTGAAGAAGCATATGAATATCTTGAGGGCATAGGAGATTGTCAGCTTGTTGTTGGTGAGCACCCAGATTTTAAGGTGCATGTGCACACAGATGCTCCAGGCAATGTTTTGCAGTGGATGATTGAGCGCGGTCAGCCCCACGAGATTTTTATCCACAATATGGATATGCAAACAGAAGATAGGCTCGACAAAATTGCGCTTGACGATAATACGGGCGAAACCAAAGAGCTAGGATATGTTGCTGTTGCTGTTGGCAAAGGAAACATTTCGATTTTGGAGTCGCTAGGCATTGATAAGGTTGTCTCGGGCGGACAAACAATGAATCCATCTACATCTGATATTGTTGAAGCCATAGAGGCAGTAAATGCAGATAAAGTAATTGTTTTTCCAGGCAATAAAAACATAGTTATGGCTGCAAATGCTGCTGCAGGAATTGTAGGAAAGCCATGTGGAGTTGTTCCAACTACGAGCGTTCCTCAAACATTTACAGCAATATTTTCTGGAAATCCTGATGTATCGCTAGACGAAAACGTTGAGATGATGACCCAAGCAATTGGAGGCGTTATAACAGGCGAGGTAACAACTGCTGTAAAAGACGCTGTGGGAGACGATGGAATTCAAATCCACAATGGCGACATTATGGGAATTGTGGATGGACATATAAAGCTTGTGGGCTCTAAAGTCTATGACATATGCATTGAGATGATTGACACGCTCGCAGCAGGCGAAGATATAGATAATCTGACGCTTTTAGCTGGTCAAGACCTAGATGATGAAGACTTTGAGCGTATACAAGCACATGTTGAAGAAAAATTCCCTGACCTAGAGATGGATGCAAACAGAGGAGAACAGCCTTTGTATCCATTGGTTATGGCTGTTGAGTAGTTTTTTACTCTGTGCTAGATGCTAAAACAAGGTTTTTAGAAATCATATATGTTAGCTAACAGTTCAAACAGTCCAAACGCTATAAACATCTCAAACAGTCCAAACGCCAGTTTGGATAAGCAAGATATATCTACTGGGCGTTTGCGAGTCGATGCATCTTTGCGCATCGATGAACCTGTTTCGGTATTAAAAAGTGTTACCCCAACAAAAGCGCGTGCCCTAGAAAAACTCGGCATAAAAACAATTCGAGATCTTATATACTATGCACCTTTTAGATATATGGATTTTACTAATATAACGCCTATCGCTGCATGCCAAATTGGGGATAAAGCAAATGTTTTGGGCACAGTTGATCAAATATCTACGCGCATGGTTAGACCCAAAATGAGGGTAACTCAAGCAAGCATTGTAGATAACTCCGGTATTATTATGGCAGTTTGGTTTAATCAGCCTTGGATATCAAATACATTATGTGAGGGCACCACTGTTTTGCTGCAAGGCACGGTGGATTTTAGAGGGGGATTTAAGCAGTTTAAGTCTCCTGAGTATATTGTGCTAGAATCCAACACTTCTGCACTCGAAATACGCCCCATATACAGGCAGACCAAAGGAATAACATCTGCATGGATATTAAGATTTGTGCGCGAAGCGTTTGACTATTTATGTTCTCCTATAGACCCGCTTCCTGTATGGTTGCGTCTCAGACACAACATAATGAGCAGACATTGCGCCTTGCAGATTATACATAGACCTATAAACATCCAAGATGTAAATGAGGCAAGACGCCGCCTTGCCTACGAGGAACTTCTGCTGCTGCAACTTCATTGGGCACAGGTTCGCAGTGCAAAGGACAATGAGTCTCCTGGATTTTCTCACGAAATTGATGGTCAAAAACTCAATCAGTTCTTGGACAATCTTCCTTTTGAACTAACTCAAGATCAAAAAAATGCGTTGCAAGATGTTTTGGAAGACATGAACAAAGACACCAAAATGAGCAGAATGTTGCTAGGCGACGTTGGTACAGGCAAAACCATGATTGCAGCTGGGGCTCTTGTGTCGGTTTGCGATTCTGGAACCCAAGGGGTTATGATGGCTCCAACAGAAGTTTTGGCAAAGCAATATGGTCGAAAGATAGGGGAACTGTTTGACCAATGTGCAATTAGGTGGGCGACCCTTACATCTTCAACAACAAGTGCGGAGCGAAAAAATATTGTTGCAGGTCTAGCGTCTGGGCAAATAGATGTGCTTTTTTCTACACATGCAGCCTTAGAAGACGACATAAAGTTTTCAAACCTAACCCTAGTTGTAATTGATGAGCAACACAGATTTGGAGTTGATCAGAGAAAAAAACTTAAGTCTAAAGGCCAAGGTGCAGATTATTTATGCATGACAGCCACCCCCATTCCGCGCTCCCTAGCTCTCACAATGTATGGAAACATGGATTGTTCTTATATACGTCAGCGTCCAGGCAAAAATAGGGATATCGAAACTATTGTTATGGACAAGGCAAACAGATTTGCAGCCTTTGATGAGATAAGGCAGTGCGTGTCGGCGGGGAGGCAGGCATATATAATTTGTCCGCTTATTGGCGAGACAAAAAACAACGCTCCAAATACAGACTCTGACTCTAAAGATGAGCACAAAAACGAAGCCAGTCAAGGTCAGACACAAGATGATTTGGCAGACCTAGAGCACTATCGTCCTTTAGAAGAAGCAGACTTTGTAGATAGAGGTGAGGATCTAAAAGCGGCTCGAAAAGAGGCTGAATATTTGCAAAACCAAGTGTTTAGCACTTATAAGGTCGGACTTTTGTGCGGGGAGCAAAGTGCAGCAGAAAAGTCGGAAGTGATGTCGAGATTTTTAGATGGCTCAATAGATATTTTGGTATCTACTACTGTTGTAGAGGTAGGAGTAGATGTTCCAAATGCAACCTTAATAGTTATTGAGGACGCTGAGAGATTTGGACTGTCGCAACTCCACCAGCTAAGAGGTCGAGTAGGGCGAGGGGAGTATCCTGGAAAAGCTATTTTGCTGGCCTCTACAAAAACCGATATATCTAAAAAGCGTATGAAATATATAGAATCTACTCAGGATGGATTTGAGCTTGCAAAGATGGACTTGTCTCTTCGTAAAGAAGGAGATGTTGTAGGAAGCAGACAACATGGCTTGCCGGCGCTTAGATTTTCTAATGTTGTAAGGGATAGCGATTTGGTGGAGTTATCCAGAAAAGACGCTCAAATGCTGCTCGAGAAAGACCCACAGCTTACACATCCGGCAAATGCTCTTTTGTGCCATGAAGTAGATGCAATATACTCATGATGTTAGCAATAAATGTATGTGGGGGTTTAAGACTTATAAGTTCATAGTATTGACTTATAGTTTGAGGCGGCATTTGCGCTTCCTTTATTAAAAGTGGAGCAACAAAGAGGTGAAGAAATGCGAATAATAGCAGGAGAATATAAAGGAAGACGCCTAGATGCAGTTCCAGGAGATACAACACGTCCAAGCTCCGATATGTTGCGCGAAGCATTTGCAAGCACAGTAATCTCAAATAGAGAAAATGGATTTGAGGGTGCGAGCGTTTTGGATGCTTTTGCCGGAAGCGGTGCTGTTGGAATAGAAGCTCTATCTCGAGGTGCAGATAGCTGCGTATTTGTGGATCAAAGCCCAAAGGCAATTTCAACAATACAATCAAATCTAGAGCAACTTAATCTTCCGTGTGGCAAGGCAAATGTTTTAAAGCAAGATACTTTTTACCTTGCTTCGTCTGGTGCAAATATCCAGGGTGGTCCTTTTGACATTGTTTTTTTGGATCCTCCATATGCAATGGATACAGCAGATGTATGCAATCTGCTTAAAGATTTGGGCGCAAGTGGTGCGCTATTAGATGGTGCGCTTGTTATATATGAGCTAAGTGGGGGACAAAAGAAAAAACATAAGGGTGAAAAGAAAGATAAAAATGCGGTTCCAGATTATGCTTTAGATATGCTTGAAATACTAGGTGATAGATTTGAGTATGTGACCGCTAAATCTTATGGTAAATCTCGGGTTTTATATTTGGAGTATAAGGTCAGGTAGGCTTAGGAAAAATTAAACGTGCAAGATAGACTTATAATAACTAAAGGCGCAAAGAAAGGTAAGACAAACATGCAACAAGAAAACATAAACTATACGCAAAAAGATATAAAGGCCATGGTGCCAGGCACATTTGATCCAATAACTGCAGGACATATCGATGTTATTCGCCGTGCTTCAAAACTTTTTGGTGAGGTTATTGTTGCAGTTGCCGAGTCTCCTCGCAAAGGTGCAGGACCTATGTTTTCACTTGATGAGCGTGTTCAAATTGCGCGCGATGCGCTTAGTGAGATAAGCAATGTTACCGTAAAGTCTTTTACAGGTCTTTTGGTTGATTTTGCAGCGCAAAACGATGTGAGAGTTCTCGTTAAAGGATTGCGTGCAGTTACAGATTTTGAGGCTGAGTTTCAGATGTCGGCTCTAAATTATACACTTAGCCCAGATCTTGAAACCATATTTATTATGGCTTTGCCTCAAAACATGTATTTATCGTCTTCTGTTGTGCGAGACATTGCTTACTGCAAAGGAAACGTTGCAGGTCTCGTTCCAAAGTCTGCCGGTGAGGCACTAGCTAGGGTCACAGGATGTTCGTTTGAATAAAAAATCTCCCAAGTGTTTAGTTATGATTTAGTAATTTGTTATAAACATCGGCATTAGCTAGACATTAACGCGCTAAATTTGCCTTTAAGTGGATAATATTGTGCTCCTTTTGACGTGTAATTTTGTCCGTTTGGCAAGTAGTGATATACTTTGCTATGATTTAAACTGTTCTTTTAAATTTCATTATTTATCAGAACGCATATTTTAGCGTGCTTGGTTGCTTAAATATGATAATTTAAGCAAAAAAGCAAACGCAAATTTGTATATGATGTCTACGGATTTGAAGGGATTAAATATGGACGAGACCGGAGTTCTTGCATTGCTCGATGAGCTATGCGATCTTATCGAGGATGGCAAGCCGGCGTTAGGCAACAGTTCCAAAAGGCAAGTTGATTATAACCAGGCCATGGACATCATCAGTGATATAAGAGATGCATTCCCAGTTGAATTTTCTCAAGCTAGACAAATTGTGAGAGAGCGTCAAGGTCTTTTGGAAGATGCTGAGGCTGAGTGCAATCGTATTTTAGAAGATGCTCGCAACCAGGCTCTAACAATTGCAAGCGAGCAAGAGATTGTTCGCATTGCACAGCAACAGGCAGAAAATATTTTGGCAGATGCCAGAGAGCTTGAGCGTTCAACAAGAGCGGGTGCAGAAGATTATGCAGACAATGTATTTTCTCATATCGAGAGCACTTTGGAGTCTTTAGGTGAAAACGTGCATAGATGCAGAGAGCGTCTTAACAACCGTTCTGCCACACGTTAATGCAATAAACAACAACATTTAATTTCAAACAATATGAATCATATCATTAAAAATCTAACTTCAATCATGGACTGCATGGGACAGTCCATGATTTTTGATGGCAACCTCGATCTAGACCACGTCAAACTAGGTCAGATTGAATATAAGCTACCTCAAGGTATCCAGTATCACATAGCACTCGCAAATGTGGGGGACGCAATAGTTGCAACAGGCGATGTGGTTGCTCGTATCGAGGGTAGCTGTGCTAGGTGCCTAGAAACCACTACGGCTCTCATTAAATCAGATATTGAGGGATACTTTGCGATTTCTCCAGAATCTAACTTAGAGGGTCTAGAAGAAGATGAATATGAATTTATTCCTCAAAGTGGAGAGGTTGATTTAACAGATTGTGTGATTAGTTCTGTTTTAGTAGAAGTTCCAACAATATTTTTATGCAGGCAAGACTGCAAAGGTCTTTGTCCAAAATGTGGATGCAATCTAAATACAGAAACTTGCAATTGCAAAGATGAGATAGATGAATTTAATCCTTTTTTTGCTCTCAAAGATTTCTTTGACGATGAGGATAGGAAATAGTTTGTTAGGTTCAAAATGTTTTTCCAACCACGCCCCCGCGCGTCTCATCGGCTAATAAATGCCGCTAAGCGGTTAAAACAATCAAAAATATACCATAAAAAATTTTCAACATTTGCATAAAACTCCCTATATATGCTATATTTGTTTGGCAAGTTAATTGCAAGTTCGTTTGTTTGTAGTGAAGGCAGCCTTAGAGCTGCCTTTTGCATAGGTTCGCTTTTGAAAGTGGGTCTTTTAAAGCCCGCTTTTTTTATTGTATCGATTGGAGGCGTAATAGCTTAGCTATGAGAAGCAAAAAAGTACAAGAACTCATCGAAGCTCTTGAGCCTGTTGCTAAAGAGAATGGCTGTGAGATTGTAGATGCTCAAATACTTGGTAGCAACAAAAGTCCAATATTGCGCATATATCTCGATTCAGCTGATGGTGGCATAGATTTAGACCAAATCTCTAAGGCACAAAAAATGTGGCTTGAGCCAATAGTCGATAACCTAGACATAATTTCTGGAAACTATACGCTTGAGGTGTCATCGCCTGGAATTGATAGACCTCTAAGAACTCGCGAGCATTTTGAAAAATTTGCAGGCGAAAATGTAAAGATCACAAGCGACCCAATAGACGGCCGCAAAAGATTTAACGGCTTGCTAAAAGGCATGCAAGACGATGATGTGATTGTTGAGATAGAAGATGAAACTTATAAAGTTCCATTTTGCGGTATACAAACAGCCCATGTGGTTGGAAAGATAGAATTTTAGGAGGAGAGCTTAAATGGCTTCAGAATTAAAGGACGCTCTTGTAGCACTGGCTGCTGAAAAAAAGATTGATGAGTTGTATCTTCTAGAAAAACTTGAGCAATCATTTTCTAAAAGTTACAAGTCAATCTTAAATCTTGAGTTTGATCCTAGGGTTACAATTGACCGCTCAACTGGAAAAATCTATGTATTTGAGCAGGTTCCAGTGGGAGAGATGGACGAAGAAGGCAACTATGAGTCTTTTGAAGAAAGAGATGTAACACCTGGTAATGTAAGCCGCATTGCTGCTCTTAATGTAAAAAAATATTTGGCGGAGATTTTGCGCGACCATGAGCGCCATGCTTTGTATGAGGAGTTTGTAGAGAGAATTGGGGAGCTTGTATCTGGTCAGGTATTACAAGCTACATCAGACTTTACTACTATCAAAATTCGCGATGGTGTAGAAGCTGAGCTTCCATCGTATGATCTTACAAAATATCCAAATGAGCGAAACGAAAAGCCAGCTAACGAGAGATACCGACACAATCAACGCCTAAAGGCTCTGATTGTAGATGTTAGAGACCCATCTGATATAGAAAATCTTCAAAGGGGTCACAATACAAAGCCTCTTATTATTGTGTCGCGCACAGACGCACAATTTATTAGACGCTTGTTTGAGATGGAAGTTCCAGAGATCTATGAGGGTGTTGTGGAGATTAAGCGTATTGCACGAGAGCCAGGCGCTAGATCTAAGGTAGCTGTGTTTTCTAAAGAGGCTAATCTAGACCCAGTTGGTGCATGCGTTGGTCCCAAGGGCTCTCGAGTAAGAATGGTTGTAGAAGAGCTCCATAATGAGCGTGTGGATGTAATTGCATGGAACGAAAATCCAGCAATTTTTGTTACAAATGCTCTGTCACCCGCTAAAGTTTCGAGCGTAACCATCGATGAAGATAAACATTATGCAACCGTGGTTGTTCCAGATGATCAGCTTTCGCTGGCAATTGGTAAAGAGGGTCAAAATGCAAGACTTGCTGCTAGACTTACGGGTTGGCATATAGATATTAAGAGTGCATCTTTGGTAGAAGATATCGAAGACGATGATAGCTTGATAGATGAGCAGGCTGAAGAAACACAACCAGCAGACGGAAGATGCACATTTATTTTGGCTAACGGGCAGAGGTGCAGAAATCATGCTCGTCCAGATAGTTTGTTTTGTGGAGTTCATGATAAATAAGATTTGTTTGGTTTAAAAAAAGATTGGTTTTTAAAAGCGCGAGGTTTATGAGTTGACAGCTGTTGGTCAAAAAAAGGTTTCGGTTCGCACGTGTTGTGTGTGCGCAGAGAAAGGCGACAAAAGTTCTTTGATAAGGATTGTCAAAACGCCTGAGGGTCAAGTGATGTTAGATCCAACTGGCAGACATCCTGGTCGCGGAGCTTATCTTTGTGCGTCGGTGTCTTGCTTTGAGAAGGCAAGGGCGTCGCGAAAGTTAGAGCGTGCGTTAAAGATTTCGATTGATAGCAACTGTTATGATATGTTGGAGCAAGACTTCGCCGCCATGCTGGCAAAGATGACGTCGAGAGAAGGGGCTGATAGATAGATGGCAAGAATGCGTGTTTTTGAGCTTGCAAGAGAGTTTGATATTTCTAGTAAAGAGATGCTTGAAAAGCTCAAGGAAATGAACATTCCAGCAAAGAGTCATGCCTCTACGCTTGTGGATGCATATGTTGACAAGATCAAGAAGAACCTAGGTCCTGAGATGGAGGCTCGTCGCGCTCAAAAAGAGGCTGAGGAAAAGGCGGCTAAAGAGGCTAAAGAAGCAGCTGCCAAGGCAAAAGAAGCCGAAGAAGCTGCAAAAGCAAAGAAAGCTGCTGCCAAAGATGCCGAAGAGACCAAAGAGGGCAAAGAAACCAAGGCTAAGACATCTAAGACCAAAGAGACCAAGGCTAAAAAAGAGACTGCCTCCAAAGAAAAAGACGCATCGAAAAGCGCAAAAAATAAAAAAGGTAGCGAAGACAAAAAGATAAAGACTAGCAAGACTTCGGCTAGTGATAAAAAGACATCTACTAAAAAAGAAGCCGAAGAGGATAAAGCAAAATCTGGCGAGGCTGCAAATAAAGATAAAAGCAAAACCAGCAAGACTAAAAAAGATACTGAGTCTAAGACTACTTCAACAAAAAAGAGCAGCAAAAAACAAGATAGCGATAAAGAAAAAACAAGTGCTGCAGATAATGAAGACAAAGCCGAGCAAGAGCGCATTCAGCGCGAAAAAGACAAAGCAGCACGCGATGCTGAACTTGCAGCACGCGAGGCTGAAAGAGCTAAACGCGCTGAGGAGTCAAAAGAAGAACCAAAGAAGGTTTTGCGCGTAACAAGGACCGCAAAAGTCAATAGCTTGCTGTCTCAAATTGAGTCGGAATCTAAGAGGCTAGCTGACGAAAAAGAACAAGAGGCCGAAAAGAAAGCCGAGAAAAAACGCGCTAAACAGCAGGCAAAAGCAGCTAGAAAAGCTGCACAAAAGGCAGCAGCAGAGCAATCTGCGGCAAATAAAATGGAACCAATGCCTGGACCTGCACCTGCAGATGATAGAAGACGCTCTAAAGGTTCAAAACGCAAACATCGTGATATTTATGATGATGAGCAAGTAAGTTCTCCTGCAAAAGGAGATCGCTATAGCAAGATGGCTGATAAAGCCGAGCGTATTGCGCACCAAAAGATAATTGAAGAAGCCAGGGCTGCTATGGCAGAGGCTGCTCAAAACGAAGATCAGGGCAGACGCAAGAAGCGCAAAGAAAAACGTGAGGCTCAAGAAAAAGAAAGACTAGAGAAAAAGGCATTAGAAAAAGGCATTGATCCATCTTTGGTTTTGGATAAATCTGTTGTTCAAATTACAACTGGAGCCACTGTAGCAGAGCTTTCAGATGCACTGGGCGTTAATAGCTCTGAGGTAATTAAGAAGCTCTTTTTGCTCGGAACCCCTCTAACTGTTACACAAACTATGAGCGATGAACTCATCGAGCTAATTGCAGACGACTTGGGCAGAAAAGTAAGAATTATATCTCCAGAAGAAGAGTATGAGATTGCCATAAACGACTCTGAAGAAGATTTGGTTCCACGCCCACCTGTAGTAACTGTTATGGGTCACGTTGATCATGGCAAAACCTCGCTTCTAGATGCAATTCGAAACACGGGTGTTGCTGAGCGTGAGGCAGGCGGTATTACACAGGCTATCGGTGCTTCTGTTGTAAATATAAATGGTAAGCAAATTACATTTATTGATACACCAGGACACGAGGCATTTACTGCAATGCGTGCAAGAGGCGCTAGAATTACAGACGTTGTTGTTCTAGTTGTTGCCGCTGATGATGGTGTGATGCCACAAACTATTGAGGCTATAAACCATGCAAAAGCAGCAGATGTTCCTATTGTTGTTGCTGTTAACAAGATTGATAAGCCAGGTGCTAATCCAGACAAGGTCAAACAAGAGCTCACCGAACATTCAATTATTCCAGAAGAATGGGGCGGGCAAAATATGTTTGTTGAGGTGTCTGCAAAGAAAAACCTCAACATAGAAGAGCTACTAGAGACCATCATTTTGCAGGCAGATGTTTTGGAGCTTAAGGCAAATCCAAATGCGCTTGCTTCTGGCTTTGTTATTGAGGCTAACCTTGATAAGGGTCGTGGGTCTGTTGCAACCGTTTTGGTTCAACGCGGAACTTTGCATGTTGGAGATTCGCTTGTTGCAGGCACTTCGTATGGTCGCGTAAGAGCTTTGATCAATCCTAAAGGCGAGCATGTTCAAGAGGCAAAGCCAGCTGATCCTGTTGAGATTTTGGGTCTTAATAGTGTTCCTGCAGCTGGAGACGAATTCCGCGTATTTGAGGATGAACGCGATGCACGCAACTTGGCTGAAGACAGAGCGTTGCGCGAGCGTCTAAAAGAGCAGGTCTCTAAGGTTCCAGTTACACTCGACGACTTCTTTAACAGAATTGAAGAGGGTAAGATTGCTGAGCTAAACTTGGTTGTTAAGGCAGATACCCAAGGTTCTATTGAGGCTCTAAAAGATGCATTTGATAAGATGGATCAAAGCGAGGTTCACATCAATGTAATACATGCAGCAGTTGGTGGTGTTTCGGAGACAGACGTAACCCTAGCTGCGGCATCAGATGCAATTATCATCGCCTTTGGTGTTCGTCCGCAATCTAAGGCAAAACAGCTTGCTGCTAAAGAAAAAGTTGACATTCGCACATACAGAATTATCTACAAAGCAATTGAGGACATTAATGCCGCTCGTGTTGGATTGCTCAAGCCTGATATTGTTGAGGTCGAAACAGCAACAATTGATGTTCGCGAAACATTTAAGGTTCCAAAAGTTGGAGTTATTGCAGGATGCTTTGTTTCTGATGGCGAGGTAGCCTCAGACAATAAGATTCGTGTTGTGCGTGATGGAACAATTATCTTAGAGGGAGATATCGCATCGCTTCGCAGGTTTAAAGACGACGTTAAGAGCGTCAAGGCTGGATATGAGTGTGGTATTGGTATAGTCGACTTCCAAGACATACATGTGGGAGATGTTCTAGAAACCTATCGTATGGACGAAGTTGCTAGAGAGGAGTAGCTTTATAATGAAGCAAACTTCAACATCTAGAAAAAATAACCAAATAGCACGCGATAAAATTGCGATGATAATCATGACTGAGATATCGGATCCGCGCTTAGACATGATTACGGTAACGGATGCGGAAGTATCTCGAGATAGGTCGGTTTGCAATGTGTATATCTCTTCAGATGCCGATAGATATGATGATGTTTTTGCAGGTCTGGAGTCTGCTCGAGGTCGCATAAGGTCTCTTTTGGGAAAAAGCTTGAAATGGCGTGTAACTCCAGAGCTCCGTTTTATGATTGATGATACAATCGATGTGGCTGAAAAGATAGAAAAGGCGCTGTTGAATGTTCCTGAGACTATGAACATTCCTAAAGATGAGTTTGGCTACGCAATCGATCTAGATAATAACGAGGGCGACAGTGATGCGAGCGCAAATGTGTCTGCCAATGCAAACGCGAGCGCAAACAAAAGCGCAAACGCTTGCACGTATACAACTGCCAGCCCTAGCGCCGATGACCTCGAGGAGGGGAAATAAGTTTGGATAGCTCTGGCCAACCTAGCTTTGCAGATATTGCGGAGTTTATCGAAGACGCCGCAACATTTGCAGTGTGTGGGCATGTTAATCCCGACGGAGACAGCATAGGCTCTGTGTTGGGAATGACAGCGGCTTTGCGTCAGGCGGGCAAAACAGTTACCCCGCTTATGGCTGATGGTGCCACAGCTCCCCATAGGTTTGCATATTTGCAAGGTTATGCAGACTTTGTGCGAGCCTCTGATTATACTGATGTTCCTGATGTTCTAATCCAGTTAGACACTGCCAATATAGAGAGAATGGGCGAGGCTGAAACTCTTTTGCACCGATGTGCTAAAAGTGTTTCTATTGATCATCACCCAGGGGGAGGCATAGGCGCAGATATGAGCCACATTGATCCCGACTCACCATCTGCATCCATGCTTGTATGGGAGCTTGCAAAAGCCATGATTGGACAGCCCGATCCATTTGTTGCTATGGCATGTTATACGGGTCTTTTAACAGACACCGGACGCTTTCAATTCCAAAATACAAATCCTAGGGCTTTTGTAGCAGCATCCGAAATGGTTGAGGCTGGAGCAGATATTTCACTTGCTGCAACTGAGCTATTTATGAATAAGTCTCTAGACGTATTGAGGCTTGAGAGTCGTGTTGTTTCAAGAATTGGTATAACGCCTTCTTCTAGATTTGCCTATAGCTGGATTTTGCAGCGCGATAACGAAGAGTTAGATGTTTCTTATCAAGATGCTGAGGGGCTAGTTGACGTTGTTAGGTCTGTGGAGGGCATAGATGCTGCTCTACTTATGCGCGAGCGTCCAGATGGGATGCGCTGCAGCATTCGTGCAAAACGCGATATGGATGTATCTCGTATTGCCCGCCAATATGGAGGCGGGGGACACAAGGCAGCTGCAGGTTTTACTATCGAGGGCAAAACTCAAGAAAAAATTGGCTGGATGGTCGAACAGCTCACCCAAATTGAGCAAGAGCTTGACGAGCAAGACGTTTCTAAGGAGATGTAATTGAAGCGTGGCTCTAGTGGAATTTGTGCGCTAATTGCTGTTGATAAGCCGAGGGGTTGCTCATCTCATGATGTGGTGTCGGCTGTGCGCAGGGCAACTGGTGAGCGTCGTGTTGGACACGCTGGCACGCTAGATCCATTTGCAACTGGACTTATTGTTATAGGCATAGGTCCTGCAACTAGGCTGCTAAATTTTGTAATGGACGAGTTCAAGACCTACAATGCCAGAATTTCGTTTGGTTGTTCTACCTTAACAGATGATTTGAGTGGCGAGATAGTAGGTGACGATTCGTCCCTAGATTTTGCTGGTAAAGATAGTGAATTTTATGCGGAGCTATTAAATCTTGAGTTCGCAAGTGATATTC
>CAVLCC010000010.1:0-2646 GCA_963661535.1 Senegalimassilia sp.
ACCTTAACGAGTTTTTGTGGATTTTCTCAACGATTTCTTCGTCTCGCTTAATTTCTCTTTCATTTCTCATTGCTTGTCCTCCTTTTTAAGTTTTGCTCTTGCCATGGTTGCAGCCTCCCTGCAACCTTTGTTTAGTCATCATGATTACTAATACTTAAAATAAAAACCGCTTTTATAAGGTTTGTAAAAGAGGTTTTGCTGGTTGAATTTGTGGTTAAGCTTTAAGTACTTTCGTCATATGTTACTAAATTTTTACTTGTTTTCCCTGCTAATTTGCGTGTTTATTGTAGTTGCTAGCAATTAATGTAAACTTAATCTAAATCAAAGAACTTTTTGCATGTGCATTTTGTTTTGTCATCTAGATTACTTACAAACTCAATATATCGCTAAAATTTATCTTGTCAATAGTTTTATTGATTTAAATTTAAATATTTTCTAATTTATAAAAAATCTTTTGCTATTCACCGTGATGCACTACAAAAAATTTATTAACGATAGAGAAGCTGTTGTCTAAATTGCAACAAATGCGATGCTCATACCAGTGAGCTATGTGCATCAACGGCGCAGCTACAGTAGATTACAGCAACAGCAGATATGCAATTTAATTTGAACTTGATGACTGAACAAATAGCGACCAAACACGCATATACACAGCAACTTAAAACGCATAGCTGCAGCACTACAGCAAATATGCCATATACAAAGGCAGCCGCACCAAGTCGTCTTGCACTTGCATAGGCTTTGGGTGCAAGATATAACGCGTGTCCACGCGTGTTCCAAACTTTGTTTTAAACTTCTTCAGCGACTTTGCACCATAGCGCTTCGTTGACTTTACTTCAATTGGAGAAACCCGCATACGTCCAGCTGCATCGTCGTAACCCGCTGTTACAAGAAAATCAATTTCCATTGTATCTGCACTGTTTTTACGATCCCGGCGCGAGTAAAAATACAGCTTGTGCCCATTTGCGCTTAGCTGTTGAGCAACAACATTTTCTGTAAACATACCCTCATTGATTTCAAGCTTTCCTAAAAGAATATCACGATACACCTCGTGCGGTGTTATTTTATTATCGGCAAAAAGCTGGCAAACCAGCAGGCCTGTATCAGCCATATAACACTTAAAAACTCTCTCATCAGCAGTTGAAGCAAGTCCTACCAACGGATCATCAACACTTATACACGTAGCACTTATATAAGCGTCCGCCAGCCAAAAAAATGCATCCGCATATTCCCTTGTCCGCGCATTACGCTCAATTGCTGATAGCGTAAATTTCTTTTCGTGACGCGATAACTGACCGGGTAGAGTAGAAAACACACGGCGAATACGCAATGCATCGTTGCCTCCGAACTTCTCTATGTCTCCAAGATACAATGCTAGAATGTCGCGCTTTACTTGATCGACCTTGCCAAAATCTTTTTCAGCCATATATGCTTCAACAGCCTGAGGCATTCCTCCAACCAACATATACTCTCGAAACAAACGTTCTGCCTTGCGATGAATTGCCTCAGGAAGCGCAGTTTTGCTCTCATAAGATGCAGTTATAGCCGCTGAAAGCTTCTCCTCGCCTAGCGCCCAAAGAAACTCCTCAAAATTTAGAGGATTTAAGCGAAGTGAAGTTTCTTCAGAAGGAATAACAATATCTGCAACATTTCGTCGGATAGAGATGAGTGAACCTGTCTCGAGATAATCGTATCTGCCATCCGCAACAAGCTGCTTGATAAATTCTCGCGCAGCGGGAAACCTCTGAACTTCATCGAAAACAACGAGCGAATTGCGATGCGGCAATGACACGCTTGTAAGCGCCTGGAGGTACATAAAGAAGGAGTCGATATCTGAACGGTATTCAAGAAAGAGTGTCTTCAAATCCTCGGACGCCTCAGAGAAATCAATAACTAGGTGAGCTGCATATTCTCTTTCGGCAAACTCTTTTGCCAGCGTGCTTTTTCCTACACGCCGCGCTCCCTCCAAAAGCAAAGCGCGTGTGCCCTTAGAATCTTGCTTCCAACGAAGCAGGTCATTGTATGCGCGACGTTTAAATATCAACAGATTGCCTTTCGATAAAAGTGGATAAGTCACAAAATTTTATATTTGATTTATTATCTTGTATTTTACACGAATGGCACGGTATCGAACTACTTATTTATACACGAATGGCACGGTGTAGAACTAGTAATTTATACACGAATGGCAGAGTTACAAATTTTACAGCTAAAATAGTAAAAGATAGTAAAGGATAGTAAAACTATGCTAAAATAGTAAAAGATAGTAAAGGGTAGTAAATCAAACACAGAAAGGCAATAGAATGGAAAATCCGTTTACATTAAGCTTCGGCAAGAGTCCTAAGAGTTCTATTGACAGACCTGTTCAAACAGCAGAAATTGTTAATGATTTTCAAGCGTCAGAACCAAATCAGCAAATTTATTTAATAACGGGGGTTCGCGGCTATGGAAAAACTGTACTTATGACCGACGCAACAAAAGAGCTTCTGCAAGATGAGAAGTGGATTCATGTTGAGCTAAATCCAACACTCGATTTAATCTCATCGCTTCTAACAAAATTAAACAGCAACAAAACCTGTCTAGAGATCCTAAGGAACGCAAAAATAAATTTGAGTCTTTTTGGCTTTTCGTTTGGATTTGAAGGCG
>CAVLCC010000010.1:2656-48399 GCA_963661535.1 Senegalimassilia sp.
GAAATAGCAATTTCACAAATCCTAAAACAAATGAAAAAGCATGGCAAACGTCTAATAATTACAATTGATGAAGTTACAAACACTCCACAAATGCAAATATTTGCAAGCACATTTCAAATTCTTGTTAGAGAAGATGCTCCCATATACCTGCTTATGACTGGACTTTTTCAAAATATAAATGACTTGCAAAACGTGGACAACCTAACTTTTTTGTTTAGAGCACCAAAAATTTATCTTACACCGCTGAATCTAGGAGCAATTTCAGCAGAATATAAACGTATTTTTGCATGTTCGGACGAAGATGCGAGCGATATGGCAAAACTAACACGAGGGTATCCTTTTGGTTATCAAGTTTTGGGCTATCTAACATTCCAAAACAAGGGTAACTACAAAGAAATTCTCCCAAAATACGAACAGTATTTAACTGAATATGTTTATGAAAAGCTTTGGAGCGAGATGTCGATAAAAGACCAGCAGGTGGCACGCGGAATTGCTAGCGCCGGCGAGGGGTCAACCAAAAATATACGTGAAAAATTAAATATGACCCAAAACGAATTTAACCCTTATCGAAAACGCTTAATAAAAAAGGGCATCATTTTAGCCGACGCTAGAGGTTCGGTGCGTTTTACGCTACCATTATTTGACAAATTTTGCCTAGAAAATTAGTTGCAACAGGCTTGCCAAGTTACTAATTCATGCCGTCGATCAATTCGCGTGCCTTCTGTTGACCTTCAATCGCTTGTTGCAAATTCTTTTCGTAATAAGTTGCGCCATATTTAATTTCCAAACGAAAACAAAACTCTGCTTGTTGGAATAAATTCAATGCTACAAAAGGATCATAAAACGAGCCATATTCTTCAGCATCAGGAGATATAGCTAGTTTTATACACTTAAAACAACTTATCTGCTATAACTTCCGTCGTATCTCATAAACTAAAAAGTCACTAGAAGCTACAGAGAAGGAAATCCTGTCTCGCATTCCAAAAGAAGTATTCCATAAAAATCGAAATGGAGAAACTTATGAGCAGTTTAGTTGGAACATACAAAAAACATCATTGATAGAAAAATTTATAATCGCCTGTAGCGACAACAACTTTGTTAAAGCGCGTTCCAATCAAAAATGAGTCCCTACTGTCTGCTACGTTTCGCAATATAAGTTGTTAGAACAACAGCTCCACTCAAACACACAGCGCAAAGCAAGAAAATAATCAGCGCGTCGTCGCCAGTGTTGCTCAGAGTACCTTTTGTTGTTAAGCCCACTTCATGAGACGACGCATTATCGCTAACTTGCTTGGATCCTCCATCCCCCGAAGTGCCCACTGGAACAACTTCTCCAGATTGGGAGTCGACTTCCCACTTTGCCCAAAGAGTAATATCATCTAAGACCTGCGTAGAGAAATCAAATGCTTGCGTGCATGCGGCATCTGTGAACCACCCGCTAAAGACATATCCTGCGAGTGTTGGATCTTCAGGCTCTTCAGCAAAACCTCCCACTTCAACTGCCTGTGTAGCAACAGTGCTTCCACCTTGAGTATCAAACACAACAAAAGGTATTCCAACCATCGATGTGGCGTAACCCTTAGCACAATAATTATCATAAGAAAGGCCATTAGCGTAAGTCATAGTCCAGCTGTTCCACCCAGACGCAGGGTCGGACGAATAAAAACTTTCACCCTCGTTTATAACTGTGTTTGCACCGTAGTCACTAGTCAGCGTATAGCTGTCAGCGTATTGTACGGGCACAGGTGCCACCGAATTTCCATCTAATGTATCTTGAGAAAATAGAACTGCATATTTTTCGCCTTCAAGCAAATTGATTGGCTCATCAAGCTTGATGTTAATATATCCCTCATAATCAGAAACATATATTCCTTCTGCATCTGGATTATCAAGAGAACCCTGCACGTCAAGAGGGGTTGTTGCATCGCTTTTGAGCTTATAAACTTTGTAGATCAGCTCAGTATTATCGTCACAAACATAAGTGACTATTGAATGAAGCTGCTGCTTTTTTGTAGAAGTAAAAACGTTTGAATACCAATCAGGGTTATCCTCCTTGTAAGCCAAAACAATGTTTGCTTGAAGGTAGTCGTATTGGTCAATAATTTCTTTATCTACATCAATTTGAGTGCCATCATATGTACTCATATCAAAATCAAGTAAAAACGTTTCGGCCAAAGACTGGTCATAATAAGAAAGATAGAAATATCCGTCAAGACCCCAACCATCACTCCAAGAATTTTTCACAATAAAAGCGCCATCTGCTGGCGGTTTATGACCCTCAATAAAATTGTCCTTAGAATAGGTGTCATCGTATCCAACAACAGACACAACGTGGTTTGCAATTTGATATTCATATGTATATTGAGCATAGGTAACTGGCGCAATATAATTGATATGACTGCCACTTACGTCGTCGCCAAAATAGGAAGTTGTAACTGCATTGCCGCTTGCAACCTGCTGCTTTATGCGAGCCAAAACTTTTTCGTTTGTGCTTACATACTTTGTATTGCCTTCTTCATCTTTTTTTGTAGTAGCAACACACCCAAGATAAGAAAACTTATTCAACCTTGCAACGCTTTCTCTGCGCTGCGCTAAAGTTAGTTTGTCTTCATCTGTTATAAACCCCGTGGAGAGCGCATTTTGGGAAAATGGAATACTTGTATCAAAAGTGATTCCGCACCCTTGCATAATCAAACTCGCAGCTGTTGTTTCAGTGCAGCCTCTTGTTAAGCGTTCGTCTTCCAGCCCCTCCTTCATATGCAAGCCTTCTCCAGCTTGGGTAACTTCAGATCCAATCAACTGACTTGTGTCTTTTGAAAGAGGTTCATATGCAAAATAAGCAAGTTGGTAGGGAGATAGGTTGGTTGGCGCAGATGAAGTTGAATTGGCAATGGTTGTTTCTGCCGCAGCCATAAAACCAAAAGCCCAACAAGTTCCAGTATAACCTTGATTTTTAACTGGTGTAACTGTTCCATTTTCACGAAGGTCAACTTTGGAGGGGAGGTCTGTCGAAAGTGCTGCATCCACAGAAGTTGACTGAGCATTGTATTTTTCGTCGGAGCGATCAATAATGCGAACCAATCCACCATTTTTTTCTTGCTGCGCAATTTCTTGCTTGCTAAAAACCCTGCCTGTCGATGAAAAGTCGGGAGTTGTATCCTCGCCAGCATAAACTTGCAAAGGAACAATAAGTAGTAAGAAAGCAAGGAGAGTTAAAACAACGACTGCTTTGCGTTGAAATTTGCTTAAGGTGCGCATTTTTGCCTCCTCTTTTCAGAGCCAAATCTTGTGCATCTATAATAAACGAATTTGAAAGATTTTAAAATGCTTTGTTCATTTGTTTGCGCTTTTATATCATTATTAATATCATGCATAATTACTTACTTCCTTAGTAAATGGTTACTAACATCCATTTAAAATCCAAAACACAAAAAGGAAAACTTAGGAAAGAAAAGGAAAGCTAAGGAAAAAAAGGAAAAATGCTTATATAATTAACATAGATTAACTTTTAGGAGAGTCTATGAAAGTAGATAATTATTTTTCGCCATCTTTTGGAAACAGACCTAGCTATCTTGTTGGCAGAGATGATGTTGTAAATGAATTTGTATCTAGTCTGAAGGAACCCCCAGGATCGAGGGGCAGATCAATGTTGTTCCTCGGGCAAAGAGGTATGGGCAAGACTGTATTATTGTGGGAATTTGCAGATAAAGCTCGTGAAATGGGTTTTGTGGTTGCAAATCCAACAGTTGTTTCAGATTCTTTGCTTGAGCGGATTGTTGAAAAAGTTCAAGAAGACGGCGAACGCGTATTAAAAACTAAACATAGCAGTCTTTCTGGTGAAAGTGTTGGCGCACTTGGTTTTTCTGTTGGTTTGCAATTTTCTAGAGAAGTGCAAGAAACAAAAAGCCCACAGCACAAACTTACCCAGCTAGCGCGACTCCTTTCTTCAAAAGGCAAAGGTCTTCTAATCCTTGTTGATGAGGTTCAAGCAAATTCAGCAAGCCTTCGACAACTTATAATTCAATACCAAGAACTTATGGGAGAGGGGTTAGATGTTGCAATTGCAATGGCTGGTCTTCCTACATCGGTATCTGCGGTTTTAAATGATAAAGTCCTAACTTTTTTAAACCGCGCTAAAAAAGTTACATTGGGTCCATTAAAAATTTCGGATGTAGATGCATATTTTAAAAAAGCATTTGAGGAATGTAGTGTTGCAATAACTCAAGAACAGCAAAAATTTGCAGCTGAAAAAACCAATGGTTGGCCTTATCTTATGCAACTGATTGGTCATAACATTGTTAAGTGCGCAGAGCAAGACATTAGTAACTTAACACTGCATCACGCAATTTCGATGGCGCAAGATGATTTTATGAACGATGTTTGTAAAACAACTATCGCAGCGCTTTCAGAAAAAGATGTGGAATTTTTAAAGGCAATGGGTGGTGAGACAGTTTCAAAGATTTCAAACATTGCAAATCGCTTAAATGTTAGCACCGACTATGCCCAAAAATATCGAAAGCGACTCATTAATGCAGGGATAATTGAGCCTGCTAGCAGGGGTTTAGTTAAATTTTCTGTTCCACTGTTAGCAGAATATTTAAAGAAAGATGATTAGATACAAAAACACTCCGCATGTCACTCATCCATTAAAACAAAAGGAGTTTTAAGCTTCGTCACTACAGATTAAATTATCACCTAAATAAATAAATTGAAGCTAAAGACAAAGTTACTTATTTAAAAATTTTCGATATGTATTTTAGCTGTTTATTGTGATGTTTTTTGCAAGTTGGACAGCAAAACCTCGGTGATTTGGCAAAATGCACTAATTGGTAAGAAATTGGTTAGATTTGGTTAAGAGATTAAAAAGATTTGTATTCTAAGCTTTTAATATGCTAGGCGGTATGTGTCGCCTCTCTTTATTAGTAAAGGAGGTGGTCACATGGTTACGTTGCATGAAGTAATTGATCTAGCAATGCTGATTGTCAATATTATTGGCATAACAGTTATGCTGATTGACAAAAATGTAAAATAACCGCCCTATAGCGGAGGCAGCCACCTCACAACTTATCATATTTTCAAAAGAGGCGACCTTGCCGATGCCCACGGCTACCACCTAGCGCTTTGGAATATAACTCCGTCGCGCTTGCGATACTTAGTGTACCACACACGCGGCGATTTGGTCTCCGGTTATTTAGCTACTTAACTGCAAACCTTTGACTAGTCATATTTCCCCATCGTTATAGTAGTGTGTTAACGACTTTATCACCACAAAAGATATGCAAATTTTTGCCTCTTCATAAGCTTCGTTAGTTATGTATTGAACATTATCTTAATTAATAAAACCATTGCTCGCATTTTTTGATTTTATAAACAGATGACCATCTTATGCATGAATTGTGAAGTCATGTGTGCCATCTCTAGTTATCGCCCGATTTTTCTGCACGCACACCAAGCATGTGATTCAAAGCATTGATATATGCCTTAGCCGACGAAACAACAATATCCCCATCTGCTCCTCGTCCAGAAAACATCTCCCCACTTGGGTCTTTAATTCTAATTGTAACTTCGCCCAATGCGTCAATACCGCGAGTTACTGATTGCACAGAAAATTCAGTTAAGTCGTTTTCTTCGCAAACAATTTTGTTTACGGCTTTGCAGACTGCGTCAACCGGACCTGTGCCATAAGCAACGTCTGTGATTTCTTCGCCATCAGATTTTACAAGCGTAATTGTTGCAGTAGCAATCAAAGGAGAGCCGCACGAAACTTGCACGGCTTTTAGTGTGTAGAGAGCTTGCCATGTTCGATTGTGCTCACCAACTAGAGCTTCAAGATCTTCGTCGTAGACTTCTTTCTTTTTGTCTGCAACATTTAAAAATTCTGCATAAATTCTATCGAGCGACTCGCCTTCATACATATAGCCCAATGCCAATAGTCGCTCGTGTAGGGCAGCGCGTCCAGAACGCGCCGACAAAATAATCGAGCTTCCGCCCGCTCCAACATCTGCAGGATCAATGATTTCGTAAGTTGAGCGCTCTTTTATAACTCCATCTTGATGAATACCAGAGGAATGAGCAAACGCATTTGCGCCCACGATTGCCTTGTTTGGCTGAACATTTATGCCGGTAATTGACGACACCAACTTGCTAGCTCGCGTGAGCTCTGTGGTTTCAATGCCTGTGTGAGCATCTAGCTCATTGCCATGCATTTTGATAGCCATAACCACTTCTTCCATAGCGGTGTTGCCCGCACGCTCGCCCAGTCCGTTAATTGTGCATTCAACCTGAGTGGCACCATTTGCAACTCCTTGCAAAGCAAGAGCCGTAGCCATGCCAAGGTCGTTATGGCAGTGAACTGACACGCAAGCGTTTTCAATTCCATCCACATGATCCATCAAATACTTTATGCGACGTCCAAACTCGTCGGGCATCGAGTATCCTGTGGTATCTGGAATATTTACAACTGTAGCTCCAGCTGCAATTACTGCTTGAATAATGCGTGCCAAAAACTCATATTCAGAACGCCCAGCATCTTCTGCATAAAACTCAACATCATCAACATATTTGCGAGCATACTTGACCGCAGCAACTCCGCGCTCTATCGCTTCGTCTTCTGTTAGATGGAGCTTGTCTTTCAAATGACTTGGCGATACTCCAAGACCTGTATGTATTCTAGGACGAGGACAACATTTAAGCGCCTCAGCCGCGCAATCAATGTCTTTTTCAACTGCTCGGGTTAGTCCGCACACGATGGCCTTATCGCCAACAAGCTTTGCAATTGATTGCACCGACTTAAAGTCACCCGGGCTAGAAATAGGAAAACCAGCCTCAATAACATCAATGTTAAGTCGCAACAACTGACCTGCAATTCTAAGTTTCTCATCGGAGTTCATAGATGCTCCGGGGGATTGTTCTCCATCGCGCAACGTTGTGTCAAAGATGTTAATTTTGCGGCTCATAAGGCTGCTTCCTCCTATCAATATTCAACAAAATGCCGTGCTTGTTTTGCACTTATTTGCGCTCAAACTGCAAAGGCACGATAAGCATGATATATATTTTCTATCTTATGACACAATGCATTTTTCGCGAGTTTGCAATCTGGCGGATAGCTGTTAACTCCTAGCCATTAGCGCGGGCGTGGGTGTGGGATTGAGAGTGGTCGTGAGATTAAGGATGGAGGTGAGCGCAAATGTGTAGTCGTAAATGTGTAGTCGCAAAAACAAGAGTTCAAGCATGAGCGTGAACGCACACACACTGCGTGCGAGCGTAAGCACGAACACAACACAGCCACGCTAAAAACAAAAGCGACTCAGCCAACAAGTCAGCCAAGTCGCTTTTTATATATGATGCAATTCTTAAGACGTCTAGCCTAGATCAACGCCTCTTGCAAACATATTACATAATTGGATCCATCTCGAGTGCTGGGTGTCCAACTTTTTGTAGGAACTCAAGTACGCCCTCAGAATCGGTAGCAATTGTCTCGTCGCAAATCATTTCGCTAAAGTTATCAATGCCAAATGCCTCTTTAACATTTTTGTTTAGACGCTCAGCCACAAAGTCTTTTAGCTCTTTAGGCATCCAAACAATACGTTTGTTTCCGCCCTCAGCTGCAATAAATTTCTTTGAAGAGATAAATGTGCGGCCCAGACCCATGAAGCCTGGAGTTTGCTCACCGCCGCCTGTCATAGATGCTAGCTCGCCAAATGTCATGCCTGTTGGGGTCATTCCTGCATACTCACGGTTGCAGATTACAACTCCATTAGCTTCTGGCATAACACCGCAGATGCACTCAAAGCAGCCGCAGCTTGTCATTGGGTCAGTCATTAGTGAGTAAAGAGTAACGCTGCTAACTGCGCCATGAGTTGCGTCTTTAACAACTTCGTTTACTGTTGTATAGAGACCGAGTTTCTCATCAATGCAGCCCTCTTTAGGAATTGGCTGGCTTGGGCCTGCATCTTGTAGCTCTTTGGTTGCCTTAGCATCAAGCCAAGAAACAGCACCGCAAAGTCCAAGACGCTCAGGAGTAACAACGCAGCAGTGTGAAGGAGCAAAGCTCTGGCACAAAATGCATGTGTAGAACGTGTCTACGCTCTCGTCTGTTAGTGAAGAAATTCTGTCATCTCGCTCGGTATAAACTGGCATTGCAACATTGTTTAGGAAGTCGTTGCATTTGTCTACATCGGTAATAAATGTAACCTCTACTTTGTCTACAACCTTGCCAAAGTCCTCGATAATCATGCTGCACAATACTTTGCCAAGATCCTCAAGTCTAAGTCCTGCTTCCCAAGCTTGTTTGCTAATACGAATGCGGAAGAGGTTGCGCTGGCCTGTGTGCATAAGACCCTCAATGTAGTTGAACCATGTGTGAATCTTGCGCTCAATAACCGACTCAAAGTCTTTTTGCATCTTGGTGCCATAAACTTTAATAGAAGTAGCTAGAGGCATGCGAATTAGCTCTGTTGCATTCTCAGGAACAGTAGGTCCGTCGATAGAAACTTTTTGATCCTCAACGTCGTCTGAGTTCTCGCACATTGTAACAACCTCGCAGGTTGGATTGTGGTCGGAGTCGAACTCGACATATGTATCGCCTTTGCGGATAATCTCGCCCTCAAAAGCTGCTGCAAAAGATACTGGAAGCTCGATTGCAGATGCCTTTGCTTTAATGTTGCGAAGCTCATAAGACTTGGCTGCTGTTTGGCTGTGGTCTGTTACAGAAACAAGTGCTCCATCGACTTGCATGTCTCCTAGCTCAATGTCGGCAATTACTGGGAAACCTAGTGCGATAGCTCCAGCACCTGCAGAAACCTCCACAGCGCCAATCTCGCCAAATGTGTTAACAAATGCAGGAACGCGTTCTTTTGTATATTCTAGCAAGCCTGCCAAATTGCCAGGCTCAAGTGCGCCAAAGATCAAAGCTGCACGAATTGCAACTGTTACAACGTGTGTAACTGCTGTTACGTCGTGTCCTAGAGGAACTACGCGGAACTCTAGTCCCATCTTTACGCCTGCATCAGCAAGCTGATCGATGCAGTCGCCAACCAAAAACGATAGCAAACCTTTTGATTGATAGTCTTTAAGGATTGCAACCAATCCATCTACATCGTCTGATTTACCTAGAACAACTGCAACACCTGGAATGTCTCCAGTTACTAGAGGCACGCCCAAGGAACGAATTACAGGATCTGGAACAAAGCCAATTCCAATTTGATCTGCATAAGGATCCTCGGTTCCAACGTATTTTAGAGCCTCTAAGATTTCTGCTCCTACTGCTGTTGCAAGTCCAGCATTAAGGGCTTGTCCTAGGTCTTCTTCGTGAGTAACAAGGCTCTTCATTACATCTACGCATGTAGGAAGATCACCTAGTTTAGATACCTTTGTTCCGGTTGCAGCATAAATTGTTGGCAAAAAGTATGCTGTGTCAGGAAATGCAATTGCGCTGTCGGCACCGTGAGCTGCAATAGCATCATTGACTGCGCCCTCCGTAAGACCAATAACAGCATCGGATCCACCATAAATTAAATCAGTTAATGCGCTCATGCTAGTTTTTCTCCTTTGATCTTTGTTCGATTATTACTTATATTTCATAGAAGTAGGAAATCAACAAATGCAATCGCATGAGTTCGATTGCACATAAGTTAATTGCTAATCCCCTATTTCCATTTTCTCCTTTAGCAATTCTAACCAAAAACTAGGAATTTAGCACATATAAATATTTTTGTAGTGCGATTTAGTACGTTAAAGGTTAAATGGGCAAAAAGACTTGACAAAACAAAATTTGCTCGTCGTCTTCATAAAAAATACATAGTTTTTAATGGGATAAAAACGGATAAAGAACTCGAAAAAATCAAACATATAAACGCCGCTATCTCCCAACAAGAAGTCAAGGCACTCCACATTACGCTAAAAAGCGTCATAAAAACTTCGCGACCTCCCAACAAGAGAGCACAGCACTTCACATTACTGCTAGATAAAAACAAAAAATGCCGCGACCTCCCATACAGAAAGTCACGGCATTTTGCACTGCTAAAACCTAGCAGCAATAATTTAAATTTGAGCTATACGATTTAGAGGTCTAGATAGCTGTCTGCATAAAGAATGTTGTCGTTTAGAACGTCGCAAGACTTAATAGTCTCAATCATTCTTCTATCGCAAGGATTGATGATAGCAGAAGTTAGACCCATAGCCATAGACATAGCAATCATTGCACTGTCCATGATGTGACGTAGTTCTTTTGGCATACCGTTAGAAACGTTGGAGAGTCCACCGGTTGAGTTGAAGCCCATGTCGCGAATTTGGCCAATGAAAGATAGAATGTCTTTTTGTTTATCTTGCATGCCTTTAGCAACCAAGAATAGAGGATCAAACCATAGATCTGTAGGATCCATTCCGTGCTCCATGCCACGCTCTAGTAGCTCTTGGCAATACATCATACGCTCATCGTTGTCGCCTGGGACGCCAGCCTTGGAGCAAAGTGCGATGACAATAGCATCGTTTGCAGCAGCAAGGTCAACATACTCAATACGGTCGCCTGCGTCAGCAGAGTTTACGATTGGCTTGCCTTTAGACCTGTTGTAGACAGAAATGCCTGCCTCGATAGCCTTCATATTTGCTGTGTCGAGAGCTAGAGGCACGTTGTCAAAATTCTCTTGTACGAGTTGGACAGCCCACTTCATTAGCTCCTCGCCATTGCTCTCAGCAGGTCCAATGTTTAGATCGATGTAGGTTGCACCGCAATCAATCTGCTCTTTGGCCCTTTTAAGGATTGGCTCAGGATTCTTTTCGTCCATTGCCTTGCGGATCTCTGGCGAAATGCAGTGAATGCGCTCGCCAATAATAACAAACTTGCCCATTTAAGGTCCTTTCTAAGGTCTTGTCTTAAGCCCGAATCGTCCGAGCTTCTTGCCTGCTTACTGCAAAGCGCGAGCAAGCCATCTTGACTGCCCGCGCATTTATGCTCGTAAAAGACTTATTGGAAGTCTTTGAGGAACTTAACAAGGTCAGTAGCCTCGTTAGGTGCAACAACAATCTTCCAGTTAGGGAGCTTGTCTTCTAGCTCGCCTTTAAGAACTGCAACCTTACCAGGGATGATAAGGGTGTGATTCTTGAGTTTATTCTCGTAGTCATTCTCCTCAATGAATTTGGAGATAGTGCCTGCAGAAAGTTTGCCTGCAGCCCAAGCGGTAAGTACTGAATATCCGCCTGCATCTGAAATCATGAGGTTGATTGGAACACCAGAACGCTCCAACTCACCAGAAACAACGAAGTATGTTAGTGCAAAGTCTACGGTTGTAGCCACAAATGAATTCTCATCAGCACCGTTGATTGGGTAAATGCCAGGCTCAACAGTCATTGGTTTTTGTGGATCAGTGTAGATGTTTTGGCGTAGACCCATTAGAGGCAATGCCATTGCATAAGTTAGCTCGTCAATAACGATGATTGAACCATAATCACATGTGAATAGCGAGCATAGAGCCTGTTGCATGTGTAGGTCACCAGGAGCTAGTTTAGAAGCATTGATTAGTGAAGGATATCCGAATGTGCGATCCTCGCTCTTTAGAGCTGCACGACGGATTTGAACTGCGTTAGCAAATGTGTCTTTTACAGACTCAACGCCGCAGTCAAGAACAAGTTTCTTGTTGTCTTTGCCTTCAGCTTTCTCAGCTAGGTCGTGCAAATCCTCAAGATTTGCAGCTTTTAGACCTAGAAGAACATCAAACTCTTGTGCTAGTGCACAGAAGTCGTCTAGATTAGAAGCATCTGCGCCATTTAGAAGAGGTTTAACATCAGCACAAACCTCAAGAGCTTTGCGTGCTGCAGCAGCATCGTTGCAATCAAGAACGATTCCGCGACCAGTTCCTTTAGCTTTCTCAGCTAGTCCAGCAAATGCATCTGCATCGCCTGTGTACTCAATGTAGAAGAGCTCTGAATACATGCGCTCACCAATACGGTCATAATCGACCTTTTGCATCTCAGCCCATTTGTCATCAAAGTTCTCTGGAGTAACAGCTGTAGCAAATAGAGGACGACTAACAAAAGTCTTCTCGTGACGGAACATTACAGTCTCGCCACCAAGCTTGTGCTCGCAGTCTCCAGTGCCAATTGTTAGTGATTTCATTGGAGGAGCTGTTGCCTCAGATAGCTTAGCTAGAGCCTCCTCTGAAAGGTGTGGACATTTTGCAATGTCGATAGCGCCCTGAGCGACCTTCATTGAAAATGCCATACAGGTTGGGTTGCCGCACTCCTTGCAGTTGCTCTTAGGAGTGAGCTTAAAAATATCAATACCTTTGAGTGCCATCTTTGCTCCTTACATCAAACCTGCGATAAGCGCAGAAATCGTTGCGACAGAATCAGGATGCCTTAGGATCACAGCATTTGTGCCGGAAGCAAGGCAAGCAGCGGCAGTAGAAATCTCCATTTGGATACCGCGCTCCTCCGTTGGACCCCACTCTGGGAAGTCAGCCTCGGAAACGATGGACTCCTTAACGCTCCATGCATCACCAGAAACTGGTGTTACAACTGGCATTTGGATTGTAGTGTCACCCTGGTCTAGAGCTGCTGCTTTAACGCGGTTCATAGTTGAAGCCACATACTCAAAACCATAACCAGCAGCTGCTGTGCCGAGATTCATAACTAGACTCTCGTTTTGCACACCTAGCTGACCAATCAAAACGTTTAGCTGCTTGGCAAGGTTGATGTCTACTGCAGACTCTGCACCAATCTTTTGGTTGCAAGCCATAACAGCAGAAGCAGCGATGGTCTTGTAGTCTTCTTCACGAGCAGAAAGTAGCAAAATGTTCTTGCCTTGTAGCTCCTCAGCTAGTTTGCAGAACAAATCTCCATCTTTCTCGATGTTTTTGCAGCCTTGGAAAGCTACTGGAACATCTACAGCTTCAACAACAGCTTTTGCATCAGCTACACAATCCTCAACACTACGAGGATTGTCGCCATTAGGATCTGCACTAGCAAATGTGATAACTAGGAAGTCAGCACCCTGTGCAGTAACAGCCTTTTTAGCTTGATCAACAATGTTGTCTGCACCAGCATAGAACTCAGCAAGTTTAGGAAGATCAGTATTTACTCCGGTATCTTCCAACTCGATTCCAACAGCTGGACGATGCTCGATTGGAGCATCAAACGAGCACAGTGGTAAAACGTTCTCTCCGCCTAGTACCACTGCTTTGTCCCCAGTGCCAATCGTCACTGTATTGATTGATGACGAAAAAGTCTGAGGTGTGCGCTTGAATGGCATATCTTTGCCTCCTCAAATAAAATCCACAGTCTCCTATGTACCTACAAACGCCACAAATTAAAAGGGTCTTGCCAGTACCTTTTTGTTTGTGACGGAAAACCTCGGCATTAGCTTTTAGCTGATTGACTCCTGCCGAAGTAAATCCCAAATTTATACTGCTGATGTGCTCAGCATCTAAAAGTTAAATTGCAATTCAAAAATTCATTATAAATTTGCAACCCAATGTATTTTACAAGATTATTGGCAAAATTTATATGGAAATTTTGTGCTACGTGCAATTTATTAAAACAGCTGGTCTAAAAGTGCCTCTAAAGCCTTCTTTGATTTTGAGTCCTCTGGTATGTCGCAAGTGGGTTTTCCCTCTGCATCGTACTCATAAATTGTGTCGTCGTGCGGAACAACTCCTAGAAGGTCTAGCCCTTGTTTGTCTATCTCTTCCAAAATGCCATCAGCTAGTTTTTCTGATGGAGATCGGTTGATGATTAGCTTCATAGTTGAGGGGTTTAGCTCGAGTTCTTTTGCAAGCTCGGCAATTCTTCCCACTGCTTGAACACCTCGTCTTGAACAATCCGACACCAAAAGAAGAGTGTCTATTGATGGAAGGGTTCCGCGACTGATGTGTTCCATTCCAGCTTCGTTATCAACAACTATATATTTGTATGCTTTTGTTAGCTTTTGGAGTTCTGACTGCAAAAGACCGTTGACAAAGCAATAGCACCCTTTGCCCTGAGTGCGCCCCATAACAATCATGTCGTAGTCGTCTTCTTCTGTTAAGACAGAGTTCATCTTGAACTGCATATAATCAGCTTTGCTAACTCCAGCTGGAATTTTGCTATCTGTTTCTTCGGCATGTGCAACTTCTTCGCGAACCTCGCCGAGTGTATTTTCGACCTCAATGCCCAAAACTTCGTTTAGGTTTGAGTTCGCATCGGCATCTACTGCCAACACAGGTGTTAGATTTTTCTTAACTAGATATTTAATAAGCATTCCGGTAAGGGTGGTTTTTCCGGTTCCACCTTTTCCGGCAATTGCTATTGTGTGTGCCATTCTAAATAACTCCTAATTTGTTCTAATATGGTTGTATGTGGTTAGATATTTGTTGCATGTAATTGCGCAAATACTTAACGGGTACTTTGCAGATACTTTTTACAAGTACTTTACAAAACCCGCACTTTGCAACTACCTTTGCAACTACTTAAGCATTTGCTAACGTGATTATCAGTCAACTTTTGTAAAACCAACGCGCTGTCTTAGCCCATCGGCCACAATATTGTATATAATGTCGCCCTTAGGTGTGACCTCGCGCTCTTCTTCTACTTCTGCGCCAATTCTATATTGATTCATATATTTGTCGATTCCTGCTTCGTCTAGGTCGACCTCATCTACAAATACATCTCTCATTTGATTGCCGCTGCATTGATTAAAAATTTCTCTAATAACCTCGTAATGCATAATTTGTTCCTAAAAATCTACTCGGCTACATCAACAAATATTTTGTTCTTTATCAAGTCTACAGACGAAATTTTGCCCTCTACCTCGTGTGTAGCACCAATTATATCGGTAAAAGTTATGCGAGTGCCGCTAATATCAACTTCGCTAACGTTGCTGCATAACTCGCCTGCGTCTTTGCCGTCTACGCGCTTGATAATTGTTGAAAGGCACATGTATGTTACTCCCCTTTCAAAACCTTTAGAGCAGCATCGAGTTTATCGGCTCCTTGAACAAATAGCTCAACTGCCTCGTGAATTAAAGTAGCTGCTTCGCCGTCAATTTGATGAGCCATTTCGTGCAATTCGTCGGCATGACTTCTCTCATGCTCAACCAAATATGCCAAGAGTGCGTCGCGCTGCTCGGCAGACTCAAACGAATGATGGTCGTGATCATGATGTCCGTGTTCGTGCATTTTTTACCTCATCTCATCCTCAAAAACTTTGCCCTTATAAAGAGCTTGCCTAAAGTTAATCTCTATTCTATACAATTTTGCAAAATACGTACCCAAAAGTTTACGAAAGCAACTTTTGAGCCGTTGCAATTTTTACGCATAGGCAAAAGAGTTCGGCTGCTTTTTGAAGTTCTTCAACACTAGGATATGTTGGAGCCACACGAATGCTTTTGTCTTGCGGATCTTTTTTATATGGATACATAGCACCTGCGCCAGTCATCTTAACACCTGCTTGTGCGGCGAGTTCAACAATATGCTTTGCACACCCTGGGAGCGAGTCAAACGTGATGAAGTATCCGCCTTTGGGCTCGGTCCACGTCCCTATGCCAAGTTCTCCTAGTTCGCGCTCAAAAATCTCGTGAACCTTAGCAAACTTAGGAGCAATTAGTTGAGCTTGCTTTTGCATGTGTGCTTCTAGCGAGCCTTCTTCTTTAAAATATAAAGCGTGCCTTAGTTGGTTTATTTTGTCAGGTCCTATCATTGCAAAACCCAAGAAGCCCTTTATGTCGGCGATATTTGCATCTGATGACGCGACCGCAGCAATTCCAGCACCTGGAAAAGTTATCTTGGAGGTTGAAGCAAACATGTAGAAAATATCTGGATTGTTAGCTTTATCTGCTGCGTCTTTTAGATTGGCAACCGTGGGGTGGTCTTTGGCTAGATGATGTACTGCGTAGGCGTTGTCCCAAAAGATTCTAAAATCGCTAGCCGCAGGTGTTAGCTTTGCAAAACGCTCAACGACCTCATTAGAATAAACAATGCCTTGAGGATTTGAATATTGTGGAACGCACCAAATGCCCTTGACTGAGCTGTCTGCTTTTACTTGCTCTTCGACCATGTCCATGTCTGGACCGTCTTCATTCATTGGAACCACAATCATTTCGATGCCAAAGTGCTCACAGATTGAAAAGTGCCTGTCGTATCCAGGGGAGGGGCACAAAAACTTTACTTTATCGAGTTTGCACCAAGGGGTTGAGCCCATAATCCCGTGAGTCATGGCGTGAGCCACGAGGTCATACATTATTGTTAGACTTGAGTTGCCCAGCACGATTGTGTTTGAGGGGTCAACGCCTAGGATTTTACCCATAAGCTTTTTTGCACACTCAAGACCTGCAAGACCTCCATAGTTTCTGGGGTCAACTTCGGCAATATTTGCAAAATCGGTATTTTGGTCTACTAGCTTGAGCATATCAAGCGAAAGATCTAGCTGCTCAGGTCCAGGTTTTCCGCGCGACATATCTAGCTTATGCCCCTGTGCTTTAAACTCATCATATTGTTTTTGAGCCTCGTCTTTAACTGCTTGCAATTGCTCTTTTGTCATCTCACAATACTTCATTTTTCAAAACCTCTTTTTTTACATGTTTTCTTCCCAAGCATCACGACCGCGCATTGCACGCGCTCCAATGTCTCGTCTATAGGTTATCCCATCCCAACAAATTAGCTCACATGCTTTGTATGCACGGCTTTGAGCTTCTACAAAACTGTTTCCTAGCGCGGTAACGTTTAGCACGCGTCCGCCGTTTGTTAGCACCTCGCCTTTGTCTGAAAGCTTGGTGCCCGCGTGATAGACAATAACGTCTGGTAGTTCCTGCGCTTTGTCTATGCCATCAATCACATATCCCTTTTCATAATCGCCTGGGTATCCTTTTGATGCCAAAACCACGCTAACTGCCCAACGCGGATCCCACTCAAGTTCAATTATATCAAGCGTTTGGTTGTGGCAAGCAAGCATTACATCCACTAGGTCTGTTTTTAGTCTAGGAAGCAAGACTTGCGTTTCTGGGTCTCCAAATCTGGCATTGAACTCTAGAACTTTGGGACCTTCTTTTGTAAGCATAAAGCCGCCGTATAAAACACCTCTATAGTCGATGTTGCGCTCACGCAAGGTCGCAACCGTCTTTTGCAAAATTGCAACCATTTGCTCATGCTCTTGCTCAGTGACTATTGGAACTGGAGAATAAACTCCCATGCCACCGGTGTTTGGGCCCATGTCGCCCTCAAGTGCTCGCTTGTGATCTTGTGCTGGAGCCATGGGACGCACGGTTATGCCATCACTAAATGCAAGCAACGAACACTCCGGTCCTTGCATACATTCTTCGATAACAACCTTTTGACCTGCCGCACCAAATCTGCCATCAAAGCACTCTTTTACAGCTTGAGCTGCTTCTTCGTTTGTTGCAGCTACGGTAACTCCTTTGCCAGCTGCGAGTCCGTCGGCCTTAATAACTATGGGAGCCTTGTGAGTTTCTAGATATTGGAAAGCTTGTGTTTCGTCTTCAAATACAGCATACTCGGCTGTGGGGATTTGAGCCTCGCTCATTAGGTCTTTGGAGAACTGCTTGGAACCCTCTAATTGTGAGCCAGCCGCACCTGGTCCAAACACTGCAATATTAGAAGCACGCACGGCATCTGCAATGCCTGCAACCAAAGGAGCTTCAGGACCTATTACACATAGCTCCACGTTGTGGTTTTTGCAAAAGTCAACAACTGCGCTGCTGTCCATCATGTTGAGTTCAACATTTATTGCGATTTGTGCAGTTCCGCCGTTGCCAGGTGCCACAAAAACTTCGTCTGCCTTAGGCGATTTTATTATCGCCTTCACAATGGCATGTTCTCTGCCGCCACTTCCTAATACCAAGATGTTCATGCTTGCACTCCTCTAGTTGGTTTTATCTACTCTATATAGTGTCTGAATTGCTGTTCGCATTATCCGATGTTATGTCTAGGCAGCATTTTGTGTCTGACTGCCTAAAAAATTTTTTTTGCCTGCGTGCCTAAAAATTTACACCATTACGCCTTTCAAACATCTGCGCCACCCGACGCCTCGCAATAAACTCAAATCTCACTATTTTCTAAAATTGCGCGAATGGTGCACGCACAAGTTGTTTTTGCATTATTTTGCGGAAGAGACTTTAAGAACAGCTTGCCATACCACATTGATGTGAGTCTTGAGTCGCACATAATCAAATATCCAGAATCAAACTTAGACCTAATTAGCCTACCCGCTGCCTGTTTTGTATCTATTATAGTTTGAGGCAAAACGTATGTTTTCCACGCATCTTTGCTTCGTTCGCTTCTTTCTAGATATAGAGGGTCTGTTGGACGTGGAAATGGCAACCTAGGAATTACCACGCACTTAAGTGTTGGACCTGGTGCATCAAATCCCTCCCAAAATGAACGCGTTGCAAAAAGGCACGCTGCCTCGTTTTGAATAAACTGATCTTTCAACATTCGTGTAGATTTGTTTGTCGCTTGGCACAACAGTTCTATCCCGCTTTGCTTAAGTGTAGGAGATAGCTGAGAATAAATATCTTGCATTTGTCGCCTGTTGGTGAACAGGGTCAGAACACCGCCGCCAAGTCCAAGGTGCACATCTAGCAAAAACTCTGCCAAATCTTCTTGGTAGCCGCTAGATCTTGGGTCTGGAAGATCGTTTACGATGAGCGTTTGCATGTGATCATAGAAACCCTCTGACGGATTTAGTTTTATAGAACTCCATAGCTCGCGGTCTATCTTGTCTAGCCCCATTCTGTGTGAGAAGTAGTCAAACGATTCTCCCACAGCAATCGTGGCTGAAGTTAGGATCACGCTGTTTTCTTCTGCAAAAAAACGATCGGAGAGCTCATTGCCAACATCTACAAGCGATACATTGAGCTCCTCGTTATGCTTGTTTTTGTTGTTGGAGATGCGCACGTAGTAGCAATATGCCTTGTTGGTTCCGTCTAACATTAGCGATATACACTCGAGCATGTCAGACATTATGTTTATATTCGACGACAACTCCGCTCCAAGTTCAGAGAGCTCCTTGAACTCCTCAGAAATTGAAAGCAAATGCCTGCAACTTCGAGCAAGATCGTCGAGTTGTCTTAGAACCAACTCGCCGGTTTCTAAAACGCGCTGCCACTGTTTGGTGTTGCGCCTTTTGCTGTTAATCCAAATTTCGCTTGTTGTATAGGGGTTCTTTGGCTTGTTGGACTTGCCCGACTTGTTTGCTGCGCTGCCACCTTCTAGGTCTTCAAGCGCATGAACGGCTTCAAAAAACAACTCAACAGTTTCTTCTAGAGGAGGGATCTCTCTTTTTGTTTTTGCCGCTATACCAATTAAAGTTGTGCCTCCATCTAGACCCGTGGCTTTATGCGCCATAGTCTGAACAACACCTGCAGAAGACCCGAGCTTGCGCAGAAGAATTTTTATGTCTGTTGCATCCATGCTGTATGACAGTTGCTTGCGTGCCTCGTCTTCTGCTCCGTGAGCCTCATCTACCACCCAATAGCGCACAGGCGGAAGTATTGTATTTGCATTTGCAATATCTCTAAACATAAGCGCGTGATTGGTTACAATAATTTGCGCATTTGAGGCACGTTTTCTGGCACCATGCAACAGGCATCTCTTGGGATAATACGAACATTTGTTATGCAAGCACTCCTGTGAGGAACATACTATTTGTGACCTAGCCGTGCGCGTAAGCGACACAGAAAGCGCGTCTAAATCTCCCCATGCAGATTGTGCTATAGAAGTCATGACCATAGCGAGCTGCTCAATATCAAAGGTTGGAGTTTCTTCGCTTGCCTCTTTTACAAACTTCATAACTTTGCGCAAACAAGGGTAGTGGTCGTATCCCTTAAGTGAAATATAAGTAAGGTGCTGACCGGTTTGCTCCTCAACAGCCTTTTGCAAGAGGGGCAGCTCCTTGTAGACAAGCTGGTCTAGAAGCGTGTTGGTTTTTGTTGCTACGCCAACTCTAACGTTGTTGGCAAGTGCAAACATTGCCGATGGAAGCAGGTAAGATATTGACTTACCAACGCCCGTGCCTGCCTCAATAACTCTATGGGTTGATGTTCCAAACGCGTCGGACACGTTAAACGCAAACTCGATTTGTTCTGGTCGGCTTTCAAATTTGCTATACATTTTGCCAACTATTCCATCGGCAGAAAATGCATTTTCTACCTGCATTTTGCTAACAGGTTTTAAATCTATGGAATGTAGATCTGGGTCATGGATCTGCTCAGATGCGCTGATTTCGCTGGTAATCATTCGGTCGCGGAGCAGATGCATCGAAAATCGCATGTTCATGCCCTCAGCTGCAACGGCGCAGATTATGTCTCTTAGCGGCCATTCTTTTTCTGGCGCAATTTGAGCTATAGCAGACAAAAGTTCGTGAGGCATGTCGTCTAGCGCGGCTAGCATTATGCGCCAAAGCTGGCATAAAGCCTCTACATCGCCTTGCGCTCGGTGATTTCCTCTCTCAATGCCAAAGGCATCACACAGCGTAGACTGGTCGTGCGACACAAGCCTAGGCAATGCAATTCGAGATAGTGAAAGTGTGTCTATCCAGTTATTTTGAGAAGACAAGACCGAATTTTTGGGAGCGTCTTTTGCTAGGTAAGTTCTGTCGAACTTTGCATTGTGAGCCAAACAAATTCTGTCTCCAACAAACTCATCGAGCATACTTACGGCTGTTTGTGGGTCTGGAGCATCCTTAACATCATCATTTGTGATTGACGTGAGGTCGGTTACAAAGGTAGAGATCTTTTTGCCAGGATTTACAAAGGTTTGAAAGGTGTCAACTATATCTGGACCGTCCATAATTGCTGCTGCAATTTCTATAAGGCGGTCGTTTTGGGGATTTAGCCCTGTTGTCTCTGTGTCGATTATCACATACTGAGGTTCTAGCAAGCCATATCTTGCACTTTTTGCTCGCTTGGCAAGTTGTTTATAGCTTGCGGCTATGCTTGGATCGGTGCCCGAAACCAAATAGCTAGCGGGGTCATTGTTTGATGGATCTTGGGTGCCGAACTCATTAGGCGCATCATGCGCAACCACCCCACCAAACGCATCGGATGCAAAATTTGGACTGCTTTCTTCAGAAGAATTTGAAACCTCAGACATCAAAAGCTACCTGATTTTCTTGCTAAATGCACGCAGCGTAACTGAGCTCATCTCGTCTGTATCGATGGTAATTTCTCCGCAGTCACCATATCCAACGCTATCAAAAAACTCAGTTGTTGGTCGCAGGGGTATTGCCATTATTTGATTTATTGCCTCGGTAGTATTGAGAGCATCTTTTTCTACGCCCTCTATAAGATGAGAACCATATCCCTTATTTCTGTGTTCGGGGTGCAAAATTAAGTGCTGGATAGTCCACTTTGTGTTATCTGGCCAACTGCGAACAACTAGGGCATATCCAACCAAAGTTCCATCGCAATAGCATCTAAAGACCAACTTATCAGATGGAGTTTTTGAGCGAGGCCACAAATTTAGCTCATGCTCAAATGTAAATTCAAAACCTCTGTCTCCCATTATGTCGCGAATTTTGTCGATCGCTTGTTTGCGAACACTTTCTATCTCGCGCAGCTCAAGCGAAGTTAATTGTGTAGCCGAGACCCTTGTTACCTTAATACCAGATTGCGGCATCGAACCTTTGAGTACCAACTCGTATGCGTCTGCCATGTTATCAATGGTGGGAATTGAACCGCCAGCCATGGTTGCCCCTTTCAGAGTTATTTTCAATATTGATATCTTACCAAACAATTATGCAGTTTAGATAAAGGGGAGCCTAAAAATTTTAATCGCACGCATAATTGTTTAACACATATGCAGTTTTGACTAAAGAAACTCGAAGGGACGTGAGGTGAGTGCAAAAATCTCAACTAGCGCGTTGCGTGAACGCAACCTAAACAACTCGCACGTTATTCACGCACAACTCGAACACTACTGCGTGGCACTTATCAGCGGAAATGTAGAACCTACATACACTTTTTGGTCGACCGAGACAGAGTCGCCAGTAAATATAGAAGCAAATTTGCACCATCCAATTTGTATAGTTTCTAAAAAGTTAGGAGCCTCAACAGTTTGAGCAGCAACTAGGTTAACAGAGGCAATCTCTTCTTCTCCGCGAGTCCAAGTCATTTTTCCCATTTGTGTTCCGGCTTCTATTTTACCACCCTTGTTTTCGATCGAAACGGTTTGTGCAAGATCCGAATCATAATCAAATAAAAGCACACTTACGTCTGACTCCGGTGCAACCTCTACTGTTTTATCGAGCCAACTAGTAGCCACTGCTTCTCCAACTTTTTCTTCTGCAGTTGCCAGCGTAATTTTGTGGTAGTGAGAAAATCCCCAATCTAAGAGAGCCTCAGCATCTGTAAAACGCGAAGTTGCTGTAGTGCTGTTAAACACAACCGCATAGAGCTCTACATCATCACGCTGAGCCGAGCCAACAAAGCAGTATCCCGCCGCATCGGTAAATCCTGTTTTAACTCCATTTGCCCCCTCGTAAGAATCCAACATCTCATTGGTGCTTTGTAGGGTTGTTGTGACATTCTTGCCAATAGATGTATATGTATACGACTTTTTTGACACTACAGTTCTAAAATCAGAGTTAGCCATGGCTGCGCTAACAAGCTTTAGGTAGTCGTCTGCGGTTGTATAATTGCCCTCGTCAACAAGGCCATTTGGGCTGGTATAGTGAGTGTTTGTCATGCCGAGCTCTTGAGCTTTGTCGTTCATCATAGACACAAACGTCTGGGAATCCCCCGAACCAAAATGCTCTGCTACAGCCATTGCTGCATCGTTTCCAGAAGGGAGCATCATTCCATAGATTAGATTTTCGAGAGTTACTGTGTCGCCTGCAACAATTCCTGCGGTGGAGCCTTCTTGCGAGTCTGCATTCTCAGAAACTGTTACTTGATCGCCAAGCGAGCCTTTTTCTAAAGCCAAAAGCGAAGACATAATCTTTGTTGTAGATGCCATTGGAACTTGCGTTTGGGAGTCGCGCCTCCAGAGGATTTTGCCATCAGATGCCATGAGTGCACCGTACTCAGCCTCAAGACTAGGTGCTGCTTGCGAGACTGTTTGGTTGCTCCCCAAAACAACAGTTCCTGCAATATCTCCTGGATATACAGACGCATAGGCGCAAGGAGACATGCTAAGCAGTATTGCTAGGGTTAGAACGAATAGCGAAAAATGCTTGGCTTTGCGGGAAGGTACATTCTTGTATGCGCTTTCTTGATGTTGCTTTGCGCTGCCTGTATCAAAATAACTCATTGCTTGGTTCCTTTAATTATTATCTCGTCTTGAGGTTTATAAATGCTCTTAAAAACATCTTGTCTAATCTTAGTACCGTTTTTGTCGTAAGTATTGCGCTGAACCTCAACCGTATGTCCGTTTTTGCCCGAGCTCTTTGTGTACTCCGTGCCCGTTTTTTCTTCTGGATCATTGCGGGTGATCGTCTTATAATCATCGCCTTTCTCCCACGAAATTTGCGCATAATCAGTTGTATATTTGGGAGAAATGCCCCAAAGCGAGCAAGTGACTTGGCTACCGTCATAGTCGAGCAACAAAATCATATAGTTGTTGGTGTCGTTGGTGAACTTTAGATCGAGATATGGCCAAGATATAGCAGCGTCTAGCCCATCGGGATAGCTTGCCATATATGTGGAGTGATTGTGCCGCTCTACAATTGGATATCCGGCATTAAACACAGCATTAAAAATTGTGGTTGCGACTTGGCAAATTCCTCCACCTATCTCGGAGCTTATCTCACCATTTACTATTGAGCCTGCTTCTTGAAATCCCCTTGCTTCGTTACACTCTCCCGCAGTGTCATTTATGCTAAATGTCTCGCCCGGTGCAATGACTGTATTTGTGAGGATGTCTGAGAGGAGCTCAATGTTGTTTGCTTTGCCGCTAGATGCACTAGCATACTCGGTGCTATACGAGCGAATGAGCTCGGCATCTAGTCCCATGCTGTGAGCCTGATCATAAGTTAAGGTTGGAAGCGACTCACCTAGGGTTATTGAGATAGTTCTGGCCGCATCGTCTTCATCGATTGACGCTTGCGACATAGTGGTGGTGGTGGTAGTGGCGCTTGCGCTTGCGCTGTCTGTGCTTGCCGAGCTAGTGTTTTCGCCTGCGCTCGAGTCGCCTCCCACACCCGAGTCATCAGAATTGCTCACATCTTCTAGCTTATCTACCTCCCCAGCCTTTAGCGCCAAGTCATCCGCACCAAACACAATCTTGTTCATGCGTTGAGTAATCCATGCGTAGTTTGGACCTATTCCTTTTTCGGCTTCTGTATGAGTTAGATTTGTGCCATCATAGGCAAAACGCACATTTTTTGCAGGAGTGCCAACGCTTCCAATTCCATTTAGTGTGGGAACAAACTGCTGAACCTTGCTCAACGAAATATATGGAACTAGCTCCCTGCCATCGACATACGAAGAAACAAGTCCGCCAAGCTGCTCTGATTCCAAATTCCACTTTGAGCTGTCTAGCTTAAGTTCAACGCTATCAGCAATCGCGCTTTGGGCTTTTTCTGCAGCGCGTTTTGCTGAGCCCTCATCAATTTGCATTTTTACGTCGCCCATAGGAACAACGAAGCTTTTGTCCTCACCCATAAGAGCCTTTTGCATAAGGTTTTTAAAGTCTTCAGACTTGACCATATAGCCGTCGTTTCCTTGGGTAGCTGCAAATGTAGAACCATCAAACTCTATATTGCAATTAACCATATTTTTGCCAAGGGAGTTTGTGAGGATGCCCGTAAGTGCTTCCATGTAGTTGCTGTCAAATGCAATTCTTGGCTCAATCTCGTGCCCAAAAAATGTTGTTAGAATTTTGCCAAAAACAAAGTCGAGCCCACGCCCTACTTGATATGCCTCTTGGGCAAGTCCTTGGCTGTCAACATTTGCGCCTATCAAAGACGAATCTATAGAAAATGCGCTGCTATCTGGCGGGTTGTTGTTATACTCCTCCATCGATTCGTAGTCAAACTTGATCTCTGTGATATTATCAGCGGTCGTATTTTCTTGAGCGTCCTTTGACTCATACATAACTATAGTTTGATTAGAGCCCATGCCTGAGTATTGATCTGCAATAGCGCTTGCAGCCTCGTCTATAGTCATGCCCCCCACATTGAGGTCGCCTATGTGAACATTTGAGTGAATTTTTCCTGCTCCCAACAAACAATCGGCTGCAAAAAATAGAACCAGAACTGCAACTACAGCAACTATGATTTTTGCTTTGGGAGACATTGCTCCGAACAATTGCGATGCATTTGTTTTTGCGCTATTGCGCTGTTGTGATTTGTCTCGTGCACCGTTGTTTCTTTGTGCGCTATTGCTTCTAGTATTTCTAGTATTTTTGCGAGAGGCCTCTTTGCGTTGGTCACTTTTTTGCGCAAAGTCTTGCTTGTTTGATTTTAAGTTTGAGCTTTTGCGCCTATTGCCATCATAGGGTGTTGATAAAGCTTTTGTATTGCGTGAGCTATCAAATGGACGCTGCGCACCTCGATGCTTTTGTGTAGACTGCTGCGCTCTACGCTTATTGGGTTGTTTGTTGCCGTCCTCACTAGGTCTTGAACCTGTGTTTTTTCTTGTTACGCGGCGTTTATTGCGTGAAGTATTAGCATTTCTAGTCTGATGCGCAGCTTGTCTTGAGTTCATGCGGTTTGGTGTGTTGCCTGCCGAAACTCGTGGTCTACCTGTGGTGCTACCTCCTGCACTCCTAGACGAGCCCGACTTGCGGTGCGAACCTGTAGAGGTGCCCTTCTCGGATTTATTTCTGGATTGATCTTCAGAACTTCTGCTTGTATGGCGAACCATCTACCTACTTCACCATCCCAGAAGTGTTTGCGTCTGAGTCTATTCGTTGAGAGACTGCACTGTTCTCGGAGTTAACTTTAACCTCGGCTTTGCTGTTGTCCTTGACCCCGCTGACGGCCTCAGTCCTATGCGCCGCAGTTGTTCCATATCTTATGCCTCGATATAAATAAATTCCAGCAGTTATCCACTGCAAAATAACCCCAACATAAGCAACAAATATGCCAAAGCAAAATTGCCCCGCACCAAATCCAGGGAGCCAAGAAATCTCGAATAAACCCAGACCCGTTATAATTGGCCAATTTAGCATGAGCATACTAAACGCAACCATCATAAAGGCCGTCGCAAATTTGCCCACATAAGACACCGTTAAATCGTTGCCCGTTTTTTTCTTCATGCAAATTGTTAGGATTCCCAAAATAATATCTCTTAAAAGGAGCAAAACCAAAATCCATGCAGGAAGTCTGCCTGATAGATATACTGCAAAAACACCAAATATAAGTAGGAGCCTATCAACAAAAGGATCCAAGATTTTTCCAAGCCTAGTAACTGCACCTGTTGCACGGGCAACCTTGCCATCAACCCAGTCGGTGCATGCTGCAACTGCAAATATAATCGTGCCCGCAACAGTTTGCTCATAGCAAACATATAATACAAAGAATAAGGGTATTAGCAGCAGCCTTATAAACGAAAGCAAATTTGGGATAGTAAAAATGCGGTCTTCTCCTGTGCGTTTTTGTTTTATTGGTTTTGAGCCGCTTATGCTCTGCATACTATCCCCCTTTTTTATTTTAGCCGTGTGTTTATTTGCTTTGTATGCCTCTTGGGTACGAAATTTTTGTAGATTTGTATCGTAGCACGCAAGATATCTATGTTTTGCATTACATCTGCTAATCGCGTTTTATGGCGGCTTATATATGGGGTATGCAACAACTAATGACAACCAACGCCAATGGACGACAATGGACGCCAACTAACGCCAATGGACGACAATGCATATGAACGCAAAATGTGGAAGCTTACACGCTAACTACACCACATCCACTCCATGTTTGTTCATAAAGAAAACATATTACCTAACTGTTTAGTAATCTCAACATTGAGCCTTAAAAAAAATGGTTTGGCATTTAGCTGCTATTAAAGGTCAAAAGTGTGTTTAAATCAAAAAAACGCTAACTTGTTTTAGCGACCTTATTTTATAAAAGCCGAGGACAGTTCATTACAACCTCGGCTTTTATTTACTATATTATAAAACTAATTGAGTGTTAAAAATTAGGTGATACAACTCCTGGAGCATTATAATTAAACGCGGTCTTTTGTGTTACCTTATCAACATCCCATTTAGAACAATCCGCTGTTAGTGCCGTGCAATTATAAAACATCAGGCTCATATCCGTAACTTTAGATGTATTCCAATTTGTAATTCCATTAATTCCAGCCAATTTAGAACATCCATAAAACATACTGCCCATATCCGTAACTTTAGATGTATCCCAATTGGATAAATCTAAATTGGTTAGAGAGCTGCAATTATAAAACATGCCAGACATATCTGTAACACTTGATATATTCCATTTTGTAATTCCATTAATACCAGCCAATTTAGAACATCCATTAAACATTTGCTCCATATTTGTAACCTTGGATGTATCCCAATTGGATAAATTTAAATTGGCTAGGGAGCTGCAAAAAGAAAACATACGATGCATATTTGTAACATTTGATGTATTCCATTTTGACAAATCCAATGTCGTTAGATTTTTGCACGAAGAAAACATAACGTTCATATCCTTGACATTAGAAGTATTCCAATTATCAATCCCCGTAATGGATTTTATCCCAGAGTACCAAAACATACCATACATGTTTTCAACCTTTGAAGTGTCAAACTTCGAAAGATCTAAATTAAGACCATTTGTTCCTCCACACGAACTAAACATGCCAGACATATTTTTTGCGCTTGAGGTAACCCACTTACTAAGGTCTAAACTATCAAATTTAGTGAAATCAAAACACCAACTAAAGTCCTCTACCTTAGAAACATCCCAATTAGCTATATCTACAGTTTTTAATTTTTGGCTATAGCAAAATGTATTTTTCATGCTTGTTGTGGAGGAGGTATCAATTTTGTCTAAACCATTTATTGTCTCAAGCGCACTTTGAGAAATACACGGATCATCAGCAGATGTAGCTTTTCCATAGTATAAGGCGCCAAACCAAAGATCCATATTATTAGGTTTAATGCCGTCATCTACGATATTCACCGTTGTTATCGTTTCATATAAAACACTCCATCCAGGAACTCCCTCATAACCCTTATCCTGTGAATATGAGTATCCCGCCATATCTTCGATGCCGCTAAATACCTTTGTAGCAGTTTTTCCATTGAAGATGCTTCCAGCTTCTGGCACGCTTTTGCGCTTGTAGAAATTAAGCGATTGGTCATCTTTGCAATATACGGCGAATGCTTGCAAAGTATCCGTATCATCTGATTCTTCAAGCGTTGCTTCTTGGAACTTGTTGTAGAGATTATTAGAGATAACTCCCCCTCCGCCAAATACATAAGCACGTTTTATGGCTGACGCATTTTTGCTAAGTGTATCTACCGCCGATTGATAGTTGCCCTCATTTACAAGGAGCAACACACTATCTGTAAATCCACAAAAAGCTCCACCAGCTAGAGCATCTGGAAAGTTTTCGCCATAAGCAATTGCTAAATCTTCATAATTTAGAGTACCCTCATCAACACACCATTTAACAATTTTTGCTGATGTGTCGTAGCGAGTAGATCCAGCTAAACGCTCGACGTTGTTTTCTCCAAGTTTGTCTGCCAAATAATTTTCAATAGATGGAGAAATAACAGCATCTCCGCCAACAATTACTACATGTTCAAAATTACCACTTGTAATTGCACTTTTGATATCGTCTGTTAGGCCTGTTGTGCTTGATAAAAAGATAGGAGAATTTGTTGCATAAACATAAGGACTGATAGATAGAGCATCTGCAAAACCTTCTCCTGAAGCTACGATTGCAGTTTTGCTCCAATTATCTTTTTGTGCTTTATAGATTTCATACGATGTGTCATATCTTCCTGCACCTGATACACGACTGACAGATTCCATTCCGTCTAGTGCGCTTATTTCATCTTTTGTTGTATTTGAGATAACTGCATCTCCGCCAGCAATAATTGCTTTTGTAGCACCTAGGCGTTTTATTTCTGTTGCAGTTTGTGTATCTAGACTATCTGAGCCAGTTAATAGCACTGGTGCTTGATAATATCCAGCTAGTGATGTAGCAGATAAGGCATCTGGAAAGTTATAGGCATTAGCAATAATTACGGTATCTGCACTATCAAAACCTGTACTAGAGATTTTAGCCATTGTATCTAAGCGATTACTTCCTGCAAGACGGTTCCAATCTACCGACTGAACCTTTCCTGTAGGTACATCAATTTGCTCGCTATCTTGAGCTAGTGCTTGGCTTGACCCAAAAGCCAAAAGTAAAAGCAACGCGGTAATGAATGCTAGTAGCACCCTACTTACCTTGTGAGGGAATTCTAAACTAGCTTTAGAATCCCCCCCCCCCGTAATTATTAAACTTACATTGTTCTTTCATCTTCTAACCTTTCTGTTAATAAAGTGGAACCCTACATAAAACCAACTATACATGCAAAAATAAAGCTCGCCAGTCATCATTACCACAATTTGTTTTGTCTTGCGCTGCATGCATTTTCATGGTATCACACATTCACAGCATAGAGGCATAGTTTCTAAATAAATGAGTGATTAATGATTTCAACAATATTAATCTACATTACACTAACATATTAGAAACTAAACCGCCGCGCATGTGTTAAACTTAATATCACAAGCACGGCGGAGTTATATTCCAAAGTGCTAGGTGGTAGCCGCTTGCCTCGGCTTAGTCGCCTCTTTTGACAATTTTGGAGATTGTGAGGTGACCGCCTCTGCGAAAGGGCGGTTATCTTACATTTTTATTAATCAGCATAGCTGTAATGCCAATAATATTGACAATCAACATGGCTAGATCAATTATTTCGTGTAGTGTAACCATGTGACCACCTCCTTTACTAACAAAGAGAGGCGACACATACCACCTAGCACGTGCTTATAAGATTAGAATACAAATCTTTCTAATCTCTTAACCAAATCTAACCAAATTCTTAACGATTTCTAAATTCTCAAATATCTATCCTTGAAAGAAAACGCATAGATTTCATTTTTATGCCGAGATGTGTGTTGATCCATCTTTCGCAAAAATATAAAAGTGACTCGCCAAGTTCACTAATAACATCTGCGTCACAATTTTCTAAGTCAAAAATAATATCTTGATTTAAATTTGAGTTTGATTCAAAAGATTTGCGTGACCCTGCAAAAAGTGCTTCTATTTCAACAAAACGCATAGACATCAAAGCTCTGATCCAAAAAACCGTGTTGGACAAAATTAACGCATCTTCAGCGATGTTTTGTTCGTATACACATTCACCGCACACCCAGCCTCCAGATGAGATAGAAAAACGACCTTCGTTTAATGCGTCTGCAGTTTCTCTTGTATCTCTTCTGTTAGTGCCGCGATCATCGGCACTACCGTCCTGACTGCCTGCGCCAAGATCAGCACCATCTTGCACCTTATCGTTCCCAAAACATCTGCGCTTGCCACAATATATGCACTCATCAAACGAAGGTTTATAGCCCAAATAAGCCAGTAGCTTAATCAAAAATGCAGCGGCCACAAAAGGCAGAGCCTCTTCATAAACTGCGCCCAACGAGCTAAACGCAGTCTTTGAAAGAGCGAACATCACAGGCATTTCTTGCCCCTCTAGCGCAGTTTTTTCGATTAGTTCAGCCATAACTGCGCCATATGAGAGTCTTGCAATGCTGTCCCTGCAAGCCTTATTGGTTTCAACAATTCTCACATCTGTAATAGTGTCTAAGCTCTTGCCCTTATAAAGCATAAGATCAACTATAGAAAATACTTCCAATCGTGCAGCAAATGTGTTGCCTGGCTTTTGCGCCCCTTTGGCAACAGCCCTAATTTGTTCTCCTTGATCGCTGAGCAGAGTTAGAATAAGGTCTTTTTCTTTAAGCTTTGTCTTTTTTAGAACTATTGCACTCGTTTTATAAGATGGCATTTCTTGGTCTCACTAAACAAACCGGTAATCAAAAGAGCAAGCAAAATTCCGCCCCGCCCCTACAATCCCTCGCCATATCCAAAGCGTCTAATTTGCGAGGCGTCGCGACGCCAGTTCTTCTTTACCTTAACATTTAGATCTAAAAAACACCTAGTGCCCAAAAAATGCTCTAAATCTTTGCGGGCATCTATGCCAATCTTTTTTATATTCTCGCCTTTGTTGCCTATGATAATTCCTTTTTGAGAGTTTCGCTCAACATATATTGTGGCAAAAATGCGATAGAGGTCACTCGCCTCTTTATACTCCATATCATCGACCATAACTCCAACCGCATGGGGAACTTCATCGTACGAGCTCCGCAAAATCTTCTCGCGAATAAACTCTGCAACAATCACTTCTATTGGCTGGTCGGTTTGCGTTCCTTTAGGAAACCACCTAGGGCCTAGCGGTAACAAGCCCTTTATTGTTTGCAAAAATCCATCGACATTAAAGCCCGTAAGTGCAGAGCACACCACAACATCATCAAATTTGAGGTACTCGCTAGCTCGACTAACTTGTGCTTGAGCCTCTTTTTGAGACACCTTATCAGCCTTATTAACAACAAGAACCTTTGCGGACTCTCGAGCAGCTTTTAGCTGGTTGAGAACAAAAATATCCCCCTTACCCACAGGTTTGCTGGCATCGAGCAAAAATGCAATAACGTCAACGTCTGTGATTCCTTGAATTGCAGAGTGGTTAAGCTCTTCTCCCAAAGAGTCGTGCGGTTTGTGTATGCCTGGGGTGTCTACCAAAATGATTTGGGAGTCGTCGTCATCATAAATTGCACGCAAGCGATGCCTTGTTGTTTGTGCCACATTTGAGGTGATGGCAAATTTTTCTCCCATAACTGCGTTTAGAAGCGTTGACTTTCCGGCATTTGGTCTGCCCGCTAATGCAACAAATCCGCTGCGCAGTTCCATATTTAAGTCTGTTGCGTTAGTCAAGCTTATGTCTAAACCGTCAAAACCGTCTGAACCGTCAATGTTGTTGTTTTTTGAACACATAATTTTCCTAGAAATGCCACTTTAGTGCAGTCTCATCCATGCACCAATGTATATTATCAATCCCACAGCCACAGAAGCAATTGCCAAAATCAATACAGCTCCGGCGGCAACGTCTTTAGCTTTTTTTGCGAGGGGGTGCAATTCGGGAGAAACCAAATTGACCACGGACTCTATTGCAGAGTTTATAAGCTCAGCACTTATCACTAGGCCAACCATAACAATTACAAACAACCACTCAGTAGGCGTGCATTGCAAAACCGCGCAAGCTACAAGAGCCACAACAGCAGCCACAACATGAATTTTGATGTTGCGCTCAGTTGCAATTACGTTTGCAATTCCACAAAGGGCATATCCAAATGAACGCCAGATATTTCTTGGAATGTCATCTGTTGTTTTGGGCTTGTCCAAGTTGTTGCTTTGCTTTAGTTGCTCAGCTTGAATAGTTCGTTTAGTCTGCTTGGTTTGCCCAGCTTGCCCATTGTGAATTGCTTGCTCGGTTTGTTTAGTTTGCCTAGCCATCTGTCAAGCGATCTCCCAACTTTGTTACAAACTTAGTGTCCCGCGTACTCAATTTAAGCATGAGCCACCTATCAGGCGTTCTCCCAATCCGCCAAGATTTCACGCTCCTTAGCTTCCATCTCTTTGGCATCGTCATCATCTATATGATCATAACCCAAAAGATGCAAAACACTATGAACCACAAGCAAATTTAACTCTTGTATATAAGTGTTGCCATAATCGTGAGATTGTTCAAAAGCAACCTCGGGAGAAAAAACAATGTCGCCAAGCTCGCATATCTGCCCATCGACCTCATCTGGACTATCACACGGAAAAGACAAAACGTCCGTTGGCGAGTCAATCTCTCTGTGCAGCCTGTTAAGCTCATGGATTTTGCCGCGCGTAACAAGCGACACCGACACCTCAATATCACCAGCCACATCCATTTTTCCAAGTGCAAACTCCACAAGCTTTGTTATATGAGCAGTGAGCCGCTGCTTATCTGCCGCCCATGGGCACTCACTTACAATGTTTGTTTCTACAAAACCGTCTAGGGAGGGGTCAATATTTATGTCAACACTATAAGTCATGTTTACTCCGTTTTGGGTTTGCTAGTCTCTTTGGTAAAAGACTTGTCGTCGCTGGACTTGCTAGACTCCGCAGCAAAAGCTTTGTCGCCGCTTGACCTGCTGGACTTGCCAGATTCCGCAGCAAAAGCCTCGTCATAAGCATTTACTATCTTTTGCACGAGCGAATGACGAACTACATCCGCTGCATGCAAGTCGCAAAATGCAATTCCTTCAATTCCTTGCAAAATGTTTCGCACAGTGATCAAGCCCGACTTCCCACGCGGCAAATCTAGCTGCGTAACATCTCCTGTCACAACCATTTTGGAGTTAAATCCGAGCCTAGTTAAAAACATCTTCATCTGCTGAGCGGTTGCATTTTGTGCCTCATCTAGAATTATGAAGCTGTCGTTTAGGGTGCGTCCGCGCATATATGCAAGAGGAGCAATCTCGATTATCTTTTGATCGATCATTTCGTTGGCGTGCTCACTATCTACCATATCAAACAGCGCATCATAAAGTGGACGAACATACGGGTCAACTTTTTCGTTTAGGGTGCCCGGCAGATAACCCAAAGACTCCCCCGCCTCCACAACGGGACGAGTAAGAATTATCCTACTTATCTCTTTGCGTTTGAGAGCCGCTATAGCCATGGCCATCGCAAGATAAGTTTTGCCAGTGCCCGCAGGACCTACACCAAATGTAACCTCGTTGTTGCGTATTGCATCGGCATAGTGCTTCTGACCTGCAGTTTTGGGACGAACAGCCTTGCCTCTGTATGTGAGCAATATGTCATCACGCAAAGCGGAGGGAGCAAACTCACCGGTGCGCACAAGCTCTATCGCTCGCTCAATAGACGCCTTTGACAGCTCCCCGTCTTTAGAAACAGCCTTTATGCAATCAGAAAACAAAGACTCCAAAACGCGCACTTCTATAGGGTCACCTTTGATAGAAATTGTATCGCCTCGCACTGTGATTTTTGAGTTGAACTTCGACTCTATCAGTCTCAAATTGCTATCCTCAAAACCAACAAGCAGCCTCATGTCAAATCCATATGGTGCCTTTATAGTTAGCGTTTCTATATTTGTCTCTGCTTTGTTTGCCAAAAGTTTTCCTCTCAGTTTTTTATATCGGCCATATCGGCCATATCGACCATGTCAGCCTTTAGTCTGCCATCTTCTAGAACTTCTCTAATTATAACGTCAACAAAGCTGCCTTCTGGCTGCGGTGTGGATATAATCACATCATAGTAACTTTGCGCCATTCCAATAGTTGGAGACATCATTAGCAATCGCTCGGGGCTGCCTACGCGGGCTCGTGCATCTGCGCAGCGCATTTGGTCTGAAAGTTCTCGCATTGCTCTAGCTCGACTTACCGAAACCTCAGGTGGAACTTGACCTGTCATCTCTGCCGCTAGAGTGCCCTCACGCCGTGAGTATCTAAAAACGTGCATCTTAGAAAACTCCATCTTGCGGCAAAATTCTAGCGACTGTTCAAAATCCTCGTTGGACTCCTGCGGAAATCCGACTATCACATCTGTTGTAAGCGACAAACTAGGGCAAGCAGCCCTCACCATTGCAATTCGGCTTGCAAACTCTTGCGTGTCGTAGAGCCTGTGCATGGCTGCTAGCGTGCGGTCGCACCCCGACTGTAAAGGCACGTGCAAATGCGCACAAATACGCTCGGGATAAGTGCTCATTACCTGCGCAAGCTGCTCGTTTATATGAGGAGGTTCTATCGAAGAAATTCGCACGCGCCCGATTTTGGTTTTCATCAACTCGTAGAGAAGATTGGGCAAACGCGCACCATTGTGGTTGAAACTACCAAGATTAATTCCGGTTAGCACAATCTCGCCTACGCCTGCGTCGTGTGCAGTTTTGGCTTGCTCTATCACCTCGTTAACGCTAAGACAAGACACAGGTCCTCTAGCCACATGCACTATACAATATGTGCAAGAATTGTTGCATCCATCTTGGATTTTGATGTCCATTCTGGTTTTAAATTCGTGCGTGGCTCTAAGTTTTATAGCTTGGGGAGAATATGTGGTGAATAGGGAGGGGGTTGTAGCGGTTTTAGTTGTTGCGACAGGCTCGTTAGTTGCAGCAAGCTCGTCGGAGTCGCCACACTCATCAGCTTCACCAAGCTCACTATCATCCCCCGAGCCACCACGTGCAGAACACAAAATCTCAACCGCCTTTTGCGAAGCCCGCAACCTCGCAGGCTCCACAATCACGCGCGTATCCAGCGTGGCAAGCTCGTCTGCATGCATAGCAGCTGCACAACCAGTCACAACCACAGGACACGCGCTCTCACGCAAAAGCTTGCGAATTTGCTTGCGGGTTTTTGCGTCCGCCTCAGCAGTAACGGTGCATGTATTTATGATTGCCACGTCCGCTTCAGACGCACAGCTTTGCACACCCCCCACAGACATACATGTTGCTGCCATTGTGTCCGACTCAGCACGATTAACCTTGCACCCCAAATTGAGAACGCAAAATTTAGGCTTATGCGTGCTCATCTTATGACAGAGCGTCCTTAAACTTTTGGAACCTGCCCTTTTCGTCATCGTATGACTCGCCAAAAATGTCTGCAACCTGCTCTAGTGCTGTGCGCTCATTTTTAGTAAGTTTTTTGGGAACATCAACCCAAATGTGAGCATATAAATCTCCGCGGTTGTCGGTATTATAGCGTGGAAGACCTGCATTTTTGACTCTAACAACGTCCTCGTTTTGCGTGCCAGCTGGAATTTTAATATCAACATTTTCGTCTGGCATAATTCCCTCAATTTGAGCCGTTGTGCCAAGTGCAGATTGGAACATAGAAATGTTGACCCTCGTATGGAGATTATCACCATCGCGCTGGAAAAATTCGTTTTCGTCTATGTGGATTTTTACAATGAGGTCGCCCTCAGTGTCTCCTCGAACACCTGCCTCGCCTTTGTTTGAAATTTTAACTTGCTGACCCTCGCGAATGCCCTTTGGAACATCCACACTAACCTGCTCACGCTCAGGAGAACGACCCTCACCATCGCACTCCGGACAAGGGTTTGAAACCGTTTGTCCCAGCCCCCCGCAATCAGGGCACGGGCTTTGAGTCTGCATGGCACCAAGCATAGTGCGCTGCACCGTAACCACAACGCCTCGGCCACCGCACTTGCTGCAAGTTTCTACCTTGCCGCCCTCTGCTGTTCCTTTGCCTCCGCATGTTTGACACGGAGCTAGCCTCTCATAAGAAACCTCTTTTGTAACGCCTGTGGCAACTTCTTCTAACGTTAGGTGCAATCCAATTGCCATATTGCGTCCAGCAGTGCGAGCGCGACCCCCTCCAGCAGATCCTCCGCCAAAGATGGTGTCGAAGATGTCGCCCATTCCTCCAAAGCCTCCACCAAATATGTCGGAGAAGTCAACTCCGGCTGCACCGCCAAAGCCTCCTGGGCCATCTACTGTTCCATATCGATCATATTGCGCGCGTTTTTGATCGTCTGAAAGAACCGCATATGCTTCGTTTAGCTTTTTGAACTCCGCCTCTGCATCGGGGGAGTCGTTTACATCTGGATGAACTTTGCGTGCCTTGCGGTAGAAAGCCTTCTTTATTTCTGACTGAGTGGCATCTTTTTCAACGCCCAAAATTTGATAGTAATCTGCTGCCAACTTTAATTTTCTCCTAGTGTTTAATGTTTGTTTATTCTTTGCCTTTTATATTGTTATCCAAGTAGCTCGATGCAAAACGCACCGCATCAATAATTTTTCCATAGTCCATTCGGGTGGGGCCAACAATGGCGATGGTACCCTTGCGATCTTGCGAGCCGTAGCTTGACGCTACAACAGAAATGTCACCTAGACTCTCATCGTTATTCTCGTGACCAATGCGAACATCCAGCCCCTTCATCGACACAAAATCTCCTAAGAGCCTAAACATGGTGAGGTCATCGTCTAGCAAACGTGCAAAGCCCATAGCAAGCGACATTTTTTGCATCTCCGGCTGCGAAAAGAGATTCTCCACCCCGTTAAAATGCAGGCGCGTGCACTCCTCGTCAAAGAGCTCATCGTTGATTGCATCCACGAGTTTTTGCAAGTCTTTTTTTGAAGATGCATCTCCCATTATTGTGGGTGTGCTATGACGATTTGAGCGATTTTGGTGGCTGCTGCGATTGTGCGAACTTCCCGAACTGCCGCCCTCGTTTTTGCGACCCGACCTGTGCCCGTGACCGTGGTCTGCTCCATTATCGGCTTGACTGCGTTTGTAATCGCTAGAGATTGTGGTGGAATTTGAGTCTGTTGCAGTCTCATCGTCGTCTTTTGCAAGCGGATCAAACGAGCCTTTGATCTCAAACTCCTTATTGAGCATAGCTTCTAGCACGCAAATTTCTTCTGCGCTGCGTGGCTCATCAAGCTCAACCACAGTGTTAACAACGCGTCCATCTTTAACCACCAACACACAAATCACGTGGGTGCTGTCAATTTTTACCAGCGAAATTTGTTGAAGCGAAATCTTTGTAACGCGCGGAGCCATAACAACAGCCAAGCAATCAGTAAAGTGATTTAGAGCCTTGCTTGTTTGTTTAAGCAAATCGTCTAGTTTTTCTGCAGAGTCTTTTAGTTCGTCTGCGATGCTGTCGTCTCCCTGTTTTTCAGACTCATCATTTTTAGGAATGCTAGACAAAAGCTCGTCAACAAATGTTCTATATCCTGTATCTGTTGGAATTCTACCCGATGAAACGTGGGGAGAAACAACATATCCGTCTTCTTCTAAAACATATAGCTCATTGCGAACTGTTGCAGAACTTACTCCTAAGCTGTGATTGCCAACAATAGCTCTAGAACTAACAGGCGATGCCGTTGAGATATATTCTTCTATTAAGGCATTGAGCACTTTTCTGCGTCTATCACTAAGCATATCTTTTTTGGCACCTCCCTTTTTTAGATAAAACGTTTGTCATATGGTGGTTGTTGTAACCACAACAACACTCGCAAGCAAACCCTAGTTGTTGGCTTGCTTAAATTTTATTATGGGTTAAGTTTAGCAGTTTAGATGCCTGAGTGCTAACGCAAAGTGTTACTAAATCCGTTACAAGCACTTATGATAGGTTTCATAGAATTTATCTAAGATTTACTAGGTTTTATACGCCCCAAAGACTCAAATTGCTAATTGCATAAAGCGGAATATTTCGCATCCAGTCTTGTTCGCGATAATTAGAAAGACTAAATCGAATAGAATTTACTCGGTCATTTTTTTGCTTAAATGCATGCAAGCTTTTTGAATGCAAATTCTCTTCAGCCTTAACTTCAATAGCAACTATCTCGCTGGAGTATTGAACCAAAAAGTCTATTTCTCCTACAGAATTTTTTGCAGACCAATAATACGGCTTCATTTTGCAATCTGATAATAATTGCTGGCACACATACTGCTCTGTAAATGCCCCCTTAAATTCTGTAAATATTGAATTTCTGGCAAGAAGAGATTTGGGATCCAAATCTGACATAGCACCAAGCAATCCCACGTCCAACAAAAAAACTTTAAATGATTTATTATCATTGTAAGCTGACAGAGGAATTCCAGGTTTTGTTATTCGTGAAACCTTTGTAATTAGCCCTGCCTCCGCCAACCAAATAAGGGCATTTTCATAATCTTTAGCCCGCGCCCCCTCGCGAATATGACCAAACACAAATTTTTTATTTTCGTGAGATAAGTGCGATGGGATTGACTCCCACAACTCTAACATCTTTGGAAAAATTTGTTTTGGAGCATGTTTTGAAAAATCGCGTACGTAGCCCTCTAATAAAGATGTCTGCAAATTGCGAACTTCTGCAAAACTTGCGCCCTGAGAAAATGCTGATACTGCCGCAGGCATTCCGCCTACTACATAATATAATTTAAGTGCCGAGATTGCCTTAGACGAAAATATATTTATGCTGTCTGTCTTATTAGAATCAAGCAATTCTCTAAGTGCTTTTTTATCAGTTGCATCGAGAAATTCTCTAAAGCTCATTGGATATAGATTTAGTGTATCTACTTTTCCGACTGGATATCTAGTTCCTTCATGCGCAGATAATCCCAACAAAGAACCGGCAGCAACAACTGGATATTCTCTTGCATTTTCGCAGAAATATTTAAGAGATGTTATAGCCTTAGGACAAGCCTGTATTTCATCTATTGCAATAAGAGTTTGTTTTGTTGAAATTTGAACCCCTGTATGCAATGAAAGATCCTTAATTATGCGATCTGTATTAAAATCCTGTTCAAATACAGAACAAGCAGTAGAATCATTATCAAGAGAAACATATGCAATATTTTCAAAATAAGCAGACCCAAAATTTTTAATAAGCCACGTTTTGCCTACTTGTCTAGCTCCGTTGATGATTAAGGGCTTGCGTCTCGGATTATTTTTCCAGCTAACTAAGCTTTCTATAAGATATCTGTCCATACTACATGCTCCTTTATTATTTATTATGTCCTTATTTTAGTAAAATTTTACACTTTTTAGGACGTAAAAATGTGATTTATTACATTTTTTAGGACGTAAAGTATTTTTGTTTTCAAAAAAAACACTAGAAATAAAAGTTGATTTGCTCACACAATCAGACAGTCTTTTTGTATTATGACTCTCTTATAAAAACTCATAAGTCTTATTTATTGTTTACAGATAAGCTAACAACAAAAAAGGCAGCCACCTAAGTAGCTGCCTATATTTTTTGATGGTGCGGGTGAAAGGAATCGAACCTTCACGGGGGTTGCCCACTAGAACCTAAATCTAGCGCGTCTGCCAGTTCCGCCACACCCGCATGTATGTAAATGTTGCGCACTCTTAAATCCGTGCAACGTTTAATATCGTATCAAATCTTTAAGCACAGTTATAAATCGTAACGGTCGGTGGCAAAAGCAATTTATCTCCGAGCTTTTGAGTCGTTGGATATCCTCGAGAACTTTAAGCCCTTAAGAGCCTTTGAGACCGAGCCTTTAAAACACAACCGGCAAAAAACTCTCTATTGCCACACTTCGGCAACCTAACATCTACTCAGCTGAAGAGCTGCTGCTTGTGCTCGACGAATCAGTAGAGCTTGAGCTCGAAGTGCCTGTGCTTGTGCTTGAGCTCGAAGTTCCTGTGGTGCTGCTGGAAGAACTAGTAGAACTCGAGCTTACAGCATAGGGCAAATTCTTTGGCATCTCATTGATTTGCAGGTCAGCATTTGCCATCAAGCCCTCTGCATACTCTTGGAACTTAGTTTGCTCATCTTCAGATTTAACACTGTCATAAATTGTGTCATAAATATCTGTTGGAATTTGATCCTTGCTAGGAGTAGTTCCCTCTGGATAAGAGAAAGTATCTGTGCAAAGAATAATGTGATATCCATAAGTTGACTCAACAAGCTCTTGAGTCATCTCGCCCTTATTAAGAGCGTCTAGTGCAGTTTGATACTCAGTTACAAAAGAGGTTGCTTTATCCCAGCCAACGTTTCCACCCTCTTCTGCAGATCCGGTATCTTTTGAATATTCTTTAGCAAGCTCCGCAAAGTCTGCACCGTCTTTGAGCTTTTGCAAAACTTCTTCTGCTGTGTCTTTTTGATCTGTATCAAACAAAATATGTGAAGATTTTTTTGCTCCATTATAAGTTGGCAAACTCTCGTTTAGAGCTGTTTGAACATCTTCATCTGATGGAGTTACGTTTAGCTTTTTCTCAGCCACCGCCTGGTCTAAAAGAGAAGTTTTCATAAGATTGCGAACATCAGACTCCGAAACATTTGCGCTCTTTAGAAACGATGCCCATCCAGAAGTTGTAAGAGCACTAGATGATGATGAAGACTGCGAATTATAGCTAGATTTTAGCTTCTCCATTTGGCTGTCTAGCTCAGACTCGTCTACTGTAATTCCTGCTTCTTGCGCATCTTTGGCAACCAAAACCTCACGAGCTTGTTGCTTGATGATTGTTTCTCTAAAGCTCTCTGTGGTCATTCCACTTTGCGAAAGATAAGATGCCCATTGAGTGTCGTCAGTCAAACCATACATTGCACGGTTTATTTGAATATAAGCGGTTACATCTTTTTCGTATACCGGCTCGCCATTAACTGTTGCTGCCACAGATGAACTATCTGTGGAGCATCCCGAAACCAATCCGCAAACCATCATGGCTGCAATGCCTAATGTTACAAACTTTTTTGCTTGTGTCTTTAGTTTTAACTTCATACAAAATGCCTCTCTAAAAACTTGTTTAAAACCTAGTGAGATTATATCACTTTATGTTTGTGCACTCTAATTTGCAATAGTTCAAAATGCGGCTTGCATTTCTCAAATTTTAGAAGACAATTTGGAGAGCCACGTATTTGCAAATTACATGCTCGTCTCTATGGCTACCGCAAACTGTCACAAACCACACGACCACTAATGAGACTTAATCTGATTGATAATTGTCATCAACGCATCTCCATAATATGTGCCTGGCACTGCCCACTTGCCACCCAAACTTTGAACAGTAGGAGCACATCCACGAGACACATAATTAAACCTTGGATCAACACAATCATTATTTAGGTCATCGGTAGAAGCATAAGCCTTTAGATGTTGAATTTGTGCTCTCAAACCAATGCGCACGTTCTCAAACCAGTTGCCCTCGGCTCCTCCGCCTGTAGCTCCAATGCCCGCAAAGTTATATTGCCATACGCTAACATCTCCACCAAATTGGAGCCACCCAGTCTCATGCATCGACTGAGCAAATACAACCTCAGGCTTCACACCCTCATAGCATGCCTCGTCATATAAAATGCTGCAAAAATCCCAGATAGAAGGTGCTCCACCCTCTCCAAGTTCATAAGATGGATAGCTGTGTCCTGTGGCGTTAAATGTTTCTACCATTTGATATACAGACACTTCAGGAGATCCCATAATTGCGCAGTCGTTATCTTTGTGATATGGATTTGGAGCCCCAACTGCATCGCAAATTGCAGACCTCACGTCTTCAGAAACAGCAGAAGTTCCGCCAAATACACGAACAGTGGAATATACATCTCCCGCATGGTTGGCTATTCCTGAAATAGTTGATGACCAAGTGCCTCCAACTAGCAAAACAACTGAGTTATCTCTGCCTTGCAGCGCGCTTCCGGATAATGCATCTGCTGGAGTTTCTCCCGAAGCAAATGCAGCATTGTCCCAGTTGGCATATCCAGAGTTGACCGCCCACTGTGCAATCTCTAAAGATGTATCATACCTGTTGCTGCCACTAATGCGCCTTACAGATGAATCGGTTGAGTCGGCATTAGTAATGGCGTTGATCATTGCAACCGCTGTAACAAAACCCTCGGAATTTTCGGAAACAGCGGCTGATCCGCCAACTATAACCACGTTGGTGCAACCGCTTTCGTATAAATCTGCAACTTGATTGTTGGTAAACGATCCGCCAGATGCAACCAAGAAAATTGGCAAGTGCTTTGAATATGCAATTGGAGAAACAGAAAGCGCATCGGCAAAACTGTTGCAAGAAGCAACAATAATTTGATCTGCCCATGTGCCGTGTTCTTTACCATATCTATAAACCGCACTTTGTGTTTCTTGACGGTTTTCTCCAGATACACGCTCCACATTGTCCACATATGCACCCACAGAGGATTCAACGCCATCAGACACTGCCGCCGATCCTCCTACTATGATTATGTGATCTATACCAAGGTCTTCTATTAGAGCGCTGGTTGCGTCTGGCAAGTAGTCTGTAGAAGTTAGAAGAACGGGCGCATCTAACATTCCAGCCAACGAGGAAGCTGACAGAGCATCTGCCCAGCCATTGTTTTCTCCACATACCAATACGCCGTAGCCGCTTGATACGCCATCGGGAAATGCTTCTCTAGTTTCTAGCGAAGCAGTGTCGTATCGTGTCTCTCCTTGATACTCATCGAGCAAAGGAGATGCATAAGCTGTATTTGCAAAAAAACATAAAGCTGCCAAGGTAAACAAAGCACAAAACATAACAGCAAACATTTTGTGTATGCGGGAGGGGCGCATCGCTTTTTCTGACTGCATGCTTCCTCCATCAATAAAGCTAGCACCACGCCTAGAGATCTTTGACCCAGCGCCGCATCTCATATCGTCAATCCCAAAACAATTCAATCTCAAAAAACTCATTTGTTAATCTCCTACAAGCTCCTACAAGCTCCTACAAACTACAGATGCTCTTATAGATTTTCGATTCCGTATGTAATCTGATCAGATATCACCCATTTGCGTTCTTGATATTTTTCCATGTCATACGAGTTATCAATAAAAGCAACTTCTAGCAAAACAGCAGGAAGTTCTCCGCCCAAAATTGCGACCTCTTGCTCCACAATACCGCGGTCTGCAAGCTCAGTGCCCGCAACCAAATAAGGCTGCATTATTGATGCTACAGTCCACGAATATTCGTTTGCATTATATGAATGAAGCAGCGTCATCGAACCTGTGCCTCCACCAGCATTAAAGTGGATGGATATAATCACGTTGCAGCCTTGAGCAATTGCCTCTGCATGTCGATATTTATATGGACCGCCATCATCGTTTAGGAATACGTCTATTCCATCACTTTGCAGATGAGCTGCAACAAACTGGGCTTGTTCACACGTAAGATCTGCTTCTTCGTATCCGCATCCACATGCGCCCGAATCATATCCGCCATTTCCGGTGTTGTTGTAGCCATGACCTGCGTCTACATATACTTTAAAGCCTTGAATTTGTGCGAGCCCGTATCCTAGTTTTCTCGCAATGTAGTTTCTATTTAGCTGAGACACAATAGAAGTTCCACCAAAAATTCTTGTATTTTCAGGACTACACCACGAAAGATTTTCGACCATACTCAAGTTATCGTTGGTCAAAAGCATAATTGGTGCACGTGACTTGCCTTGAGTAACGCTTCCTGCCAGCGCATCTGCGGCTTTCTCTCCACTAGCTAGACCTGCATAGTTCCAGCTCAAGTAACCGCTATCTACACCCCAACGTGCAATCTCCCAAGAAGAGGCATAGCGATCCTCGCCATATAATCTTGTTATGCTGCTTGTGTCGTATGAGGATGTTTTCTTTGCAAGTATTGCAGTTAAAAATCCCTCGGCAAAAGGACTAACAGCTGAACTTCCACCCAAAATGGTGAAGCTTTCTACGTTTGAATTTAGCAAAGCTTCTACTTGTTCAGATGTAAAACTGCCTCCCGAGGGAGCCAAAAAGATTGGCATTTTTTGTGAGAAAGCAACCGGTGAAGCGGCTAATGCATCGGCAAAACTAGTTGAGGACGAAACTAATACATTGTTAGACCAAGTTCCTACGCTGCTACCGTAGTTATACACTGCGAGTTGTGTTTGAAATCTGTCGGATCCAGAAAGGCGTTCGACGTTTGAACAGATGCCTCTAAGGTTTGACTCAACATCGTTATTGATAACGCCATCTCCACCAATTAGCAAAATGTGCTCAATGCCAAATGACCTTAATGTGTCTGCAGTAACATCTGGAACCCAATCATATGCCACATACAAAATTGGGCAGTCAACCATGCCTGCTAGAGAAGAAGCAGACAGGGAGTCTGCCCATGCGTTATCGCCACCGCTTACAACAATAGCAGTCTTGCTAGATACCCCATCTGGATATGCTGTTTTTGCCGAAACAGCAGCTGTGTCATATCGAGAATCACCAGATACAGAATAGAGCTTTATGCCTCTGCCTGCTGCAAAGCTTGCTTCCAGCTCTTGCAGGTAGGCTTCGTCCATGTCTGCCGTTGTGAGCGCGTCTGACTCATTTTGCGCAGCCGCCTCCTCTGTAGAGGGCATTCCCTCAACACCAGACTCTAGCGCTGCTGCAGCTTCTTCTTCTGTGGCAGTTTCTTTTTCTTCGTCTACAGTTGCAAGCGCAGACGCAGGAAACGATGCCGAAAAAACAATCATTGCAGATAAAGCAATATTTGCAAGTCTCTTTAGTTTCATAAATACACCTTCTGAATTTTATCGTGCCTTTGCTATATTTAATTTTGCAGTTACTTTGAGTCTATAACAGCAAGGCGCATAAATGATTAACGATATCTTTGAGCTGCAAATGTGGAGTGAGGCAGGACGAGGACGTTATGAGCGGTTTGTGTAAACCACAAAAGGGCGATATTTGGCTAGCATACCTTGAATTTTTAGATAAACCAAGAATTGGGAAGGTACGCCCAGTTTTAGTCCTTAAATACGCACATTCCAAAAGCTATAACATATTAGTTTGCTGTTGACGATTCAGTTTTTTGGACTTTTATAGTTTGATATTACGCTTCAAGTATTTGATTTCTGATTTTTGCATTCTGATTGTTTGATCCAAATATTCTATCTTTGCATCTTTGGCTTCAATTCTTCTCTTTAGATTATCAATCCTTTCATTGAGTTCGTTTACTTCTCTGTATCTTATTTCACGCTGCCTTTGAACAGCTTGGGCTTTTTCTTGTTTAAGCCTTTCAATCTTGCTTTCATGGCGAATTTGAGGACTTGGTACATCACCTAATATACCTTTAAACTCTGCTTCTCTCCATCTAGAAGAAGCTCGCTCTATTCTTTTGCTTCCTATTATTTTTCTTGATAGTCCAGCATCTTCAAATATCTTTCCTGGCTTTTGCCCTGCTTTATATTTTTCCATGAACTCTTTTTTAAAGTCATCTGAATAAAGTATCTGAGTTGGTCTAACATCAGCTACGGCATCTAGAGAAAGTAAATATTCCATTTCTTCTT
>CAVLCC010000011.1:0-46286 GCA_963661535.1 Senegalimassilia sp.
GCACCATTACCATCATCGCCACCAAACAACTAACAATAAAAAATTTGAGTCTACTGTTCATCTTCCTTGCATCATTTCTAAAGTTCATAATTCACCTTCCTGCATTAATTCAAAACTATTACCTACATGCATATACATTATCCATTTGCCCAATGTCTTGATGAGTTAATTGCGTGGCTTTCAGAGATTAACAAGAGTTTCGGAATAGCTGAAATAATAGTGTCGCTAAATTATCACGAAAATGAAAACGAACCCGCTAGATTAAACATCAAACGGGTTCGAGAAACTTCGGACTGGCTCCTCGGGTAGGACTCGAACCTACAACCCATCGGTTAACAGCCGATTGCTCTGCCATTGAGCCACCGAGGAACGACAACGTTTATGGAGTATACCACTCATTTACCATAGTTTTCAAAAATAATCATTTTATCCGGTTGACGGCAATCCACATACCGCTACACCTACACCCGTAACTTCGCAAACTAACCGCAACACTAACCGCAACGTTTCAAACTAAACGCAGATACATCAGCATCTAGGGCACCTGCACCATTTCAAGTTCACCACTCTCGGTGTTCCTTTGCAAAGACATTTCTATTACAGGTATAGGTGCAACAATTGAATTTGTTTCTTCTATAATGGTGTTAAATTCCACTTTTTCGGACACTGACAATTTTGAAATAATACTACTTCTCAATTTTTTGTATTTTTGTTTTTTAAGAATCCAGTTTACCAATAGAATAATTATTAAAATGATATAAAGAACCGGCATAGATATTAGAGCTAGATCACTCCAATATATAGAAAGCCAAGATAAATCTACAATTTTATATTTTTCTAGATATCCTAGTAACCAAATTGGACCAAACAAACAATAGCCGTATACAAGAATAAAGAAACAATACTTTAGTAATTTTGTAAACCCACTATACCAAACAACGTGAACACTAATGACAGAATCATCTTTTTCATATAACTTTCTTCTTTTCAATCTGTTATATGCTTTTAGAATCAGACAAAAAATTAGTCCCCCAGGAAATAATGCCGCGAACACACATAATAAAGTTAAAAAATAACTATTGGCAATAGTCGGTATCGGTATGTCATAATCAGTTATACAAATTATTATTGCTCCAAAAATAATGATGGGCAAAGTGCAAAGAGTTCCAAATAAAAAATATTTAGCAAAAGTCCTTAATCTTTTTAGTGCTTTTTCTTGTTTGACAAGCACACCACTCAGTTCATCAATATGAGCCCTTACTCTCTCTCTCTCTGATTTTCGAGAATTAATTCATCCATCGTTATTGCCTTTCGTTAATGTGACTTTTTGACGCTCCATGATATCAAATTCTATTGTATAGCAACGTCATATTTTTTACGTTAAGTTTTTTCTTAGCACAATTTAAAATATTGGTATATTAAAAAAGACTAACAGTTCATTATTTGGGTTTTATCAAATTTGAGGTTGGAGGAAAAAATGAGCAAAATTGTTGCAGAAAATGGCAAAGTTATTACAGATGAAATTATTAATGAGTGGGAAAATGCGTTAGAAAACGACCAATGGCCTTGCGGCTGGATTAATGTTGGAGAAATTATTGAAAGCAAACTCCCTAAAAAGACCCCTGATACTGTGACATTGTCTCTAAAAGTTCCAGTTGCAATGAAGCGCGCTCTAGAACAAGAGGCAAAAAATGAAGGCAAATCAACAGGGGCATATGCACGTGGAATTTTAGCTGAGAGCCTAATAGATGTAGCTTATAAATGATAACTTCTCTTATTGAATAGCTCGATAACTAATGAAGTTTCTTTTGTTAAGTCACTAGTTTTTATGTATCTATGTATTGGCGTTTATGTAGCATTCCAACTCACCAACATTTGTTAACTAGCAAAAAACTGATGAGCTAAAAATGCGTTAGAAAACGACCAATGGTCTAGCGGTACTGATTTCACCTAAAAGCACTACATAAATACGTCTCGGCTTATTTGATATGGTATTTATTTTGCAAATGGCACATAATGTTTAGAGCAAAAATAAATAATACGGATAAAGACTTAGTTGATTTTTTAATTTTATCCATGATATACGCAAAGTTTGATTAAAAAACATTGCATGAGGGGAGCTTTTTTATGTTTCAGATGAATGATATGGCTTTAACTATTCTTATTTGGGTAGGGGTTGCAGCTATTGCAGCACTAGTATGGCTTGTTGTAGAGGCGGCTCTAACAGTGCGAAGTGCAAGAAGTACCATAACAGAGCTATCTGAGAGGGTGGAACCAACGCTTGCACATGTTGAGCAAATTACAGAGTCGCTCAAACCTGCAATTGACAGGCTAGATCCTCTGATGGAGAGGGCATCTTTAACGGTTGACACAGTTAATCTTGAGCTAATGCAAATAGATAAAATTCTAAGCGACACTTCAAATATCACAGGCACAGCTAGTGGAGCGGTTCAAAAGATATCAGATGTAGCAAATGCTCCTGCAAATTTGGCTTCTGGGGCGGTAGACAAACTCAGAAGTTTGTTTGGACAAAAGACAAAAGAAACGAGAGTACAAAACGCTTGCAAGGCAAACGATACAGCAGCTCTAGGAGCTGTAACAAGCAATGAACAAAACACTAAGTCATCTAAGCTAGTTGATGAGTGGTCGCAAGTTGCAAATAAGGCTTCTAAAATTAGTGAGGCTGACAAGACCCAAAAGGCTGATAAAAAACAGGATTCTACCATCAGCCAAACTAAGTCAGAACAGACCAAAAAAGATTCTTCAATTGATTATGCAGTTGTAAATGTTAGTAATACAGATCTTGATATAGATGAGCCAACTAGCGGGCTGAAAGATGGTGCGCCATCTGCTAGGCAGGGTGAAAAAAATTATCCCTCAGTAGAAAGTTCGCAATCAGCGCAACAAACACAGTCAACTGCAGCGGTTGCACCATCAACTACACAAACACAACCAGCACAAGCTGCTCCACAAGCACAACCAAATAACGCAGCGCAAACCAAAGAAGATCGAATTAAAGAAATTGATGAAATGCTAGACAATTCGAGTTTCTTTAAATAATTTATTAAAAAAATACACACCATCCAAATAAAGACAAGGATTTAAAACAATAAATGCCAATAAAAGCCAGAACAATCGCTAAAAGACAAAGCACAGACGAAAGTGCTCTTGCAAGCAACTTGCGTTTTGTTTGGTTTTTAATTGGCATTGGAATAATTGTTATAGCCGCAGCTGTGGTGCTGCAGAGCATAGCTTCTGCAATATGGGCGGTAGTGGCAGCGGCGCTTATCGTATTTATCCTTAAAACTCCTGTTGCTTGGTTTGAGAAAAAGGGTGTTCCTCGGTCTGTTTCGTCCATAATATTGGTATTGCTTTTAGCCTTAGCTATTGTTGGAATTGTTGTTAGCTTTATCCCAATGATCCTAGGGCAAATTGCTGAGCTAGTAGATCAAATTCCCAGTTATATGAATGCAGTAGCTGCGTGGTGGAACGGCTTTATGGAGACACACACCGATCTGTTAGATAGTACGATGATTCAGTCGGTAATTTCTCAGATTAAAGATGGGATAGAGGGGTTTTCTATTCAATCTGCTGGTGGGGGGATTATTGGAGGAGTCTATCAGGCAGGAATGTCTTTTGCTGGCGTTTTGGTTATGGGATTTACCTCCTTTATCGTTGCATTTTGGATTTTAATCGACTACGAAACAATCACCCACGAAATGCATGTTCTAGGTGGAAGAACAAGCAAGTGGTACGTTATTTTAATTAGCACAATCTTCTCACGCGTAATTGGCGGATATATTAAAGGCACGCTAATAGGAGCTGCAATTATCTCAATAATTTGCGGCATATCATATTGGATTTTGGGTTTGCCTTATCCTTTGGTTTTGGGGATTATGTCGGGATTATTCTCAATCGTTCCTTATGTAGGTCCTGTTATCTCAACCATTGCAATTGCGTTTTTATCTCTTTTTGCTGGCGCTTGGGCAATGCTGGCAGCAATAGTTGTTAGTATGATTGTGCCTTGGGCGATAAGCACTTTTGTGTCTCCTAAAGTTATGTCTTCTACTGTTAATCTGCACCCAGGGGTTTCGCTAGTTGCAATTGTTGTTGGAAGCTCAATTGGCGGCATGATGGGAATGATTTTGGCAATTCCTGTTATGGCTGTAATAAAATGCCTCTTTGTTTATTTCTTTGAGAGCATCACGGGTCGTCAGCTTGTGTCAGAAAATGGAGCTTTGTTCGACGGGCATCCAGGGGATACAATCGACCCTGTTGCAGATGCTACAGACAACTATATTACAGAAAAACGTCTCCGTGAACTTGTTGAGCAGACCGAGGATGAAGTTACCAAGATCGATGAACTTCCTGCTCGCAATATGAAGACTTTATTCTCAGATTTAGCTCATCCTATGAATCCAGCTTCTTTTGAAGATGAGAAAAATCTCGAAGAAGAGGGCGCAGAGGATTAGGATTTAGCCAAAACGTTACACTTAAACAAAAGTCCACCCAAAGGCGTAAAGTTCACCGCATATCTACATAACTTCACAACTACATTTCTACACAACCCACACAGCCACGCAAAAACCCAACAAACCCCAAATCAAATCTCAGTTTTACATTAATTTTACATATGTATGACATTTCTTTGAAAAGTGCTTTCTATTATCTAAGACAATGCTTTTAAAAGAAAAGCAAAGTTATCCAGAAAGGAAAAATAAGAAATGTCAAAACAAAGTTGGACAAAGAAAATTCTAGCAGTCACCCTTGCCCTAGCATGTGCCCTAAGCGCATTTGCTCTAGTTGGTTGCGGAGGGGGCAGCAGCTCTACCGGAGCATCCGGTTCAATTTCGGTAATTTCTCGCGAAGACGGCTCAGGCACTCGCGATGCATTTACAGAACTTGTTGGAGTTCTAGACTCAAACAAAGTAGACAATACAACTTCAAGTGCAGTTATTACAAACTCAACATCTGTAATGCTCACAACAGTTTCTGGCGATGTTAATTCAATCGGATATGTTTCGCTAGGTTCTCTAAACGACACCGTAAAAGCAGTTGCCGTAGATGGCGTTGAGCCCACCGCTGCAACCGTAAAAGACGAAACATATAAGGTTGCTCGTCCATTTAATGTGATTACCGGAGAAACAGTAACAGCTGCTGCACAAGATTTTCTAAACTACATCATGTCAACAGATGGTCAAAAAGTTGTAGAAGACAATGGATATGTATCTGTGGCAGATAACGCAGCTGCATATACAGCAGATTCTTCAGCCTCAGGCACCGTTGTGGTTGCTGGCTCTTCTTCGGTAACACCTGTTATGGAAAAACTTGCCGAGGCATACATGGCAAAAAATTCAGCTGTTAGCGTGCAAGTTCAACAATCTGATTCTTCAACAGGAGTTCAAAATACAATAGACGGGGTATGCAATTTGGGTATGGCATCTCGCGAATTAAAGAGTTCTGAGAAAGAAAAGGGTGTAAAAGCAACTGTAATTGCAAAAGATGGCATCGCAGTAATTGTTAATAAAAACAATACACTAACATCTCTTACTAAAGATCAAATCAAAGACGTATTTACAGGACAAATCACCACTTGGTCAGATCTTCAATCTAAGTAAGGTTTTTAAATTAGTTTGCTAAATGTGCGCAAGCAAAAATTCTATAACGCAAACATTTGCAAACCAATCTTTACCAAAGGAAACTAACAACAAAAATGAAAAGCATTAAAGAAAATTTTGCAAAGATGCTTTTTACAGCAGCGGCAGGAATCTCTATTCTTGCTGCTGCCACTATTTGCATCTTTTTGTTTGCCAATGGTGTTCCTGCAATTCAAGAGATAGGTCTTTTGGATTTTCTTGGTGGAAGTGTGTGGAAACCAGCCACTGACACCTACGGCATCTTGCCCATGATCTTAGGCAGCATTTATGTAACAATTGGTGCGCTAGTTATAGGCGTTCCAATTGGACTTTTGTGTGCAATTTATATATCAAAATATGCTAGCCCACGCATGCGCAAAATTCTAACTCCTGGCGTCGAGCTTTTGGCAGGTATTCCGTCTGTTATTTACGGCTTTTTTGGACTAGTGGTTATTGTTCCTTTGATTAGAACGGCTTTTAACGTTCAAGGCATGAGCCTTCTAGCAGCTGTTTTAATACTAGGAATAATGATTTTGCCCACAATAATCACGCTTTCTGTTAGTGCACTCGATGCAGTTCCAAATAGCTATTACGAGGGGGCGCGCGCTCTAGGAGCAGATCACACGCATAGCATACTAAAAGTGATGGTGCCTGCTGCTAAGTCAGGCATAATGGCAGGCATTGTTCTAGGCGTGGGTCGCGCAATTGGTGAGACAATGGCAGTTGTTATGATTGCAGGCAACCAAGCAGTTATACCAACCGGACTCCTATCGGGCGTAAGAACACTAACAAGCAACGTTGTATTAGAGATGGGCTATGCAGTTGACTTGCACAGAAACGCATTAATTGCAACAGCGGTTGTTCTCTTTGTCTTCGTGTTGATTATAAACATCACTTTTTCAATTCTAAAAGCGAGGTCTAAAAAGATATGAGTTCAATAGATTGCGCTAAAATTCCACGCAAAAAAACTTCGTCTATCGTTATTGACTGTTTGGTTAAGCTAGCATCATTTTTAACCGCTGCAATTCTAATAATTATCGTGGGATACATCTTAATTATGGGTATTCCAAATATAACACCTGGTCTTTTTGAGTGGAAATATACATCTGATAATGTCTCTTTTATGCCCGCCCTAATAGATACGGTGCTTGCTATATTGCTAACTTTAGTAATTGCTGTTCCTCTAGGTGTTATGTCTGCAATTTATTTGGTTGAATACACCTCGAGAGGCAATAAGTTCGTTAAGGTGGTACGCGTAACTGCAGAAACCCTTTCAGGTATTCCATCAATTGTTTATGGTTTGTTTGGAATGTTATTCTTTGTAACCTTCTTGGGATGGGGACTATCGCTTTTATCGGGATGTCTAACACTTGCAATTATGGTTTTGCCAACAATTATGCGCTCCACAGAAGAAGCCTTGCAAGCTGTTCCAGACTCATATAGAGAGGGGAGCTTTGGACTGGGCGCCGGACGTCTACACACGGTCTTTAAAGTTGTTCTTCCCCCTGCAATTCCTGGAATTTTTGGAGGAATAATTTTATCCATCGGCCGCATTGTAGGCGAGTCTGCTGCACTTATTTTTACAGCTGGAACAGTAGCACAGATTCCAGGAAGTGCTCTAGAACCCATTAGAACAATGGCAGTTCATATGTATGTTTTATCTTGCGAGGGACTGCATGTTAGTGAAGCATATGCAACAGCTGCAGTGCTTTTAGTAATTGTTTTGCTTATAAATGCTTTGGCTAGCTTTGCAGCCAAAAAGCTAACAAAAGGAGAAGAATAGGCATGGCTTTAGGACTTTTAACAAAAGAGAAGAGAGGCTTTTTTGGCACGGCCTCAAATGCAAACACGGCTACAGTTAATAAAGGCAAATCTCTAACTCCTACAACTGTAGTTGCCAACACCCCAACGCTCACTACCTCTACAAAAAATGCACCTGCACCAAGTGTACAAGCACCCCAAAATGCCCCGACGCTTGATAGCGACCTTGTGCAAAAAAGCCGCGACATGATCGCCGATGCGGCAGCAGACGCCAAGCAGCTAGAAGTATCTAGCTCCAAGATTGGCGTGCATAACCTGGATCTTTATTATGGAAAATTTCATGCGCTACACAGCGTAAATATGGACATTGAGCAAAATAAGATTACCGCGTTCATAGGGCCATCTGGATGTGGAAAGTCTACGCTTTTGCGAACGCTTAATCGCATGAACGACCTAGTGGAGGGCTGCGAAATTAAAGGCGAGGTAAAACTAGATGGACACAACATCTACGGCAAAGACATGGACGTAAACCAACTTCGCAAACGCGTGGGCATGGTCTTTCAAAAGGCAAACCCTTTCCCAATGAGCATATATGACAACATTGCTTATGGTCCTAGGATTCACGGAGTTCGCGGCAAAGACAAGCTAGACGAGATTGTAGAAAATGCTCTCACAAAAGCAGCCATATGGGACGAACTAAAAGATAGGCTAAACAAAAGCGCCCTAGGTCTTTCGGGCGGTCAGCAGCAACGTTTGTGCATTGCTCGAGCCTTGGCCGTAGAGCCAGAGGTTTTGTTGATGGACGAGTCAACAAGCGCTCTTGATCCACTTTCAACGGGTCGAATTGAGGAGCTTGCCGTGGAGCTCAAGCAGGATTATACGGTTGTTATGGTTACTCATAACATGCAGCAGGCTGCGCGTGTATCCGACAAGTGCGCCTTCTTCTTGCTGGGAGATTTGGTCGAATACAACGATACTGAAGAACTCTTTAGCCGTCCAAAAGACAAAAGAACAGAAGACTACATCACAGGAAGGTTTGGCTAAAAAATGCGAACTATATTTGATTCTAAACTTGAGCTTTTAAATGCAATGATGCTCGTTATGGGTTCTGCTATGGAAGAGGCCGTAATGACCTCAACAAATTTATTAGACACACGAAGCATTGACGCGGCAGATGCGGTTGTTAAAGGAGATGACGAGATAGACTCCCTCGAGCGCGAAATTGAGGCTCTATGCATGAAGCTTTTGCTAACTCAACAGCCTGTAGCAAGCGATTTGCGTCATGTTTCGGCGGCGCTCAAAATGGTTGGTGATATGGAGCGCATTGGAGATCAAGCTGCAGATATTGCTGAGGTTATAATGACTCTAGAGGGCGAACTCGAGCCTCAACTCTATAAACACATCAAAAAGATGGGGCAGCAAGGCTGCAAGATGGTACACGACGCTGTGCAATCATATGTTGATAGTGACCGCGAAAAAGCCAATCTTGTTATTGAAGAAGACAAACACATGAATGACCTATTTGAAAAGGTAAAATGGGATATAACAGAAAGCATTCAAAAAGGGAGCGACAACCCAGGAAATCTAGTTGACTCCTTAATGATTGCCAAGTATCTCGAACGCGTGGGGGATCACGCAAAAAACATTGCCGAATGGGTAGAATACTCTTTGGTAGGCAGATATAAGGGAGAGCTTATAGGATGATCTTCTATTTAGAAGATGATGAGAACATTAGAAACCTTACGGTTTATACCCTCGAACAAACAGGGCACCAAACCGTAGGGTTTTCGTGCGCTTGCAACATGTATGATGCTTTGCAAACTCAAACCCCCGATATGTTTATCCTAGATGTTATGCTCCCAGATGAAGATGGATTTAGCGTCTTGCAAAATCTTCGCTCTCGAGCAGATTTTGATGATATTCCAATTATGATGCTTACTGCTAAGGGCTCGGAGTTTGATAAAGTCACGGGGCTTGATGCGGGTGCTGACGACTATATGTCTAAGCCATTTGGCATGATGGAGCTGGTGTCGCGCGTAAATGCTTTGTTTAGGAGATGCAAGCGTGGGGGTGTGTCTGCTACAGCTGGCACACATGATGGGGATACTACCGCGCAAAATGTGGAGCAGGGGAGTATGGCTGGCTCTGCAGATGATGCTCCGCAAAGTGCCAGCGTTCTAACGGCAGGCTGCATTAAGCTCGACACTATGAGATATGAGGTGTCTGTTAGCGGGCAGCTGGCAAATCTTACTCGCAAAGAGTTTGATATGCTTGCATATCTTATGACTAACAAAGGGATTGTTATTACTAGAGGTCAACTTTTAGATCGCGTGTGGGGCTATAGCGTGGCGGGGCAAACTCGAACAGTTGATGCCCATATGCAAACACTACGCAAGAAACTCACTGAGTTAGACCCAGAGGTGCACAATCTAATTAAGACCGTAAGAGGCGTTGGATATAAAATATCTGGGCAATCATGATGGCAAAAAACAGTGGAAATAGCGCAAGGAGCACAAACAGTTTATCAACGCTTATAGGTCGCAGGATATTTTTGACCTCTGCTTTGTTGATTGTAACTTGCGGGGTTGTTCTTGCACTTTGTTTATATATTGCGCTAGACCAAAATGTAGAAAACGAACTTATTGACGAAACAAGCAGCCTAGCTCGCGTGCTAGATGGTGAAATATCTGCCAAAACCCAAACAGAGCCTGCCCAAATTGCAAAAGAAGTACTAGAAAATCGAAGCATAATTCTAGCTCCAGATACGCGCATCACACTCATTGACCCCGATGGCAATGTTGTTTATGACACTTCTGCCGACTCCAAAATGCTAGACAACCACTCAATGCGACCTGAGTTTACACAAGCTCTAGAGTCTGGCACGGGTTCTAGCGGAAGATACTCAAACACGCTGCATGAAGAAACTCTCTACCATGCAACGAAGCTTGCCGATGGCTCAGTTATAAGACTTGCAAAAGTTCAGTCGAGCGCCATTGGAATGCTCGTAAATTCTCTCCCCCCAATAATTGCAATTGTTATTTTGGGCATTGCAGTTTCGTTTATTATTGGCAGACGCACTGCAATGCGTGTAACAAGAGAGATTATGCTTTTGGATTTGGATAATCCTAAGTCAAATACAAATGTTTTAGATGAGTTGGTTCCACTAATTGACAGACTTCAAGACCAAAAGCAAAAACTCGATGCTCAAGCAGCTGAACGCAGGCGTTTTACGTCTAATGCTTCCCACGAGCTCAAGACCCCCTTAACTGTTATTTCTGGATATGCCGAACTCATTAGCAACGGCATTGCCAAGCCTGACGATGTTGATAAGTTCTCACAAATAATTTTTGACGAATCCAAACATATGAAAGCTATTGTGGATGATTTGCTAACTCTAAATCGCCTTGATGATATTGGAGATGAGCCGCAAACTATAGACCTATCTCAAGATGTTTTGCTAGATGATATTGCATCTAGCGCACTAAACAGGGTGATGTCGATAGCTGCAAACAAAAATATTCGCCTTATGCTCCATGTTCCAAAAAGGCAAGGCGCAACGCCCATTAGTGTTAAAGGCAACGCGCAAATGTTAGAAGAGCTTGCAAGAAATATTGTTGAAAATGCAGTGCGATACAACACCGATGGGGGATATGTTGAGGTTTCTGCTTATCGCGATGGAAGTGGTCGCGGGGTTTTGCGTGTTGCAGATAGCGGAATTGGCATTCCGCAGGATTTGCGCGAAAAGGTATTTGAGCGTTTTTATTGTGTAGATGAGAGCAGGTCTCGCGCAACGGGTGGAAGCGGGCTCGGCCTTGCAATTGTTAAACACACCGCAGCACTACACAATGCTCAAGTGGTCGTAAAAAACAACTCCCCAAAAGGAACTGTATTTGAGGTTGTCTTTAGCTCTTAGTGGCGTTGTAGTGCGGGTTCAACCTAAGAGCGCAAGTGCAATCTATATAACATTAATCTGGCAAGAACGCATGGTTTCTAGTGCAGCCTCATGTTTTTGAGGAGTTACACCAGCACAGCAATTTGAGTCAACATAAATCTCTAGTTCAGGAACATAAGCCTTTATCAGCAGAGCATTTGAGATAACACAAATATCTGTGCAAAGCCCAATAAGTTCAACCGACTCCACGCAACCTCGTTCATAAGCTGCCTTTATGTCTGTAGCAAGTTGTTTGCTTCCAAATGTTGACTTTAGATAAATCGAACTTTTTTGCTTGTTGCAAACTTCTTGCATAGGCAAAGCAAGCTGCCACCCTTTACTTGGAGCCACACAGTGTTCAACCGGAAGCTTTTTGCCCTCAGAAGTTTGAAGATACCTGCTTGTATGTGTGTCTTTTGTAAAAACAACATTGCCATCAAAGTTGCTGGCCTTCTCAACCATTTTGGGTAGTGCGGCGTGTGCCTCTGGAGTTCCCAGCGCTCCATCAACAAAGTCGTTTTGAACATCTACAACAACAAGCCACTGAGCTGGTTTAGACAACACATCGCCATGATGTGTGCCTTTTGCCTGGCTAATATTTAGAAGCTCTTGAGAAAATCCCCTCAAAGTTTTGGAATAAGGACGCCTAATGTAGCTCATATCCAGAGCTTCATCACAAATCCTAAGCCTATCTAGGTTGTCAGAATCCTTAAAAATCTGATAAATCAAGAGTGCATCTGCATTGCATTGATCGCTGTCGCCGAACCCGCCATTTGGATTATCTTCCATCCATTTGGTTATGGCACAAATTCCATCCTCATCATCTCGGTCATGCCACTTGATTGCCAAATAAGAACGTGGGTCAAACTCAAGGTCGCTGCTGTCACAAAATTCTTTGTAGTAGGCAGCACCGCGATCTCCATGTCCTTGGTCGATTCCAGACGACAAACGCCTAGTATCATGAAAGGCAGCCGATGCTGCAAGTGCATCTATGTCTTTAGGAGACAGCCCCTCGTGATAAGCAATATTCATTGCCAAGACTAGTGTTCTTGACCAATGCGCTTGCTGATGAATTTCACCCCCGAATGGCCAAAAGTCTATGTCGCTTTGCATAAATGCCATCCACTCTAAGCAGCGACAAACCATACTCTTATCTTCTAGCATATATGTGATATTCTCAAGCATCTTGTTATCCTTACCTCTTATTTTGTATCTTTTTTAGGCACTATCTCAAAATTCAGCAAACATTTACACCCAAATACTACATAGTATAAAAACGCTTATATAACTCAATTTCTTCTGGATTATCCAAGCTCGAATAAAACAAAACCCGACCATCTCCATTTGTGCTAGCCAAATTAGTTTGTTCTAAAACATGCTTTAGCTGCAAGGCAGTGCCTGTGTTGCCATCAAAAAAGTTTATGTTTCCAAGCACCTGCTGAATTTGCTTTTTTACAAAAAGATAATGTGTGCAACCCAACACAACACTTTCAACTTGTCCTCGATATTTGCCAACCAAACTATCTATTAGCGCATATATATCTTCGCTGTCTAAATTACCCTTTTCAATTCTCTCTGCTAACCCAACGCAAGGCACCAAGGTAACCTTAGACTCACCGCCATACTCAATAAGCAGTCGCCTAAATTTATCTAGCGCAAGAGTAACCTCGGTGGCCATAACCAATATCGACCCATTATGCGACGAGGCAGCCGCAGCCGCTGGTTTTAAGGCAGGTTCAATTCCAATAATCGGAACTTGGGGATAAACAGCTCTAAGTGTATCGGCAGCGGTGCTAGTGGCAGTATTGCATGCTATAACTATGGCCTTGCATCCTCTATCCACAAACGCTTTGGCAATTCTGCTCGATAACTCAAAGACAGTCTTATAAGGTTTATTGCCATATGGAGCATTTGCAGAGTCTCCAAAAAATACAAAGTTTTCGTGAGGCATAAGAGCGGTTAGTTCTCTTAGCACGCTTATTCCACCTACGCCAGAGTCAAATACTCCAACATATCCATCTAGCGAATTTGAGGCCAGCTCACAAAGCGGATTTGGCTCAAGAAGTTCAAGAGCATGAGAATCTATTTTGTCTGTGGGTGTTATTTTTCTCATAGTCTTTTTTGATCACTCTTATAAATCAAATCAATATCTATCTCAATAATTGTAGTCTTAAAGTTTATCAATGCTACCGACTTTAAAGCAGCAATCTCCGAAAAAAATCCACATTTAATACACAATAGGCACAATGCAATATATTATTCGCCAATGTATGCATAAATTTTTCATACATGTCCACCATGTTTTATAAACACTAAAGGAGTAGAGAGCTGTGGAAGGATTTGACCTTATTAGCACAGGCATATGGTCTATTGTGCCTCCAATTTTGGCACTAGGACTTGCGCTTATCACAAAAGAAGTTTATTCATCACTAACACTAGGTGTGTTTGTTGGTATGCTGATTTATCAGTTCACTCTAAATGGCGTAGGTCTAGACCAGATAATCGCTGCATTTACAATGCTGCCGCAAATGATGGCAGAACAAATATCTAGCAACGGAGCCCTGATATTGTTCTTAGCGTTATTAGGCGCGCTGACGGTTGTAATAGCAATCGCCGGAGGTTCTCGAGCCTATGCAGAGTGGGTTTCAAAACACGTCAAAAATGCAAAGCTAGCTTCAATTCTAACGGCTATCCTAGGTATTTTGATCTTTGTTGACGACTACTTTAACTGCCTAACAGTTGGTGCTGTAATGCGTCCAATTACAGATAAGTTTCATGTTAGCCGCGAAAAGCTTTCTTGGATCATCGACTCCACAGCAGCCCCCGTGTGCATCATAGCTCCGGTATCTTCTTGGGCAGTGGCAGTGGGAGGCTACCTTGGAGACGATGGATTTTCAACATTCGTCCAATCAATTCCATATAACTTCTATGCTCTTTTAACAATCTTCTTTGTTTTCTTTATTCTTATTACAAACTGGGATTTTGGTTCGATGCGTGAAGCAGAACGAGCTGCCCAAAAGGGTAAGAGTGCAGATGGTATTCCACCAGATGGAAGTGCCCTAGCCGCAGTTTCTACAACCGGACTTGCCGATAAAGACGCAAAAGACTACGAGGGGGATAGACCAGATGTTCCATCAGTTGTAACTGAGGAGTCGGATATTGATAGTGCCGCTGCAAGCACGATAGACGAATACAAAGGTCTAAACATCTCAGAAAAAGGAAGAGTGTTTGACCTTGTAATTCCAATTTTGGTACTAATTGCATTTTCGATTTTGGGCATGATGTATGCAGGCGGATTTTTTGAGGGAGTCGACTTTGCAACAGCAGTTGGCGTAAACCCTGTGCTAGGTCTTTGCATCGGCGCTTGTGTTGCGCTGCTTGTTTCGGCTGCTATGTTTTTGCCTCGCAAACTATGCAATTTGCAAGGTTTTGTTGAGGGCATCTCCGAGGGTGTTCGCTCTATGGTAGGCGCAATTATGATTTTGGTTTTGGCATGGAGCCTCGGAGGATTGTGCCGACATATGCTAGGCACAGGCGAATTTGTTAGCGGATTTTTGAATGGGCTGGGTGTAAGCCTCGCACTTCTTCCTTGCATTATATTTTTGGTGGCTGCTTTTATTGGCTTTGCTATGGGAACTTCATGGGGCACAATTGCACTAATTCTTCCTATAGTAATTGGCGTATTCCCACAAACAGACCCACTATTCTTGGTTGCAATTGGTGCCACAATGGCAGGTGCTGTTTATGGAGATCACATATCGCCAATTTCTGACACAACCATTTTGTCTTCTGCAGGAGCCAAATGCAACCACTTGCGCCACGTTGCAACCCAGATTCCATATGCAACACTTGTAATGGTAATTTGCTTTATTGGATATTTGGTTGCAGGCTTCACAACAAATCCTTGGATTTCTTTAGTCTTAGGAGTTGTTTTGATAGTTGTTGCAACATTTGTTATGAGCAAACTTCGTGGTGGTTCAAAAAATGCAGATGAAGCTGAGGGCGCTAAGAGCTAATGTAGCATGAAATTGTGGCAAAGCACTGAAAAGAGGCTTATCGCAAAAAAACGCTAAGCTCAACTCTAAATCTGCACAAAACACGAGTTTTAGTTTACCTTTAACGAATTCCATACCCGCTTGGTGGTAATTAAAACGGTTTACCATATATAAAATGGTATGTATTAAATAGACGGATTTTTTGCATAGGTTGCAAATTTAAACATACGGGGTGATACAAACGCATTTGGCAAAGCGTTTAAATAACAGTCGGGAGGATACAGATGTCAGATAATCTGCTTAAAGTAACTGGGCTTCATGCTGGCACTGAGGATAAGCAGATTCTCAAAGGAATCGATCTTAGAATTGACGCAGGGCAAAGTCATGTTTTGATGGGACCTAATGGAACAGGCAAATCCACTTTGGGTCATGTAATCATGGGCGATCCTATATACAAAGTAACGCAGGGTTCCATAGAGTTTGATGGAAAAGACATCACAGATGAGTCAGCAGACAAAAGGTCTCTAGCAGGAATTTTTCTATCATACCAAGCACCTGTTGAGGTTCCAGGAGTTCCTCTATATACTTTTTTGCGAACAATTACACAGCTTCGTCCTGAGCTAAAAATGACTCCTAAAAAGTTTAGGAATAAAGTTTCAGAACTTGCAGAAAAGCTAAGCATAAATGAGGAATTTTTGGGACGCGACCTAAACGTTGGCTTCTCCGGAGGCGAGAAGAAAAAGATTGAGATGCTCCAGCTTTTGCTCTTGCAGCCCAAGTTGGCAATCCTAGACGAAACCGATTCGGGTCTAGATGTAGACGCGCTATCAATTGTGTCGCGCGGTATTGCTAGTTATATGAAAGACTACGGCGGATCTCTTCTCCTTATTACCCATAACACACGCATTTTAGAGCACGTTGGCGTTGATGTTACGCATGTTATGGTTGGAGGCACGCTGGTAGATTCTGGCGACGCTAGCCTAATTGCTAAAGTTGAGCAAGAGGGTTTTGAGAAGTACGAAAACGAGATGGGAGCGCTTGCAGACGCTGGCGTTTCTGCATCGGATTTTGACGAATAGCCTGGTAGGAGGTTTTGGAAGATGACCAAGACACAAATCCAGGATGTGGATCGCTCAATATACGACTTTGTTAAGTCTGAAGAGGGCTATGAGCGTTTTGAAGATGGACTTACTCCCGATATTGTAAGAGCCATCTCGGAGCGCAAAGACGAACCTGATTGGATGCTAGACTTAAGGCTTGAGGGTCTGCGTGCTTATCACGAAATGTCTATGCCTGCTAATTGGGGTCCTGAGATTGATGGCCTAGATGTTGACAACATTTCAACATATGTAACAGCTAATAGCAAACAAGCAAACAATTGGGACGATGTGCCTGAAGAAGTTCGCGATACGTTTGAGCGCCTAGGTATTCCAGAGGCTGAACGCGCATATTTGGCGGGCGTGGGCGCACAATACGACTCAGAGCTTGTTTATCACAACATGCAAGAAAGTGCCGCAAAGCAAGGCGTTATATATTCTGGAATTGAAGAGGCTCTGCACGGTCCTTACGAGAGCTTAATTCACGAGCACTTTATGAAGCTCGTTCCAATTCGCGACCATAAATTTTCTGCTCTGCACGCTGCTGTTTGGAGTGGCGGTTCTTTTGTTTATGTTCCACAAGACGTAAAGATGGAATATCCGCTCCAGAGTTACTTTAGACTAAATGCCGCAGGTGCTGGACAATTTGAGCACACTCTTATAATTGTTGAGCCTGGTGCGGAGCTGCATTTTATTGAGGGCTGTTCTGCTCCAAAATATAATGTTGCAAATCTCCATGCCGGCTGCGTTGAGCTCTTTGTTGGAGAACACGCACGTTTGAGATATTCAACAATTGAGAACTGGTCAAAAAATATGTACAACCTAAATACCAAGCGCTCTACAGTTGCAAACGATGGAGTTATGGAGTGGGTATCAGGTTCTTTTGGAAGCCATGTGTCGTATTTGTATCCAACAACCGTGCTAGAGGGCGACCGCACATCGTGCGAGTTTACAGGCATCACGTTTGCTGGCACAACGCAAAATCTCGACACGGGTTGTAAGGTCATTATGCTTGGCAAAGACTCGCGTTCGTCGGTTTCTACAAAGTCTATCTCTAAAGGCGGAGGCATTTCTACATTTAGAAGCGAGGTTTTTGTTGGCAAAGATGCCGAGAATGCAAAGGCTAGTGTGTCTTGTCAGTCGCTTATGTTAGACGATATCAGCCGCTCCGATACAATCCCTGCAATGAACGTTAGATGCAGCAGTGCAAGTGTTGGTCACGAAGCTACCATAGGGCGCATCTCAGATGACACTGTGTTTTATTTAATGAGTCGTGGATGCACAGAAGAAGAAGCTAGAACCATGGTTGTAAATGGGTTTGCAAATCCAATTTCTAAGGAGCTTCCGCTAGAGTATGCCGCTGAGATGAATAACCTCATCAAGCTAGAAATGGAAGGGGCGATCGGATAATGCGCACCTTAGAACATATAAATGCTGCAACTGCTCAAACATGGAACTACATGAAGATAAATGAGATTTCACTCGATGTTTTGGACTCGGCTGACATTTTGCCACATGCAAATGTTGCAGTTGAATGTGAGTCTCCTATAACTATGCAAACACTAGACGAAATCCCTAGTGAATTTTGCAATATTGAAACCGGCATTGGCGAGCAAGCAGCCAAGTGGGTTGACAGCTCATCTGAAAAAGTTGCCCTTGAGGTTCCTTTTGGTTGTGCTCAAACAAAGCCCATTGTTGTTGATATGGCTAAATCGCCTGCATCTAGTGTGTGCATTACTGTTCAAGAAGAAGCAAGCGCAAGCATTGTTGTTATTGCTGATGTTTTGGCAGGAGAGAGCGTAGCAGGCACGTCTATAGCAGATCAAACAACCGCTAGCCTTATAAGGCTAATTGCTAAGAAAAACTCACATGTAGATATTTTTGAGATAGTTGCAATGCCAGATACAAAAACTCATATCGAAGGTTTTGGCATTGAGTGCGAAGACGGTGCGTCTATAAACGTTCGCCAATATTTACTTGCTGCAAAAACCTCCGCTATTGGTCTTGCTGCTAATTTGTGTGGGGCTGAGTCGTCTATTGATTTGCAGCTCCATTATTTGGGTCGCAAAAATCAGATAATAGATATCAACCATCTTGTGCGTATGAAGGGTCAAAAAACAAGGTCTCGAATTGACGAGTCTGGAGTTTTGGCAGACTCATCTCGCAAAACCCTGCGTGCAACGATTGATTTGGTGCGCGGAGGCAAGGGCGCAAAAGGGCGCGAGCAAGAGACGGTTGTTGTAACTGGAGATGCAGTAGTTAACAAAACCCTCCCCGTAATTTTGTGTGATGAAGAAGATGTTCAGGGCGACCACGGAGCCACCATAGGTTCGATGAGCGCTGAGCAACTCGAATATATGCGTGATAGAGGATTAAATACCAAACAGGCAGAGGAGCTTTTTGAGCGAGCAGTTGTGGACGAAGCGGTAATTCATGCCCCCACAAAACGAGCTCATGAGGTTGCTCTTTCGGCTGCCGAGATGCTCTTTGGACAAGATGCAGTAGAACAAATTGTAGACGCAGTGCAGCATAATTGGAACTAAAAGAAAGCAGGAGATATATATGAGCGATGTTAACATCGCATCTAATCCATATAAAAATGATTTTCCGCTTCTTGTGGAAAATCCAGAGCTTGTGTTTTTAGACAGCGCAGCAACGGCGCAGCGTCCGGCAGAGGTCATAGAAGCACAGGAGCGGTTTTATAAAACAATGAATGCTAACCCTCTAAGGGGTTTATATAAGATTTCTGTTGAAGCAACTCAGGCAATTGAGAAAGCTCGCGAGCATATTGTGTCATTTATAGGAGCAAACGACCCAGACGAGATTGTTTTTACGCGCAACACGTCTGAGTCTTTGAATTTGGTTGCAAACTCTTTGGGCGGTGCACTTTTGCGCGAGGGCGATGAGGTTGTTATCTCCATCATGGAGCATCACTCAAATCTAATTCCTTGGCAACAAATATGTGCTCACACCGGTGCTAAGCTCGTGTATATGCGCCTAGACGATCAAGGTCACCTGCCTCAAAGCGAGATTGACTCAAAGATTGGCTCTGCTACCAAAATTGTTTCTGTAACAGGACTTTCTAACGTGTTAGGGTGTGCTACTCCGGTAGAGCAAATTGCTAAGCGCGCACATGAGATGGGTGCGGTATTTGTTGTTGATGGCGCACAGTCTGTTCCGCACATGAAGGTAGATGTTGCGTCTCTAGATATAGACTTGCTTGCATTTTCTGCTCATAAGCTCGGAGGACCCATGGGAATTGGTGTCTTGTGGGGAAAGCGCAAAATTTTAGAGAGCATGCCTCCATTTTTAACAGGCGGAGAGATGATCGACTCAGTTAGCGAAACCGATGCTGTTTGGGCTCCAATTCCAACTAAGTTCGAGGCTGGAACTCAAGATGCCGCTGGAATTTATGCAACAGATGTTGCGTTAGAGCACATAGGCAAGCTCAGCATAGATACAATTGAAAAGCGCGAACACGAGCTTACAAAATACCTTTGTGAGCGCTTGCTAGAAATGCCGCATGTAGATGTATTGGGTTCGCAAAATCCCGCAGATCATCTAGGTGCTGTTTCGTTTAATATCGGCAATGTTCATCCTCACGATGTTTCGAGCATTTTGGATATGAGCAATGTTGCAATAAGAGCGGGTCATCATTGTGCTCAGCCTCTTTTAACTTGGATGGGAATTTCGAGTTGCTGCAGGGCATCGGTGGCATATTATAACGATCAATCAGATATCGACAAATTCGTAGACGCCCTATCAGGTGTTGGAAGGATGTTTAACGTTGGATAGCACAAATCTCTATAATGCTCAGTTTATGGATCATGTTTCAAATCCTTACTATAAATATGAGATGGAAGATCCAACATATACTCATGAGGGTGTAAATCCATCGTGTGGAGACGACTTGGTGCTTAATATCAAAATGGCTGATGATGGCACAATTGAGGAGGCATCATACACGGGACAGGGGTGTGCAATCTCGCAGGCATCTGCCGACATGATGAGTGATTTGATTGTTGAGCGCACTCCACAAGATGCGATGAGACTAGTTAAGTTATTTATGGATATGGTTAAAGGCGAACAAACCGATCCAGAAATATTAAGTGAGCTAGATGAGGCAGCAATGCTTGAGTCTATCTCAAAAATGCCCGCTAGGGTTAAGTGTGCAGAGCTAGCTTGGCGCACTTTGGAAGAAATATTTAAAGAGCAGGGCGTAGAGGTTTAGGTTATAGATAAAAAGGGCACACTGCAAAGATTTGTGGTTTATGGTTTGCGATTTGTGTCATGTGCGTGAATATGCACAAGAAGCCCTTTTAGTTAGATGCGTTTTTAGACTCGATTAAATGAGGTGTAACAATGTCAGGTATGTTTTCGTCAAAAGGCAGATATGCTTTAAGAGTTATGGTAGATCTTGCTATGCACGATGGTTGGGTATCGCTAGGAGATATTGCAGATAGGCAAAAAATTTCTAGAAAATATCTTGAGCAAATTATTCAACTTATGCGCAAAGCGGGATTTGTTGACAGTCAGCGCGGCAAAGCTGGCGGATACAAGCTAACACGTCAGCCATCAGATTATACTCTAGAGCAAATTATTGAAGCTGCAGAGGGCGTTGGTGGAATGACCGCTTGCATTGACTGCGTAGTAGGCAGTGAGCATGGGGACGTATGCCCAAACTCTTGCAATGTGGCTCCTGTATGGCAAGAAATTGACAGCCTAACAAGCTCATACTTGAGCACAAAAACTCTAGCTGATGTTGTAGAAAGACACATTGGCAGAAGAGGTTTGTAGGATTTGAGGTTTGTATGTGCGGCTTGCACAAATTGTGCGGGCTGCATGACTTGCGCTCGCCTCATGACTTGCGAGCAAAATTTGCGCAAATGTGCATACTCCCACGCTAATCTTGCACCTACTTTTTTGTCCTAAAAAACACCAATATCATCATTACTATTGCCAGCAAGGCCGAAAATCCAAATGCGCACGTATATGCAATCATTGAGCCTGCATATATGTTTGTGAGATATGTAATTATAAATACCATCACAGCAGTGCAAATTGAGGCAGAAGCTTGCCTAGCTACCAGCGAAAATGATGTTCCATCTGCTACCTTTTCTCTAGGCAAATCTTCTAATAGCCAAGCTAGAGTACACCCAATAGACGATGACACTCCAATTCCTCGAACTCCTTGGCACAGTGCTATATACCAAATAGGGGAGTTTTCATTAAAAGTAAGAGCCAAAAGTGAACCGATAACCAAGATGGTAACCGCTATCTTCATTACTTTGGTTTTTCCAATTTTGTCTCCTACAATTCCAGATAGTGGATTGAATATCAAAGCAGCAATAGCTCCAGGCAAAAGAGCTGTTCCAGCATCTGCTGGTGTTCCCCCTAGAGCTCCCTCAATATATAGAGGCATAACAAGCGTTATTCCCATAAAAGAACCGAACAACAAGTTATTCATCCAAAATCCCGCTTTGAACTTTGCATCTTTAAAGATTGATAAATCAATTAGGGGGTTTTGGATTTTGTGTTGTCTCTTTGCAAACAGAACAAGAAATACAACGCCCAGAGCAACCGGAAGCCAGACCATCAAACTCTTTATTCCGCTTGTGCTAGCCTCAGAGCAGCCTATCAAGATACCTCCAAAGCCAATAGCGCAAATCACAAACGACGTAAGATCTAGTTTTATGTTGCCTTGTGGTGAGCTTGATTTTTCTACCTTAGCAAAAGTTGCTATCATAAGCGCAACAGGCACTATTGCCAAAACAATAAAAAACCAGCGCCAACCAATAGTTTCTACAAAAATTGAGCCAATCGTAGGTCCAATGTTTGGTGCAAATCCCATGGCTATTCCTGCTATTCCCATAGCGGTTGCAGTTTTGTTGGATGCAAACCCAGTCATTGCAACGTTTTGCATAACCGCCATAGAAAAGCCTGCTGATGTAGCTTGCATTACTCGCCCTACAATCATCAACCAAAACCAAGGTGTTATAAAATCTATTATCGAACCAGTCAAAAGCAAGCAAAGAACAAGTATTGTGTAGGTTCTGCTGCTAATTTTTTTCCACAAAAATCCAGTTAGTGGAACAGAAATTCCAAGCGACAACATATATATTGTTGTAAGCCACTGTCCTAGGTCTACGCCAATCCCAAAATCTATTACAACGTTGCTAAGCATTGTATTAAGGGCAGTTTGTGAGAGGTTTCCTGTTGCTGCCGTTAATACCAAGATTGCAAACAGCGCAACTGTTCCTTTGCGCGTTGCAGTTGCAGCTTGTGTTTTGTCACTCTGCTCTTTTGTGGGCGCATCTGTTTTTTGTGTTGATTTTATATTTGCATCTGTCATTGTTCTTGATGTTTTTCTCGCTATTTTATTGCTTTCATTGTCCAAAACAATTTTTATTCTATAGCTATATGTTTAGCGTTCTCCATATATATCCTGCGAATTTTTGCTTTAATTTTAGTATAATTACACTATGACAGCAGATAGTTTAGATAATTATAATTACGAGCCTTATCAAATGCACATAACGCGTGATAAGCGTGCGCATTACTGGGCAGTTGCATCTGGTTTGCAAGATGTTGATGGTTTGTGCGTTTCTGAATATGCCTCACAAACTGCAAAAGACTATATTGACAACAAATATACACTCCAAAAAGCATGTGAGCTAGTTCACAATTATCATCAAGATCAATCTCATGAAGACACAGCACAAGCCGACCTAGTTAGTATAAGAATTATGGAGCTGCTCGAAAGAAATGCTTTTTGTTTGGCACCAGAATTTTTGAGCAGTATTCATAAGTATCTATTTCAAGACCAAGATGCTGAGACATTTCACCCAGGGGAATTTAAAACTCAGCGCATGGTTAAACAAGAAGAAATCCTAAATGGCGACAGCGTTTTATATGCAGATCCTACGACATACAAGATGTCTCTGAGTGCAATATTTAATCAAGAGGCATCTAGATTTTATACAACTTTTGATGAGAGGGAATTGGACGATTTTTGCCATACAATTTCTTGTCTTTGGCATGTACACCCTTTTTATGAGGGAAACACACGCACTATAGCGGTTTTTTCTGAGTTGTATTTAAATCAACTCGGATTTTCAGTTACAAACGAGCCTTTTGAAAAACATTCAGCATATTATAGAGATGCCCTCGTGCGCAGCATATATCGCAATGCCCAAGCAAAAATCTTCCCAGACAAAAGTTATGTGATTGCTTTTTATCAAAACCTGTTGTTAATTAAAGATAATAATTTATCGCGCAACCAAATGTTTTGCAAGGAGTTATTTGATAATCCTGCACTACTAAAAAATATTAATCCAGGGCGCGCCTTTAAAAAATCGTCCATATCTTAAAAATGAATACACTGTTTTCTACGAAGTTAACTGTTTTTTTATGAATGCAGTAGCTTTTTGCCCGCACACGCATATGTATTTTCCCTGCAACACTCAAAAGTTTCATATTCTGCTATTATCTATAAGGTTGCAAACTTAGGTTGTTTGCATAATGAGTCTTGCAAAAATATTTTGAACACGCAGAACCTGCGCTTACGCAAAACGTCGCGCGCTGCATGTTCTCAAATAAAAGGCTCGTAATATTTATATGCATATCGCAAACTTGCGATGAGTGCATCTTAAACACAATGATTGGAGTAAGAATGCTTGAATCTCATGTAATGGACGTTTTGAGAGTTGCCGAAAAAGCAGCTATTGCATGTGCATCTTGGAATGGTCGCGGAGACAAAGTAAGTGCCGACCAAGCAGCTACCACAGCTATGAGAGATGCGTTTAACCAAATGGATTTTTCTGGACGCATCGTAATTGGCGAAGGTGAGCGAGACGAGGCTCCTATGCTCTTTATTGGCGAGGAACTAGGACGCGGCGGCGAAGAGATCGACATTGCTGTTGACCCACTAGAGGGAACAAATCTGTGCGCTTACAATCGTCCTAATGCACTAACAACTATTGCAATAGCACCTAGAGGCTCTCTACTTTTTGCTCCAGATACTTATATGAACAAGATTGCTGCAGGACCTGCGTGCAAGGGCAAAATTCACATCGACAAAACACCGGCTGAAAATGTGCAGGCTGTGGCGCAAGCTTTGGGCAAAGATGTAAGCGAGGTTAATGTTTGCATTTTGCTTCGCGATCGCCATGCTGATCTTATAAAAGCTGTGTATGAGACAGGTGCTCGCGTTCGTTTGATTGATGATGGCGATGTTTTTGGAGCAATAGCCACTGCAGTTGCTCACACTGGCATTGACCTATATTTGGGAGCAGGTGGATCTCCTGAGGGTGTTCTTGCATGCGCTGGACTTAAGGCTGTTGGCGGAGAGTTTATGGGCAGGTTCCAATGGAGAAGCGAAGAAGAACATGAGCGTGCTCTAAAAACAGCAGAGGTTGATGTTGACGGACTTCTAACAATGGATCAACTGGTTAGAACCGATGATGTTGCATTTATTGCATGTGGAGTTACGGATGGCGAGATGGTAGAGGGCGTGCAAATTACTCCAAATTACACATCTACCAGTGCTGTTGTTATGAGTGCAACCGGACATACTGTTCAGTTCATTAAAACAATTCATCGCACAGGACAAGGAAGCATTAGCTTTTAAACTTTAGTTATAAACATAGTTAAGTCAAAAAGGGGCGCGTTATGTAAAGGTTTGAAATGCGCCCCTTTATTATTTGCTAATAATCAACTTCTTTGTATGCTTGATACAAAATTTGAATCATGTATGTACTTAAACACAATTCAAACTAAAAATTTATTGTTGCATGCGCTAAAATTTATAAGTCTTTACAGCTTGCAAAGCGTTGAGTTACATACGACGGTACCTCAAAGATTTGCAGGTCTAAAAAGAAAGTTCACTGAGTTCTAAATTTATATGGGATTTTTGTGAGGTAATTTATAAGAAAACAAAAGAAAGGTGGTTTGGTTCGTTTATGGAAAGAACAATGTCGTTGCCAAAGAGGGCAATCAATGCACTACTTGCGCTTGTGTTTGTTGTGGGTCTTATGCCAAATATTGCACTTGCTCAAACTAATGAGGCGCAAACAAGTGCATCTAGCAAATATGACACAGTCGAGGGAACTTATTATCTATCAATAGCTCATGATCAAAATTTTATTAAAAGTGACGGATCTGATAATACAGGAGAATATATTATCAATATGCCTATAGACCTCTCTGAGGTGTCTAAAATAGACTTGGATGATTATGGTCTTGGCGATTATAAGTATGACAGTGATGAAGATGGCAAATATGAGATTACACTCTTGCACGTTTTTGTCTATGCACATTTGCATTATTGTTCACAAGGCATAGAAGGACTAACAGCTTCTGGAGCTCCCCATAGTCTCTATATGACACAGTTTATGGGAAGAGACCAAAACCTTAACTACTATGTAGATGGCATTTATCCTATGGATGCATCTTTAGGTGAGGGCATGGGTGCTACATGCGATGTCATAGAGGTTGAAGACGGTGGCTTTTGCAATGTTGGTCACTTTACATCATGGAGTTTTTATTCAGATGACAACAGAGGTTTTCGCTATTTTATGAATGATGCTACCAACCTAGTTCAAAGTAATATTACGCTTGATTATAGTGTTGTAGCAGGTCAAGATCTTACGGTTTCACTTGCAAGAACATTAGATGCATATGATGAAGATGGAAAGGCATCTCCAACAACCTACGAAAAAGCAGCTTCTGGAACCAAACTTTATTATGGCGACCAATATACAACAGATGTTTCTAATGTTAAAAGCGTAAGCATAGGAACTGATGGAACTGCAAAAATTAAGTTTGATGAACCTGGAACATACTATATTTGGATGCCTGGACAATATGGAACAAGTGAGGAAACAACTAATTATATTGTTGCTGCACCAGTATGTGCCACAGTTAATGTATACGACGTTGAGCGCCTAGGTGGAAATTTAAGATACGACACCATGCAGCTAATAAATAATGCAGCTTTTGAGGCAAAAAGTTGTTCAGACATTGTTTTGTCATCAGGTTCAAACTTCCCAGATGCACTATGTGCAAGTTCGCTAGCAGGTGCACTCTTTGCACCAATCGTTACAACCGATTCAAATTCTTTTTCTACCCAAGCTAAAGACGAAATTCAAACGCTAGCACAATCTACATCAGCCAAAATTTGGATTACAGGTGGCAATGCAGCTGTCTCAAATCAAACAGAAGCTGAACTAAAAGAGCTAGGTTATGATGTAGAGCGCCTATCAGGTGAAACTCGCATTGATACTTCTCAAAAAATTATGGAGCAGACACGCGAAAGCTCTAGAAATTCAAGTGAGACAGTAATTATTGCTTCTAGCACAAGTTATGCAGATAGTCTATCTATTGGACCTTGGGCATACACATCTAAGTCTCCAATTGTTATTGTTGATGGCGGCACACAATCTCTAAACTCTGCTCAAATTGAAGCTATTGAAGATGGTGGATATAAAAACGTACTAGTTGTTGGTGGAGATGCTGTTGTTGACTTTGATCAAGTGCAAGAAGATCTTGGAAGCACAATGAACTATATGTGCCTAGCTGGAGAAACAAGACTTCAAACTTCTGAAAAGATTGCACAATGGGTTACAGGCAATGCTTCTGCAGAAGAGCTGGCACAAGGTTTTGAGCCAGGAGTTGTTTTGGAATTTGATAACATGGCGGTAGCTTCTGCAAATGGATTTGCAGATTCACTTCCAGCTGCTGGCTTGCTAGGACAAAATACTTCTTGTTTGTTGCTAGTAGAAGATAGCGATGCTTCTTATGAATGTATAGATTCTACTATTGGTGCAAACCTAAGCAAGATTAGTAATGTGTATATTTTGGGTGGCTCAGCAGCAGTATCTGCAGATGTAGAAAAATACATTAAGTCTCTCTAACGGTTTTGTATGTAAGCAAAGCTCATGGTGGTAAGGATTAGGTTGTATTTTTAAAGTTACAAAGGCGGCTTAAGTTTTTAGCTAAATGCTCTAAGAGTGCATATATAGAAAACACTTAATATTGAGTAGCTAGTAATGTTTTGATGTAGTAAACTATTGAGGCGTTTTTAAAAGACGGTTTTTGATTTAATCACATGAGGCGGGAGAATCTTTATACAAAGGTTTTCCCGCCCTGTGTTGCATATTATAGAAGAGGGTGTATGAGCGTGCCAAATAGGCGCAAACGCTTGATAGGTAGAATTGCTGTTGCAGCAGTGTTTGCATTGCTGGTTTTAGCTATTGCTATCTTATGCAGCAAAGAGATACCCTCTAATCCTATAAATTCTTCTGGCAGCGCTTTTGCTTCTCCAACTATGTATGTATCTCCGGAGGGTCAAGAAGGAAAATCCGACGGCTCTGATAGCAACAATAATGAGCAGCAACAAGATAATCCTAAGCAATCAGAACAAAAGTTAAATGATTTGCTAAACCAGCTCGACTCTTCAACGGGTTCTAATGGAGGCAGCACAGGAACTGCAGGAGGAAGCTCTAGTAGTGGAAGCTCAAGTAATAACTCAAATCAAGGTAATGGTCAAAACGATGAGCCAACAGGTGCTGGTATTTCTACAAATCTAGGTGAGTTTGAAGCTCTTAGCACAAAAACTCGTGCTCCAAATCCTTATGGATTTAGTCCTAGCACCCGCAGCGGGTTTGACCAAGATAACAACAAGCTTTGGTTTTATGCGGCTCCGAACAGCATGACACCAGATGGCTTTTCTGTAAAAGTTGAATATTCAAGTGCGCTTACGGGCAACGCTTTTAAAGATGCCGACAGTGCAGATAACAACATGTATTCGATAGATGTGCAAAAGACAGATGGCGATATCACAGATGTTCGTCTAACTTTGCTCACACAAAGCGGAACTGCAACAAACCTAGTTGTTAACTACCAAGTTGAATACAATGGCAGAAAATCTCCTACGATAGAGGTTAACCTCACACAAAACCAAATTATTACAACTAACTATTACGACTTGCGCGTGGCAGCCAAAGACTGTGATGGCGCAACAATTTATAACGACAACATTGAGGTTTATCTAGACGGCAATAAGCAGCAGTCTGCTAGTGGTGGAGATGTTGTTGATTACACCTTAGATGTTTCTCAAAATATGACGGGCGACAACACCGAGCATACTGTAGAAGTTAAAGCCACAGATTATAGTACGGAGAAAGCGTCTACAACGGTTGCATATACAATCATATATCAGCATGTTCCATATGGTGCAGAAATTGGAACCGTGCATATGACTATAGATGCAACTACGGTTGGTCTAAATGTAGTTGACTCGTTTGACGTGACCTTGCACAAAGGTTATCCATTTGCTTATGACATGATGCAAGTGCTAGACTCTCGCGGATACGGAATTGAAAGTTCAGGACCTAGTGATTCGAGTGATCCAGAGTCAACTGGCTGGAATAACTACTATCTATCTAGGCTTTCTGGTAGTGCATTTTCTGGGCAGAACATTCCCGAAAGGCTTAAAAACAAGATAGAAGACGACAAGATTAACTACGATTGGTCATCTTATTACGACAATAGTTTAGGTGAGATGGACTACACAAGTATCTCAGGTTGGATATATATTCTAAATGGTTCAAGTTCGTCTAAAACTTTGGGTAGCTTTAATCCAGTGGACGGGGATAATCTAACGCTTATCTTTGAGATTGCTGGAGGCAAAGAAGTTGGATATCCAAGCGCGAGCTCTGGAGCACTTTCTACTTATAATGCAATATGGTTTGGTGGAAAAGAAACTCTAGAATATAACTTGGTTGTTTTGCAGGTTGTAGAAGAAGCAACTTGCAAAGCCACAGGACGCGCTCGCTATGTTGATAAAGTTGAGTACGACTACGACAACGATAATGGTACGGATACAATTAGCAAATATGGTAGTTTTAGTGACCAAGAGGGTGGTGCTATTAACGGGCAATATATAACTTTGCCTACCACAGAACATTCTTGGGAGCTTGATTATGGTAGTTCGATTGCGCCAACAGAAACTGAGGATGGAATAAAAGTTTCTAGATGCAAAGTTTGCGGAGAAACTAAAGAGGAAGTTTGGCCTAGGGATACTAAAGAGTAAGACGTTTTAGATTAGCGGGTTATTTGCTAACAGGTGCAAAGCTGCTAATCAAACATATAAACAGTTAGGCAACAAATACAACCTGCCAAAAGATAACAACAAAAGTTTTAAAGGAGAAGAAGTGACCTATACAAATAAAAAAACTGCTTTTATAAAAGACGCACAGCGCATATCCAACTTATTGCTAGCACTAATTTTGGCACTGGCATTCGCGCTCCCTTCAACTTTTGTTCTAAATGCTTCTATGGCAAAAACTGCTCGAGCAGCAGAAGCTAACACCAACACAGCTCAAGAACCTTCACTTGCTTTGCAAGATTGCATATCTGGAATACAGTCAGATCTAGGTGTAAAAACAACAACAGAAATTTATGGATCGTCAAATCTTACGGTTGGCGACTCCACTAGCGACTGGCTTGCATTTGATTTGGCTCGTGCAGGTGCAACAGATGGAAGTTCTGCATATTTAGACGCGCTAAAAACTTATGTTACACAAGCATATGCAACAGACAGAAAGCTTGATAGATCAAGATCTACAGAGTGGGATCGCATAGCTATTGTAGTTAAGGCTCTAGGGGGAGATCCAACATCTTTTGGAACAGATAGTTCGGGCAAGTCGATAGACTTAGTTGCAGATGGAACTTACAACTGGTCACAAACAAACGACCTAGGCAAGCAAGGCTCCAATGCATATATCTATGCGCTAACTGCACTAAATGCAACAGGTGTTAAAGTTCCAAACGATGCCAAATACACCGTGGATACGCTAATCAATTCGCTTTTGTCTTATCAATCTCAAGATGGAGGGTTCGGTTTAACCCAAGGCTCTAGCGGGGTAGACCTAACTGGTATGGCTCTTGCAGCCCTTGCTCCTTATCAAAGCGACTATCCAGTTGTTGCAGATGCAATTTCTAAAGGCATAAACTATCTGTCAAATGCACAAGGTGCCGATGGCAGCTTTTCAACTGACGGAGTTGTTACATCAGAGTCATCTTCGATGGTGATAATTGGCTTGTGCGCCCTAGGCATAGATCCGCAAACCGACTCCAGATTTGTAAAAGAATACGGAAACGCATATAGCGCACTTCTAACTTATAAACGCGCAGATGGAACTTTTTCGCACAACGACACAGACGACATGAGCAAGGTTGAGTACATGGCAACCGAGCAAGCAATGCGAGCACTTTTGGCATGCTGCGAATTGCGCGGTCAAGGAGATGGTAATGTTTACACTTCAGATATTGCACTAAATGTTACATCTTCTGGTGCGTCTGCTGCTTCTTCGCCTATACCTTGGATAATAGGTGGAGTGCTAGTTGGCGTAGTTGTTGTGATAATTGCAGTTATGGTAAGCGTTAGAAAATCACATAAGAGAAAAGACGTTGAGCAAACAGATAGCAAAGAATCAAAAGAGGCTAACAGTTAATGCTTGGCTGTTCAGCGCGGCAATAAACACGGCTACAAGCGCGGCAATAAGCACGGCAAGTTTGTAGGCATAAAGCAAACAAAGACAACAAATCTAAGACAAGTTAATTTATAACCCACAAAAATTTTTTAGCAGGGAGATTTTAGAATGGCAAATGAAAATGTAAAAAGAGCACTCGATGAAGTAGGCAAAGTTGTTTTGGGCAAAGACGACGTAATTGCTCGTGTGTTTATGGCAATACTTGCCAAAGGACATGTTCTACTAGAAGATGTGCCTGGAACTGGAAAAACCACTATGGCTCTTGCGTTTGCCAAAATTTTGGGACTCGACTACAAAAGAATTCAATTTACATCAGACACAATGCCGTCAGATGTTGTTGGATTTTCTGTATTAGATAAAAAAACCGAGGAGCTAAGTTATAAGCCCGGCGCCATTATGACAAACCTGCTGCTTGCAGATGAGATTAACAGAACATCAGCAAAAACTCAGTCTGCGTTGCTAGAGGCTATGGAGGAGTCGCGCGTTACTATTGATGGCATAACCCACGAGCTTCCTCATCCATTTGTTGTTCTTGCAACAGAAAATCCAACAGGATCTGCCGGAACACAAATGCTACCTAACTCACAGCTCGACCGCTTTATGGTCAAGCTATCTATGGGATATCCTGCTGCAAATATTCAAGCGCAAATTCTAAAAGATCGCCATGCCAAAAATCCACTAGATACAGTGGAACCTGTGCTCGACAAACAAACCTTATCACAGATGATCTTAGATGTTGCGCAAGTCTATATTGCAGATAGCATTTATGAGTATATGTCTAATTTGGTTGAAGCCACTCGCCATGACGAAAATGTTGAGCTAGGCATGAGTCCGCGTGGTGCTATGGCCTTGATGCGCATGACTCAGGCTCACGCATATGTATGCGGACACGAGCATGTAGAGCCAGAAGATGTGCTAGAGGTATTTCCAAATGTATGCTCACACAGGCTTATCTTAAATGCCAAGGCTCGCCTAAATGAGGTCTCTGCCGACATGATTGTGCAAAATGTGGTTAGCAAGGTAGATATACCACAACGCGATAGCCAAAACCCCCTTAAAACACAAGATTAAACCCGGCAATTAAGTTGGCATCTAAGTTGGCAAGAAGAATTATTACATATATTATTTGGGCTCTTACAATTTGTGTTTGCGCAGTTTCTTTTATTATGAGCAGCAGTGCGCTCGCGCTTTGGATTGTGGCAATTGCTGTTATTGTTCCTGTGGCAGGCTTTGTTTTTGCTTGGCTTTCAAGCAGCAAAATTTCGCTTGAACTCACAAGCGCAACATCTGCTGCAAAAGACTCTGAGGTTGTTTGCAATCTAGTTGTTAAGAATGCCTCCACAATACCTGTATCTAGAGTGGTTTGCGAGGTAGAAGTCGAAAACCTGCTTACTGCACAAAAAAGCGTGGCTATGCCTGTTGCGTCTGTTGGCTCTAGGGGAGAGGTTACAGTTCCTATTTATATATCTAGCAGCGAATGTGGACGCATAGAATGTAGAGTTAAAACATGCAGGATAGAGGAGCCATTTGGAATTTTGGGTCGCAAGATAAATCAAAGTGCAGCTCGAAGGCTTTCGATTATGCCAAACTTGCAAGACGTATATATGCGAAATGTTTTGGCTGCTTCCCCACTGTCGGACACCACAACTTATTCTCCAAATAGAAAAGGTTCTGACCTCTCTGAAGTTCGCTTGCTTAGACAATATGAGCAAGGAGATGAGATAAGACGAATACACTGGAAGCTATCCAGCAAACTAGGGGAGTACATTGTAAAAGAACCCTCTTTGCCTCTAGATAATTCTATTTTGGTATTTTGGGATAAAACTCTTTATGACGTGGAGCCAGACCCTGCGCGAGCAGATGCAATGGCAGAGATTGTCTTGGCAATTTGCGAGCGCTTGGTTCATGAGGGTATTCAGTTTAATGTTGCGTCTAATAATGTTCGCGAAAACCGCTGCACGCGTGAATATATAAGTGACGAAGGAGATATCTACGAGTTGATAGGTCATCTTATGTCTAGCCCGCTAGGCAAAAGTGACATTGGGGGTATTGATCAATATAAGCTTATGTTTGGCAATATAAATTGCTCGCGTTTGATTTATATTTCTACCGGTTTGCCACCTTGTGTGTATGATTTGGGCAACGATATAGATGTTGTTGCATTTATTTGCGACGATGGCGATGCCCTAGAAATAGATGGCAACTTTGCAAAAATACACTTTAAGAGTGGCGAGGCATCGAGTGCGCTTTCGCTTGCGGAGGTGGTATAAGGTGTCTAGCAAAACAACCAAAACAAACTTTTGGGCAAAGCCTGCCACAAACAAGCACAATAAATCTATCGTTGATATTTTGCTTGTGCTAGTGGCTTCGATGCTTCTTTTTGTTAGTATTACAGCTTGTCTGGCAGCTGCTTGTTCTATGCAGTTCGATGCAATTGTTGTGAGCGTGTGCTCTGTGGTTGCTGTTGGTATATCGTTGCTATTTGCCCTCCAAGACGGAAAAGGCAACGACCTAAAACTATCACTTGGGTTGGCAATTGCAGTTTTGGTTTTATCTATATGTGCATGGGTTCCCATATCAGGTGGAGGAGCTCAGGTTGTAAATGGATTTTTGTATACCTTAGGCACGCACACTTCGATGTATCAGCTGCCTTATACAACAGGTTCGCACACCGACTTGGTTATATTTTGCGCTGTAGCATCGGTATTAATAGCTTATCTATGTGTTCAACTGGTGCTCCACGCAAATGCTCTTGCTTGTTTTTTGGTAGCTCTAGCAATGTGCATCTTGATAGTTGCGGGATTTGTTCCACCAAGCCCTTGGCTAATTGTTATGGCACTAGGTCTAGTAGCTGCACTTTGTGTGAGCACGATTTATAAAAGCCACACTATTGGCAAACAGGCTGTGTTGTCTGGAATTTTGGTATCTGGAATTTCGAGCTTGCTTGTGATTGCGCTCGCTTTTGTGTTGGTTGGAACTGGCACTATAAACACATCGGGAGCAAAAAGCTTCTTGCTAAATATCGCATATACAATCCAATATGGCGGGGCGTCTTATGCTATGCCTATGGGACAGCTAAACGATTTGGGAGCTCTTTCAACTTCTGATAGACCTGCTCTAGAAGTTCAAACAGGTTCTAGCGAGTGCAGAGAATATCTCCGCGGATTTACAGGTGAGAACTTTGATGGAACTTCCTGGACGGGCTTAGATGGAGAAGTTGTAACAAACAACCAAGGTTTGTTCTATTGGCTTTCTCAAGATGGATTTTTTGCGCCTGCTCAAGTTTCAACGGCGGCTCTAGCTTCTGATTATGCAGATGATGGCGTATCTTTATTTACGATTGCAAATACAGGAGCGCGTGGAGGATATGCTTACGTTCCATATTCTTATCTGGGTCAAATAAGTGGGGGTGTGGAAGGTAGCGATGGCGGCGATGCCGGCAAGGGCGACGAGGTAAGCGCGGAGACCATCGAAAAAGCTGCTAGCAACAGCGTCACTACGATTAACTCCGAAGAACAATCCATATCATCTAACACAGATATGTCTTCTACAATATCATCTGCTAGCAAAAATACAGTTATAGCGTCCGGTTCGCTTTTGCAAAAAAGCTATAAACTGCAAGATAGTTTGCAATCTAAACAGTCTTTAGCATCGCAGGCTGCAGACACATATTTCAAAGACGAAAGTGCCTACAGAGAATTTGTTTATAGCAGCTATCTAGATATTCCAGATGAAACAAAACAAACCATAGAAGAACTCTTTGGCGAGAGCATTGAGCTAAATAGTGAACAAGCAAAGATTTTGGTTAAAAAGGAGCTCGACTCACAGGTAGAGTACGACGACACCTATGCAACCAAAAATGCAGGCGAGGATTTTGTATCTTACTTTTTAACGCAAAGCAAAAAGGGCTATAGCGTGCACTATGCATCTGCCGCAGCTATGCTTATGCGCTACTATGGTGTTCCAGCTAGATATGTTGAGGGCTATGTTCTAGACTCCTCTAACAAAAATCTCAACTCTACAAACAGCGAGGGCGAAGATGTATATCAGCTAACAGAAAACAATGCACACGCATGGGTTGAGTATTATCTCGATGGCGTGGGCTGGATTCCCTTTGATGTAACACCTGGGTTTTATGATGCATCATTTTATGAGCCAACAGATAAAACTCAACTTCAAGAAGATGTTGTGGAGTGGAGCGTTGGAAACTTCGATAGTGATTCGAGCTTGAACTCGCAGCAAGACCAGCAAGACTCCAACAATACAGTCTCAGTTGAGCTTCCAGATGAATTTAGGTTCATGTTGCTGTGGTCGATTTTGGGTCTTGTAATAGTTTTGCTAATAGCTGCTATTGCTCGAACAATAATTAAGCGCCGCAAGCTAAAAGAGTTTATCGAACGCCTCCGCACCAATGACTTGCAAATTGCTATTAAAGATGGCTTTTCGTATGGTATATTTTTGGGCGAGAAGTGCCTGAAGATTAAATTCGACAGCTCTGTTCCATATCGAGCACAAGGCCATACAGCACAAAGTGCCAACCTTTGCTCACAAGAAATATTTGTTGGAGCTGCAGATGCAAATTCAAAGGCGCTGTTTTCAAAAGATGCAGCCCAGCTTACAGAAGAAGACCGCGCCCACGTTGTCACTTTTGTTGACTCATGCTTTGAGGGTCTAAATGCCAATACCAGTATTTGGAGCAAGTTTATAAACCGCATAGTGCGTTGCATTTGGTAAACTAAATAAAGATAAATTTTGGATATCTCTAATAACTTGGGAGGCGTTTCCCTATGTCTTTATTTGGCAAGGCTTGCAACACACAAAGAACAGATCACGATGCGCGTTCGTGCGAGCGATGGCACAAAACCTCGCGCACGCGTTCTCGCAAAGGATTTTTGGCAGCAACCATTTTTGCACTAACAATTTCTATGCTAGCTGCTTCTGCTAGTGCTATGGCTACAGGCAAGGTTACTTTGTCAGACTCAACAGACCCAGTTGCCGGACAGTTTATGGTTGCAGTGGCTGCTTCAGATGGGTCATACATTTTAGAGCCAACGTTTGTTGACTATAAAGACAACCAAACAGCCCAAGAGGCTCTAGAAAGCTCTCCTTACGACTTTGTATTTAGTGGCAGCACTCTTGTTTCTGTTAAAGACACAAAAGAACTCTTTAACTACTACCACAATGTTGGCAACAAAACCGACATGTTAAGCGGCATAGATGCAAGCGAGGTTACATCTCTTGCAATATCTGCAAATGAAAGCGCAGGGTATTTAGGCGATGGTCATATTGCTCTTTTAGATGCTCTATCTAGATACCAAAAAGGTTCAAAGGGTTTGCACAACTATCCCGATGCCCAAAATGCCAGCAAGGCTGCGCAAGTTGGATTTCCAACTGTTACACAAGAATCTGCTGCCACTTTGGCAGACAATCTAAACAATGCAATCGACAAATACGAAGACTACATAAACGGGCAAACTTATGCCGTGAACTTTAGCGTAACAAAGGGTGGGGTTTCTGCAACAGCAGACATTACACTCACAGACATATATGGAAACGAAACCAAAGCAGTTAATGGCAAAGCCGAGGTTGTTGCAGGCACATATACATATGAGGCACTAGACGCTGCGGGCACAAACGGGGTTAGGTGCACAAAATTTGTTGTAGACGACTCCACTCCATCAAACACAGTTGCTATTGCACTTCCAGAAAGCAACTGGTTTGGCTCAATTGACTTGCGCATCAATCAGGCAAACAAAGCAAATTGCACAATATTAGCTGGAAGTGCTGCGGGACGCGATGTAACTTATGCAGTTCCAGATGCAACCAAATCAACAACTGATCTGTTTGTATATGCGCAGGCAAGCGACGAGGTCAAAAAAGACACAAACTACAAAAACACATACAAGTTGTATGCGCTCTATACTGGAGCAAATGGAAAAGACTACACTGAGGCTAGCGCTGATAATCAAATTGCATTTGAGTCCGAATCTTTTGCGCCTCAATATATGGTTGATCAGAACTTAGAAGAAAATAATATAAGGTTCGAGATAACCCATGAGCTAACAAGCTCTTCAACCGATGGAACAATATATCAAGTTGAGATATGCAATGCCACTCTTACCAGATCTCCAACACTAGGCTCAATTTCTGCTATAGGCGATAATCTAGAAACAGTTTCTGGCTTTGCTCCTTTTGTAGATTCATATGATGTAAAAACTTCGTCTTCTACCTTGGCAGTTAAACCACAAGGTTTTGTGTCTGACGGAGCATATTCATATACAGTTGCAGGCAAAACATACGCAGCGGGCGATGCAATAAATGTAGACATTCCCACTTCGGCATATAACACTCCTTATCAAATACCTATTGTTGTGAGTCTATCTAATGGATTGCAAAAAACGTACACGCTCAAAGTAATGCTTTGCGATCCAAGCTCTATAACGCTCACACATTCAAGCAATGTGAGCGTCCAGGTTTATAACAGCGCTGGAAGTGAGGTTTTTGCTTCATCTGGAGGTGGAGCAGGTGCTACTTCTACAACATTTATGCTCCTTGATGGTGAGTCTTATGCCTATGTTGCAACCAAGGACACTTACTATCATTCAAAAGAAGATTTTGTTGCAAAAAGCGGAGCCGCAGTTAATGTGGCAACTCCACATGATAGCAATATTGTAAGCGAGCTAAACCTAGGCAGAAAATCAACCTTTAAAGATGATGGTGTAGCTTATGACAAAGTTTCTGACACAAATCACGAACTCGTGTTTTCTGTGCCAGATGTTGATTTTTCGTCTTGGTTGTTGGTTATTCCTCAAGATAGTGATAATGGCGTGAGAGTAAGTGCAAGCTACTCCTCTCAAAGATCTGGAGATGCAATGACCTTTGAAGATGCATCTGATTATAAAACAGGTCACACATACTACAACACTCAATATATACTCTCTAGCTTAGATTACTTTTTGCGAACAGGTGGTTATTCAAACACAGCCACTCTTCAGATATATGAGGGCGCTAGTGCTCCTGCAAGTGGAGCTGAGTACTATCAAGACTACAAGATTTCTGCACATCGCACTCTAACGCTTTCGAGCTTGGGAGTTTCGTGTGATAGCGCAACAGTATCCATGGTTCAAACATCTAGTGCTCAGTCCCAAGAGCCAATAACTAGGTTTGATAAAAATGTTTTGGACTACACGGTTGGAGTTCCACAAGGCACAACTTTGCTAAATGTTAGGTATATGTTTACTCAACCAGTAAATTTAGGAGAGGTAACACAAGGAGGCTACCAAGGCACTCTAGCAGGGGTTACGCAAGATTATTCGACTGGTCTGATTAAGCAAACTATTGAGCTAGACCCAACGCATGAGCAACAAGTTTTCAATCTAAAGGTCACGCACAGCGACGCAGCCTCAACGGAGCAAACTTATACAATCAGGGTCAATCAGCTGCCTAGCGCAACCGTTACATTTGATGTAACTCCTAGTGATGCCTCTGTTGGTATTATTGAAAATATTTCTGGAGCTAGAGTAGATGCCAATAGCGATGGAACTTTTACTCTCATCAATTCTTATAAATACAGTTACACAGTTGCATGTTCTGGATACAAGGGAATATCAGGAGAATTGACTGCATCTGATGGTCTAAAAATTACTCAAACACTAGAAAAGGCTGAAGATAACCCAGACATCGATCCAACTATTGAGGCTCAGTGGCCACTGTTTAGGGCAGACTCCAACAACAACAGCGTCATAAGTGCAAAGACTCCAACATCCGCTGATGATACTTTGCTCTACTGGGCAACTCAGGTAGGCCAGGGCTACGATAAAAATGCAACAGGCTGTCCTATTTTGGTTGACGGATACTTGTATACATATGCAGGAGACAAAATCTATAAGCTAGATACTATATCGGGCGAGGTAGTGGCAAGTGGCACTATGACTGGAACATCTAGCTTTGCAATTACTCCTATGACGTATGCTCAAGGAATGGTTTTTGTGGCTCTGTCAAATGGTAGGGTGCAAGCATTTAATGCAGATTCTCTAGAGTCTTTATGGATATATCAAAGCTCTAATGGAGGACAACCCAACAGCCCTATATCTTATGCAGATGGAAAAATTTATACCGGTTTTTGGAACAAGTCCAGTGGTGACAGCGCTGCATATGGCGACTTTGTTTGCCTAACAATCACAGATGAGGATCCCAGTCAAACAAAAGAAAACAAGGTTGCCCTATGGGAATATAACAACAATGGAGGATTTTATTGGGCAGGCTCTTATGCTTGCGATAATTTTGTTGTAGTTGGTTCTGACAATGGCAGCATAGATGCAGTTTTGGATATGTCGGGCGAAGATGCATATAGCGCAACCTTATATTCTTTTGATACTAAGACTGGCAAGGTTATAGATTCGATAACTAGCTACCCAGGGGATATAAATATTGGAAACATAAGGAGCACGCCTGTGTATGATCCAGATACATCTAGAATGTATTGGGTTGGCAGAGGTGGATATTTTTGCTCTGCAAAAATTGGCTCAGATGGTGTGTTCGATAAAAGTTCCATAACAGTTTTGCGTCTAGAGAATAATAGCAAAACCGGTCAGCTCTCTAGCACGGCAACCCCTGTGATCTATAATGGACGCGCCTATGTGGGAGCAGATGCAGGCAGCAGTTATGGCGATGTTGGAAGCGGACACTGCGTAGATGTAATCGATCTTGCAACCAACACAATTGCTTATAAGGTTGCCGTGGGTGGTCGTCCACAAGCAAGTAGTGTATGCACCAACGCATATGTAGATAGTGAGGGGTATGCATATATCTACTTTGTAGACAACTATACGCCTGGCAAAGTTAGATACATAAAAGATAAGCCTGGGCAAACTTCAGCAATAACCAGCACAATCGAAACTGGAACAGATAAGCAACAATACAATGTTGCAGACGTTCTATTCTGCCCTGCTCAGGCTCAACAACAATATTGCATTTGCAGTCCTATAGTTGACGAGTATGGCACGATATATATCAAAAACGACTCGGCTTATATGATGGCTATAGGCTCAACTATAGAAAAGGTAGAGATAACAACTCCACCTGATAGAACTAGCTATGAGCTCGGTGAAACTTTTGATCCCGCGGGCATGAAGGTAACTGCCACATATTCTAATGGCACAACTAGAGATATTACAGATTATGTTGAATATCAAACCGAAGCCTTTGAGATAACAGGTAAGCAAACACTTGAGGTCAAGTTCCCTTATACGATGTATCAAAACTCAACAACTGATGGACAAATTGGCACAGCTCCAAACTACAACTTTAACTGTCCTACTGCAACACTTGAGCTAAATGTCGTAGACTCGCTGCCTCCACAAATTACTACTAATTCGCTCCCTGATGCTTTGGCTACAAGCAGCATCGATACAAATCCCCAAAGTTATAGTGCACAACTAGAAGCGATTGGCACCACAGGGGAGTGCAAGTGGTCATTTGAGGGGGCTTTACCACAAGGTATCTCATTTGATGGCTCTACTGCCACTTTATCTGGAGTTGCCGCACAAGGCTCTGGAGGTACATACGACTTGCGCTTTACGCTCACAAATTCACAAGGCACAACCTCAAAGACTTTAACGCTAACAGTTAATGAACGCCCAAGTGTGGTTAGTGGTGCGTTAGAGGCGGGTATGGTTGGAGTGTCTTATTCACAAAAATTAGAGTTAGAGCGAGGTTATCCTGCCGAGGACATTGAGTGGAAGATCACTGGTGGATATTTGCCTTATGGACTTACTTTAAATTCGCAAACTGGAGTAATTAGTGGAACTCCAAGATTTTATGCGAACTACAACTTTGTAGTAACTGCTACAAACTCTGTTGGCCAAAGTGTTGGTTCTAGAGTTAGCATTTTGATAAATGAGTATACTTGCCCTGCTGCAATATCCACATCTAATGTTGACAGCGCAGAAGTTGGAAAGTCTTATAGCAAAACTTTTTCTGCCACCGGAAAGCCTGCTGAATTTAGCTGGTCTTTTGATGGACAACTCCCCAATGGAATGCAGTTTAATGCCGACAGTGCAACTTTGTCTGGCACACCAGCTGCAGGTAGCGGAGGAGTTTATCAATTCACACTTAGCGTAACTAACGGAGTTGGCAGCGCAAGCACAAAGAGCTATATCTTGCATGTAAATGAGGATCCTCAGATTAGTGATTCGTCTATGCCTAGTGCTGCCAAAGGATTTGAATATTGGCACCAAATTGGCTTTATTGGATATCCTAACGATTTTGAGTGGAGTATCTCATCGGGTGCATTGCCAGATGGTCTTGCGCTAGATGCTGCGACAGGCATTATTTCTGGCACTCCAACGCAAACCGGAAACTATCAATTTATAGTTAGAGTTGCAAGCGCGTCTAGCGGCAAGAGCGACACTAAGAGTTTTGAACTAAGTGTGGGGACTACCTCTCCAGCTGTTATTACAACTCAGTCACTGCCCGACGCTCAAGTGGGGGCTGCAGATGCGTATAGTTGTAAGCTTCAAGCCACTGGTGCTCCTACATCTTTTGAGTGGACATGCAAAGGAACTCTGCCAGATGGTATAACTTTTGATGCTTCAACTGCAACACTTTTAGGAAAGCCTTCTGTTGGATCGGGCGGGGTATATGAACTCGAGTTTAGTGCAGATAACGGCTCTGGCAAAGATACAAAGAGTATGTCTTTGGTTGTTAACGAAGACCCAACACTGCTTACGCAATCTCTTGCATCTGGATTTGTAGGAGATAACTACAAACAAGAGATAGAGGTTGTAGGTTATCCAAAAGTTGATGTTACCGTCGAGGGTCTGCCCGATGGACTTTCTTTTGACTCATCTACCCTAACTATCTCGGGCACTCCAAAAGCTAGCGGAACAAGCTCAGTTAAAATTGCACTCACAAGCGAGTTGGGCTCACTAGAACAAGACATGGAGCTTTCTGTCAAAGATATCAAGAGGCTCAGCGGAGGCGTGCGATACGACACAATGGAAGAAATTGTTAAAGCTTCATTTGACGAGGACCGCAGCTGCAGATATTTGATTGTATCTTCTGGAGATAACTTCCCGGATGCTTTGTCTGCATCTGCCCTTGCAGGAATTTATGATGCTCCGGTTATAACAACTAGCACGGGTTCTTTGTCCGACCAAGCAAAAACACAAATTAAACGACTCTCCCGCGGTGACACTATTGTGTTTGTAACGGGCGGAAATGCCGCAGTTTCAGACTCTGTATTTAACGAAATTAAGTCCATATCTGGAGTGTATGACGTTCAAAGACTTGCAGGTATAGGCAGGGTAGAGACAGGGCTAGAAATATATAAGCAAGGCAAAGGTTCATGGGGAGATACGTGTGTAATATCTAGCGTAACCAACTACGCCGATGCACTCTCCATTGGAACTTATTGTGCAAATAATTCTGCGCCTATATTTGGTACTGTTGGTGGAGTTTTGACAGACGAGCAAATTTCTGAAATTAAGTCGGCTGGCTTTAAGAAGATAGTTATTACAGGTGGAAATGCTGCAGTAAATGAGGCAAGCGTTAAATCAAGCCTAGGCTATGATAAACAGTATGTTGTCTTGGCAGGAGACACACGTTTGCAAACCTCTCAAAAAATTGTAAATTGGGAATGTGGCTTTGATACCTCATATGCATTTACGCCTCAAAATATATTGTCTGTAGATAATATTGCACTCACTAATGCAAATGGATTTGCAGATGCTCTAGCAGGTGTTACCTTATCTCTTAGATATAACTCTGCGATCTTGCTTGTAAATGATGATACGTATAGTTATTCTTCTATCCAAGATGTGGTTGGGAATAATAAGGACTCCATCGTACAAGGTTGGATTTTGGGTGGTAGTGCCGCAGTTTCTCCAGATATTGAGTCTTGGTTTGGCAAACAACTAAAGGATTAGCAATTGGATATGGCGCGCTTTGCATGGCTAAAAGTATTTGTTTTGCAAAGCTCTGCTAGATTTTTATAAACTCCTGATATAAAGACATAGATAGAGCCGGGGGATGAAGTCCGGCTTTATCTATAGGAAAGAGGAGAGGAGGTGGATTGGCTTTTTATTGCGGATGTATAAGCCAATCCATTTCTTTTGCCTTTTTGAATGATTAGCAATCATAGGGGGCGTTGCATTCCATTCAAAAGTTCGTTCCAGTTAACTTTATACACTTATTTCCTACTCCAGGCAAGGGAATATTTGAAATTAAAAAGTTAGCCACGGTAAACGGTTGTTATATAGCTCTGTGCGTCATAAAAGTGTTGCTGAAGTTTTGGTTAATGCGTTTTAAGATCCACCAAACTAAGCACAAACTAAGCAATTACATACGGTTTTTACATCTAGTTTTATTCCGTCAAGCGTGCAATAGTTGTTTTTATACCCGATTTAAATACTTTTTGACTTGACCCAAATGAGCCAAATTATTATTCTGCTTTAGTGGTGTTTTTAGGGGTTTATTCATAAAAATCACCTCACAATCCCAAAGGCGCTTTCTTAAAAAAGAAAGCAAACAGTCTTTAAGTCTTGCTCAAAGATACTAGCATCAACACAAGATATAAGGCTGTTGTATTTAAGAGGACATAGGAGGTCCAGATGCTCGTATTGGTTGTTAATGCAGGCAGCTCAAGTATGAAAAGTCAGCTGCTAGATACAGAAGGTCCTAAGTGCCTAATGAAAACAGTAGCTGAGGCTATTGGCACAGACCTAGCTCACATCACAGTTAAGGTTGGAGACGAAAAAGTTATTGATCGCGACCTTAGCACAGATGTTTCGGTAGCACAGTCGCTAGGTATTTTGCTAGATTTCTTGCAAAATGATGCAAAATCCCCTGTATCTTCAATTGATGAAATCAAGGGCATTGGCAACCGTGTTGTATCTGGTGGAGAATACTTTGCGCAGAGCGTTTTAGTTACAGACGACTCACTAGAAAAAGTTAAAATCTGTGGAGCACTTGCACCTTTGCACAACCCACATGCTGCAGCTTGCGTTGAGCTTTCTCGCTCAATTTTGCCCGAGGTTCCACAAGTATTTGTATTCGATAACGCTTTTCATATGACTATGCCTCCAAAGGCTTATCGCTATGCAATTCCTAAAAAATATTACACTGACATGGCAATTAGACGCTATGGTGCACATGGAACTTCACACCGCTATGCAGCACAAAAAGGTGCTGAAGCTATTGGCATGAACGTAGAAGATGCAAATATCATCACATGCCACATTGGAAATGGCGGAAGCATTTCTGCTGTATCTGGAGGAAAATGCATCGACACAAGCATGGGTCTAACTCCTCTAGAGGGCATTATGATGGGAACTCGCTGCGGCTCAATTGATCCAGCAATCGTTGTTTACATCATGCAAAAAGAGGGCAAAACTCCAGAAGAGATGGATCATTTGATGAACTTTGAATCTGGACTTTTGGGCATTTCTGGTGTAGACAGCGACATGCGCGCAGTAGAAGAAGCTGCAAACAACGGCAACGAAGATGCAAAACTAGCTCTTGAGATGTATGTATACAGAATCCAAAAAGTCATTGGTTCTTACTTTGCAATTATGGATCATACAGATTGCGTTGTTATGACTGCAGGCATTGGCGAGAACAGCGACATTATTCGCGAGCAAGTATTTGCAGGACTCGAGCACCTTGGCATGAAGATTGACAAAGAGAAAAATGCTGGTCGTGTTGGAGATGCAGTCTACAAGGTTGTTTCTGCTGATGACTCAAAGGTCAAAATTGTTGTTGTAGCAGCTGACGAAGAGCTACAAATTGCTAAAGATACTGAGAGAATTGTTAGCAACCTCTAAGTTTTTGTGAGACTTGCTAGTCTTTTATAGATTGTTTGAGTTTATTGCTCCGCTTAAGATTGCGACGTTTATGTTGTTGTTTTGAGCGGAGCTTTTTTATATTTTTCCACAGAGAGCATCAAAGCAAATTTCTTCTTTATTATCTTGTGTTGAATATCAATGTAAATTTAAGAATATATTCATTGTATCTTTTTTAATGACCCTTAAATTGTATGTATATTGCATGCATCACTACTCATTCACTACAAAATCACTAAATAAAACCATTTATCAAGTATAGGGCGGGTTTTTAGCAAAATTAGTGTATAGTAATACTGCTTAAAGCTGTCTTGATATATAGCTATGCAAAATAACATATAAAGTATATGCAATTTTAAAACTGCTAATGCTTTATATGTTTATGTGTGTAATGGACGTTTTTTGATAGAAGGGATAACTATGGAGACAAAACTTCCACCTATTTCCCAACGAATTATTGCAACAATACTAGCTGTTGTAATGGTTGTTGGATTTGTACCTACTCAGGCATATGCCAATACGTCTGAGAAGATGAGTGAATCAACTTCTGTATCAACTTCAAATGAAGAGCAAAAAACTAGCGAGGATGCTAGTGCAAACTTTTCAAATAGCGGCATTAGTTCTGCAATAGAGGAAGTTAATAATTCTTGCGCAAATATTGCGACCGAGGCCACAATAGCTCAAGATGACAAGCAGGCAGATGAAGACGCAGAAGCTTTGCTTGCAAGTCAGGCAAAACTTACATTAAAAGGTGTACATTCAGCACAAATTAACTCCTTTAAGCTTTATACATATACAAATGGTCAAAAGGGTGAGACAAACCTTTTAGAAGGCGTTGAGTTAGTTGATGACCCTGATGGTGGAAACCAGATGATGTATGTAACTACTGTTGAATCTGGCGACTATTGGGTTGAGGGCTACGATGCCAACAATGCATATAACGGTGGTATTGCTATTAATGTAGCCGATGGTCAAAACAACAGAATCAAGATTCAGCGTGCATATCAAATCTATGCAACTAACACAAAGACTGTGGATAGCCAAAGTGTTAAGTGGGAGTTTGGAACAGATTATACTGTTGACTATGTTGTAAAAGATGCTAGTGGTAATGTTCATGCTACAGACTTTGGTGAGGCAGATAGCTATGGCACAGTCTATAAGAGTTCTTTGTTTATAGCAGAAGGCACAATAAGCACAACATTTACTCCTTCAGATGAGTATGCTACAGACTACATGCCTATCACAGTTACAAAGAATTCAACAAATACCAAATCAAGTCTTTCTATTTCAACTGCTATTCCAAAAGCTCTTAGTGTTACAGTTAATGCACCTGCTGGCTCCACAATTAGTGTTGGCAACATGGCAACCTACTACGTCTACACTTGGTTTGACGGAACAATTGTCAAAGACGATGAGACTGGCGTAAGTGAGACCTTTAGAGTTCCATCAAGTATGAGTGGAAATCGTTTC